>JAHEBS010000125.1 GCA_024642145.1 Marivivens sp.
GAATAGACGGGGTCCGTTTGGCCCTGATTGCGGCAGATGATCGCGCAACCTCGACCGCAGAGCAGGGCATGACATGAGCCGCACGCTTGAGATCCTTGACCGGCTGATCGCCTTTCCCACTGTCAGCAGCGCCTCGAACCTTGCCCTGATCGACTATGTCGAGGCGCTTTTGACCATAGCGGGCTTTGCGACCCATCGGATTATGGCGAAGGGTGGCGAAAAGGCTGGGCTTTTCGCGCGGCGCGGGCCGCAAGGCGCGGGTGGGGTGCTGCTTTCCGCCCATAGCGATGTGGTCCCCGTGGCAGGACAGGCATGGAGCGTTGACCCCTTTGTTCTGCGCGCGACCGGCGGGCGGCTCTACGGGCGCGGCACCACGGATATGAAGGGCTTTCTGGCGGCCGCTTTGGCCATGGCCGAGGCCGCCCGGACCCGTGATCTGGCCGAACCCCTGATGCTGGCCCTGTCTTGGGATGAAGAGGTCGGTTGTCTGGGGATCCCGCAGATGCTGCCCCATCTGGCGACAACCATTGGCCAGCCCCGCTTGGCGATCGTGGGCGAGCCGACGTCGATGCAATTGGCCCTTGGCCACAAGGGCAAGGCCGCCTTTCGCGCGACATGCGGGGGCAGGGCGGGGCACTCGGCCATGGCACCGGATTATCTGAACGCGATCCATCTTGCGGCTGAATTCGTGCAGGCGCTCAGGGGCATCCAGACGGCGCTTGAAACCGATGGCGCGCGCGACGCGGGCTATGACATCCCCTATGCCACTATCCACGCGGGCCGCATCGAGGGCGGGCAGGCCCTGAATATCGTGCCGGATATGGCCACGGTGGATTTCGAATACCGCTATCCCGATGCCGAGGATCCCCTGCGGATCGACAGGGCAATCGCGGACGCGGCGACGGCGCTGGTGGCCCCTTATCTAGGGGCCTTCCCCGAGGCGGGCATTCGCATCGAGCGACTGAACGCCTATCCGGGGCTTTCGACGCCCGAGGATGATGCACAGGTGGCGTTCATGAGGCGTCTTTTGCCAAAGGCCGCCCTGACCCGCGTGGGCTACGGCACCGAGGCCGGATATTTTGCGCAGGCGGGCATTGCGTCCATCGTTTGTGGACCGGGCGATATGGCGCAGGGACATAGGCCCGACGAATATATCGAACGCACGCAGCTGGATGCGGCCGACCGGATGATGGCGCGCCTGCTGGACAGCCTGACCCGCTAGGACCCCCGCCGATCATGAACCTGATGGCAGGGGTCCAGCGGTGACGCGGGCCTAAGGGGCGACGATTTCGAAATGCGGGTCAAAATCATCCATGGCGCCGAACAACTCGCCCAGAATGCTCATATCGCCTTCGATGGCCAGAATGCCCTGACCCATCAGGGTCGGCACATCCGCGGCTTTGCCCAAAAGCATGAAGAACGCGCGTTCGGTCAGGTTTAGCGTCAGCCCCGCCTCACCGCCGCGGCCGCGACTGTTGGACAGGACACCATTGGCCGCCTGCAACAGATAGCTTTCTCCGGTATCGGTGAACGACAGCCGCACATCAAAGTCGCGGCTGACCTTGCTGTGGTTGAATTTGACGCCGAGAAAATCGAGCATCAAGGGCACACCCATGTTGAAGATCACATCGGGATTGGCGGTGTTGATTTCTTGACTGCGATCAACGCCTTGGCGCAATTCCTGCGCACCGAGCAGGAAGATGTTGCGCCATGTGCCGCCTTCGGATTGGTAGCCCAGCTGCTCGAGCGCGCGGGCCTGCAGTTCACGGCCAGCCTTGTTGTCCGGTTCGGCAAAGACCAGCTTGTTCAAAAGCTCGACCGCCCAACGGTAATCGCCTTCGTCCATCGCGCGCTGGCCCTCGGCCAGAACCGCCGCGGCACCGCCCATAGCGCGCACCAGCCGCTTGCCGCTCTCGACGGGGGGAAGGTTGTGATAGGTCGCGGGATTGCCGTCCCACCAGCCAAGATAGAACTGATAGACCGCCTTGATGTTGTGGCGCAGCGTGCCGTAGTAACCGCGGCACGAAAAATCATGCGCCAGCGCGGGCGGCAGTTCGACCATGTCGGGGATCTCGTGGATGGTATAGCCATGGTTGGCCAGCCGCAGCGTTTCATCATGTATGAAACGGTAAAGATCCCGCTGGCGCACCAAAAAGCCCTTGACGCGCTCTTGGCCCCAAGTCGGCCAATGGTGGCAGGCAAAAAGCAGGTCCGTGCGGTCTGCATAGAGGTCGATGGTCTCGTCGATATATTTCGACCACCCCAGCGCGTTGCGGCATTCGGCGCCACGCGGCGTCAGGATATTGTGCATGTTGTGGCTGGTCACTTCCGACGCGCAAAGGGCGCGGAACTGGGGGAAGTAGAACATGAACTCGGCCGGCGCCTCGGACCCGGCCGCCATCTGGAACTCGATCTCGACCCCGTCCACCACGCGCTTGTCGCCGGTGGCCATGATGAGGTCGGTGGGTGGGATCAGGCTGATCCGCCCCTTGGACAGCCCCTTGCCCAGACCGCAGCAGACATGGCTATGGATGCCCGGTTTCAGGTCCGCGCCGAATTGGTATCGGGCACGGCGGCTCATGGCGTTACCGGCCAAGACGTTTTCCGAGATGGCATATTCCATGAACTGGTCCGGCGCGATGATCGGCACGCGACCTGCTTTGACATCGGCCTCGTCCACCACGCCGCGCACACCGCCGAAATGGTCGGCATGGGTATGTGTGTAGATCACAGCGACGACAGGGCGTTCGCCCAAATGGCGATTGGCTAGATCAAGCGAGGCCCGCGCGGTTTCGACCGACAAAAGCGGGTCGATCACGATCCAGCCGGTATCGCCCGCGATCAGGGTCATGTTTGACACGTCATGGCCGCGTACCTGATGGATGCGCGGATGAATGGTGAAAAGCCCCGATGCGACATTCAGTTTGGCCTGCCGCCAGAGACTGGGGTTCACGCTGTCGGGCGCATCGCCTTGGATGAAGTCCCAGTCCTTCATGTCAAAGACCTTCTTGCCCTGCGCATCGCGGATGCAACTGTCGTCGAGGCTTGCGACATGACCGCGGGTGGCCTCGTCGAAATCGCGCTCGTCGCCAAAATCCAGCAGATCGAGAAGCGCGCGGTTCAGTGCGGCGGTATGGGGTGAAGCAGGCTGAAAAGTCATGGCTTTTCCTTTATTGGAGGAGGAAGAGCGAAAGCTCGGGAATAAAGGTGATGGCGGCGAGCGCCACGATCATGATGGCGATGAAGGGCAGGACCGATCGCACGACCTTGCCAAAGTTCTCGCGAAACGCGGTCATCGCCACCAGCAGGTTGAGCCCGACCGGAGGTGTCAGCAGCCCGATCTCGAGGTTGACGATCATGATGATGCCGAAATGCACCGGATTGATGCCAAAGTGCTGGGCGGCGACAAACAGGATCGGCGCCAGCAAAAGGATCGCCGAGATCACGTCCAGCAGGCAGCCGACGACCAGCAGCGCCACGTTCACCGCCAGCAGGAACACAATCTTGTTGCTGACCGCGCCTTCTAGCCAGAGGGCAAAGGCCTGCGGCACCCCCTCGATCGCCAGAAGGGTCTTGATTGACAGGGCAACGGCCACGATCGGGAAAAGCGTGCCCAGCATCTGCGCGGTCTGCAGCCCGATGCTGTAGAAATCGCGCAGGCGCAATTCACGATGGATCAACACCTCGACCAGAAGCGCGTAACCAACGGCGACCGCCGCAGCCTCGGTCGGTGAGAAGTAGCCGGTATAGATACCGCCAAGCATGATGACAGGCAGCGCCGCAGACCAGATGCCCGCGCGAAGGGCGCCGATCAATTTGGTGGCCGAGAACCGCGTGCGGGCAACCTTGCGATTGGACCAGATGGCGTAAAGCCCGAGCATCGCGGTTAGCAATATGCCCGGAATGACACCGGCCAAGAACAGGTCCACGATCGAGGTTTCGGTAACAATACCGTATATGATCAAGGGGATAGACGGTGGAATGATGATGCCCAACGTCCCTGCGGACGTGACCGCGCCCAGCGCAAAATTGTCTGTGTAGCCGGCGCGCTTGAGTGCGGGATACATGACCGAACCCACGGCCAAGAGCGTCGCCGAGGATGAACCGGAGATCGCCGCAAAGGCTGCGCAACTGACAATCGTGGCCAGACCCATGCCGCCGGGCAGCCATTCGGTCGCGGCGCGGATGATGTCGATCAGGCGCTGTGCGATGGCACCGCGGCTCATGATATTGCCGGCGATGATGAACATGGGGATCGCCAACAGGACCTGATTGTCCATGGCCGTCCAGATGTCTTCGATCAGGTAAATGATCTTGCCGTCGCCAAAGACCAGATGGACATAGGCCGTGCAGGCCAGAAGGATCAGGATCACGCTTTGGCGCAGGGCCAGCAGGCCTGCAAAAAGCACTATAAGACCAATGGTTTCCATGGCTTATGCCTCTCCTGCGGCGCTAGGTTTGGCGGCGGGTTGCAGTGCGAAGACCAGATGGCGCAACCCGGCCGAGCCAAAGGCGTAGGGGAAGACCACCTCGAAATACCAAAGCGGGATGTTCACCACCTCTGCCCGGTCCGAAAACTTGATGGCCTCGGCAACGAAATCGGCGGCATACCACGCCAGCGTGGCAAAGATCGCCGCCGAAATCAGATCGCCCAGACGTTCGATCCACGGCCAAGGCAAAACCCTGTCCGCGAAAGTCGCCCGCAGGTGGGCATTGTTGCCCACCGCGATGCTCATACCCAGAATGCCGGCAATGATGGTGCCGAAGACAGCGAATTTTTGCGCGCCCCAGATGGATTGCGCATAGACCTCGCGCGAAAAGACGTCGGCCAGAAGGAGGCCGCAGGTCACCGCGTAGGCGGTGACCGCGACAAATCCCTCTACCCGCGCCAGCAGTGCCAGCAATCGGGTCATGGTTTCAGCCCCTTAATTGGCGCAGGCCAGCTTGGCCGCGTCCAGCGCATCAGCCACTTCTTGCGACTTGCCGCCAGCCTCGGCGATGATCTGGGCTTCAACGCCCTCGCCCGAAGCACGCCACAGCGCTTCTTCTTCCGGGGTCAGGTAATGCACGGGAACACCCGCGCCCGCGATCTGGCCCAACAGCGCGCCTTCGGCACCCAGAACGGCCTGGGTCATCGCGGGGCCTGCCTGCGTGAACGCGCCAAGCCACTCTTGCTCTTGTGCGGTCAGCCCGTCCCAGACTTCTTGCGAGATGGCCAGAGTGCCAACGAGACGCGAATGGTTGGTCACGGTGACATTCGGCGCGACCTTGAAGGTGCCGATGGCAATGCCGAAGACGGTCGGGAACCAAGCGCCATCAACCGCGCCGGTCTGCAGGGCAGGGATGGTATCCGACGTCCCCATCGGCACGCCGGCGATGTGCAGGGCGGTGGCATAGGCATTGTCGGAAACGGTGGGCGCCACGCGGACTTTCATGCCTTCCATGTCAGCCGGAACGGCGACCGGTGTCTTGGAAAACACCACGTTGTTGCCAACTTCCATCCATGTCAGCGAATGCAGACCGGCGTCGGTCATCAACTGGCCCAGCGTGTCGGTCAGGTGTTCGTGAATGACGCAGCTGCCCTGATCGATGCTGTCGAAAAGATAGGGCGCGCCCATCACCGAAGCCTCGGGCACAATCAGGGAAAGCGCGCTGTTGGAAACAAAGGCCATGTCGATGCGGCCACGTGTTGCCTGACGGATGATGGTTTGTTCGTCGCCAGCCTGTGCGTCGAGCAGAAGTTCGAATTTCAATTCACCGCCCGAGGCCTCGGTGATGGCCTGCGAGACCTGCGTGACCCACTGGCCCCAAGGCGAGGCGGTCGGCGCGACCGAGGCGATCTTGAGCGTGGTCTCGGCGCTGGCGGCGGCGCCGACAGTGACCAGAGCAGTCGTGAAAGCCAGTGCTTTCAAGGTTTTGTAATGCATTTTTGTCTCCCTGATGATCGATCCGGCGCGGGTCTCCCTACCGCAGCGAATCTCGCCAAACTTGACGAGCGACTCGGATGAAACAAAAAAACTGGACGGATGTCCAAAGATATTGTTCAGTTTTACCGGAAGAGTTTGCGGGATTCGTCGGGAGAGCGAATCTGCCGCCATAGCTGTCAGGGAGTGACAAATGGACTATGATTTCGTGATCGTCGGCGGCGGTTCCGCCGGTGCCACCATTGCCTCGCGGCTGACCGAAGACCCCAAGGTTTCGGTATGCCTTCTCGAGGCCGGTGGCAGCGGCAAGGACATTTTGATCCGCACGCCAATCGGCGTGGTCGCCATGCTTCCCGGCATTGGCAAGATCAACAACTGGGCGTTCAAGACCACCCCGCAGCCGGGCCTGAATGGCCGCATCGGCTATCAGCCGCGCGGTCGCGCGCTTGGCGGTTCGTCGGCGATCAACGCGATGCTCTACATCCGCGGTCAAAAGCAGGATTATGACAGCTGGCGCGATCTGGGTTGCGACGGCTGGGGTTGGGACGATGTTCTGCCCTACTTCAAGAAAGCCGAGAACAACGTGCGTGGCGAGAGCGCGGCGCATGGCGGCAAGGGACCGTTGCAGGTTTCAGACCAGAAGGCACCGCGTCCGATCACCGAAGCCTTTATCGAGGCATCGGGCGAGATGCAGATGCGCCGCACCGAGGATTTTAACGCCGGCGACAACGAGGGCGCAGGTTATTTCCAGACGACGATTTTCCACGACAGCGCGCGCAACGGCGAGCGGTGTTCGGCGGCTGCGGCCTATCTGCACCCTGTGATGGATCAGCGTCCGAACCTGACGGTCATCACCAAGGCGCGGGCCAGCAAGATCCTGTTCGAGGGTAAGCGTGCCGTTGGTGTGCAATATCGTCAGGGCCGCGACGTCAAAGAAGTCCGCGCCAAGAAAGAGGTCATTCTGAGTTCGGGCGCCTTCCAGTCTCCGCAATTGCTGATGCTTTCGGGGGTGGGTCGCCCGCAAGATATTACCCGTCACGGCATCAAGATGGTGCATGATCTGCCGGGTGTCGGCCAGAACCTGCAAGACCACATCGACTTTATCATGGGATACAAGACCAAAGACCGCGACAATATCGGTCTTGGCCTGCGCGCCGGCTTGAAGCTGATGGGCGAGATCCTCAAGTGGCGCAAGCACGGCAACTCGATGGTTGCCTCGACGATCGCTGAATCGGGCAGTTTCTTCAAAACCGATCCCGCGCTTGATCGCCCCGACGTGCAGACGCACTTTGTGATTTCGATTGTGGATGACCACGCGCGCAAACTGCACCCCGGTCATGGCTATTCCTGCCACGTCTGCGTGCTGCGCCCCTATTCGCGCGGCGAGGTCTTCCTCAAGTCGGCCGATCCGATGGACGCCCCTGGTATCGACCCCAAGTTCTTGTCGGATGACCGCGACATGAAGACGCTGATGAAGGGCGCCAAGATGACCCGCGCTGTTCTGCAGGCTCCGGCGCTGAAGAAATACCGCCACAAAGAGCTGTTTGGCCTTCATGACAACATGACTGACAAAGAGTGGGAACAGGTCCTGCGTAACCGTTCGGACACGGTCTACCATCCGGTGGGCACCTGTAAGATGGGTGTGGATGATTTGGCTGTGGTGGATCCCACGCTCAAGGTGCGCGGTCTCGAGGGTCTGCGCGTCGCCGATGCCTCGATCATGCCGCTTCTGGTCTCGGGCAACACCAACGCCCCTTCGATCATGATCGGCGAGAAATGCGCCGATATGATCAAGGCCGAATACGCAGCGTAAAGCGTTTGATCCGCGCTGTTCAGGCGGCGCGGATCAACCTAACATCTGCTCAGATATTTTGGGAGGACGGACCATGCTCGGTCTTATGATGCGTAAAGAACTCTTGATCAGTGATCTGATCGTTCACGCTGGCAAGAACCACGCCGATACCGAAATCGTTTCGCGCGAAACCACTGGCGAGATCAACCGCACCAATTGGGGCGAGGTGGCCGCCGCGTCGCGCAAGCTTGCCTCGGCGCTCGGCACGCTGGGGCTCAAGATGGGGGATCGGGTCGCGACGCTGGCCTGGAACAACCATCGCCATCTCAAGATCTGGTTTGCGGTGTCGGGCGGCGGGCTGGTTTGCCACACGCTGAACCCGCGTCTGCACCCCGAGCAGTTCATTTTCATCTGTAACGACGCCGCCGATAAGGCGATCTTTTTCGACAAGACCTTTATGCCGCTGATCGCGGGCACCCGTAAGGGCCTGTCGACGATTGAGCATTTCATCTTCATGGGCGCACGCGACGCCGAAGTGGAAGCCGCCGTTCCGGGCGTGATTTTCTTTGACGAACTGATCGAGAAGGGTGCCGATGATTACGCTTGGCCGCAGTTCTCG
>JAHEBS010000235.1 GCA_024642145.1 Marivivens sp.
GCCAGCCTCGAGCCGCAGGCTGTCACGGGCGCCGAGGCCGATGGGGGCCACGCGCGCATCAGTCAGAAGGGCGCGGGCCAAAGCCACGGCCTGATCGTTGGCCACGGAAATCTCGTAGCCGTCCTCGCCGGAATAGCCGGAGCGGGAAATCCACAGATCGCCGAAAGCGGAAGGGGCGATGATCACATCCATAAAGGCCATGTCGGCCACGGCGGGGACATGGGCGGCCAGCGCCGCCTCGGCGTCGGGGCCTTGCAGGGCAAGGAGGGCGCGGTCGGTGATCACCTCGATCTCGCAGGCGTCCGAAAGGTGGGCGGCAAGGTGGGCGGCGTCGGCCTCCTTGCAGGCGGCGTTGACGACGAGGAAGAGATGATCGCCGCGATTGGCGACCATCAGATCGTCGAGGATGCCGCCTTGGTCATTGGTGAAAAGCGCATAGCGCTGGCGGCCTTCCTTGAGGCCGAGAATATCGACCGGAACGAGGCTTTCGAGGGCAAGGGCGGCGTCAGCGGTATCGCCCGACTTCGCCCGCAGGATGATCTGGCCCATGTGGCTCACATCGAAAAGCCCGGCTTTGGCGCGGGTGTGCAGATGCTCCTGCATAACGCCCATCGGGTATTGCACGGGCATATCATAGCCCGCGAAGGGAACCATCTTGGCGCCGAGTTCCAGGTGCAGGTCGTAAAGCGGGGTGCGCTTCAGGTCGGTCATCGTTCCTCCAGTATCACCGGTGGCGCTTGACCGTCCGGCATCGTCGCAAGGCTCCGCCTCGCTGTTCGATGCCCCCTCTGTCCTTTCGCCTGAGATCGTTATCCCTTCGGCGTGCGCTGGTGCGCCTCTCTCCAGAGTTCTAGCTGTGCGTCGGTCCGTTTGCCTGAGAGTTTACCGGGGCGGTTGCTCCTTCGGCACTGGCGGGTCCAGTTCTCCCGTCGCACATCCTCGCTTTAGTGGATTCGGCCCCTCACCGGCAAGCCCCTTTCGGCATACAGTAGAATACCGTTGCCTACAGAATAGGACTCGCAAACGTGCTAGACTGCAGTTACAGATCACAAAAGTTGAATATGTGAGCAAGGGAGGCTCATCATGCGCGTGACACGACGGACTTTCATGAAACAGGGCGGCGCGGCTGTCGCGGCGGCGGGCGGGCTTGTGCCGGTCTGGGCGCAGGCGAGCGTGACCGTGGGCGGATATCAGATCGATACGCTGAGCGATGGCAACCTCGTGCTGCCGGGCAGCATGGTCATCGGTGATCTGCCGGCCGAGGAAGCGGCGGCGATCCTGTCGCGCTATAGCCTCGGGACCGAGCAATTCACCCCCGATTGCAACGTGACCCTGCTGCGCGATGGCGAGAATACGGTCCTCTTCGATGTGGGCGCGGGCGCGAATTTCCAATCAACCGCAGGCCGCCTCGGCGAGGCGCTCGACGCGCTTGGCGTGGCCGCCGAAGATGTGACCCATGTGGTCTTTACCCACGGCCACCCCGATCACCTTTGGGGCGTGCTCGACGATTTCGACGAGCCGATCTTCTATAACGCCCGCCACATGATCGGCCTGACCGAGCGCGACTATTGGCTCGATCCGAATACGGTCAATACAATCAGCCCCGAGCGTCAGACCTTTGCCGCCGGTGCCTTGCGGTATCTGAACGCGATCGAGGGGCAGCTTGAGGTGTTCGGTAATGGCGATGAGATCCTGCCGGGGATCGTGGGGCTGCTGCAGCCGGGCCATACGCCGGGGCACATGGTCTTTGACATCGCGCAAGGCGATCAGCAGTTGATGATCCTTGGCGATACCATCGGCAACCACCACCTCGCCTTTGAGCAGCCGCTCTGGCCGTCGGGGTCGGATCAGGACCAATCGACCGGCGCCACCACGCGGGCAGCCCTTCTGAGCCACCTCGCCGACAGCGGCAAGGCGTTCATCGGCTATCACCTGCCCTACCCCGGCATTGGCAAGGCCGAGCGGACCGAGACCGGCTATCGCTTCGTGGCGTTCTGAGGTTTCAAGGCTGACGAAAAGACGATGGCCGCGCAGGTGCGCGGCCATTTGCATTCTGGGCTATTGCGCGGCCATTGGCATTTTGGAGAGCTGGCACTGCGCCCAGAGCTCTTCAAGCGCGGTGACGAGGCGATCCACGTCCTCGGCGCTGTGCAGGGGGCCGGGGGTAATGCGCAGGCGCTCGGTGCCTTTCGGCACGGTGGGATAGTTGATCGGCTGGATATAGATCCCGTGCCGGTCCATCAGGATATCCGAGAGGTATTTGCACTTGGCCGCATCGCCCACCATC
>JAHEBS010000126.1:0-3124 GCA_024642145.1 Marivivens sp.
GGAGAGCGTCGTGGTGCCGCGGGCATCACGGATGAACTTGTTGGTACGCTTGATCATCCCGTGGCGCTTGCCTGCCTGAGCAGTCTTCACCATACCGGAGGCCGTCATCTTGAACCGCTTCTTGGCGGCCGACTTGGTCTTCATCTTGGGCATTTCCATCTCCTCTTTCGAGTGGTTGGCGCGCGACTCGGCATGCCACTATCGGCCGGTCGCACGGTATTAGAGCGCGCCGTATAAGACGGCCCCGCCCAAAGCGCAAGGGGCAAAGCCCTAGTTTATATAGCGTCCGACCACACGCACCATCGAATCGGGAATGGCGCTGAAGGTCGAGTAGGTCGCAGGCTGGGATTTCATTGCCCAGACGATCAAAGAGCCGCCAATCAAGAGCATCACGGCAGACATCCGCGGTGCCTCGCGGTTGGTCCACGCGCTCAGAAGCGAGGGAATGGCCAAGGCCACAAGGACGACGCCGCCCGAAAAGATCAGATCAAAGTCCATTTTCCCTCCAACAAGCCGGGATACGGCAGGTTACTCTGGATCGGACTTGTAGATCAAACGTTCCTCGCACGGCGCCACGCGCAGGATGTTGGTCGAGCCGGGTGTGTTGAACGGCACACCGGCGGTCACGATCACAAAATCCTTTTCGGTCGCCAGACCTTCTTTCAGCGCGGCGCGGACGGCCGCGATAACCGCCAGCTTAAAGCGATCGACCGAATCCGTCATCACGGTGGTCGTGCCCCAGAGCAGGCACAGTTGCCGCGCCACGGCCTGAACCGTGGTCAGAGCGATGATCGGCACGCGGGGACGCTCGCGGGCCACAAGGCGGGCGGTGGAACCCGACTGCGAGAAACAGCAGATCGCCTTGACGTTGGTGGTTTCGGCAATCTCGCGTGCGGCGGCCACGATACCATCGGCGACCGAGGCGCGCTTGGCCACACGGCTCGATTCGATGATTTCGGTATAGGTGGGGTCATTCTCGACCTCGCGCGCCACGTTATCCATGGTGCGCACCGCCTCGATCGGGAACTGGCCCGCGGCACTTTCCGCAGACAGCATGATGGCGTCGGTGCCTTCGTAAATCGCGGTTGCCACGTCGGACACTTCGGCGCGGGTGGGCATCGGGCTTTCGATCATCGATTCCAGCATCTGGGTCGCCACGATCACCGGCTTGGCGGCGGCACGGCAACGACGCACGAGGCGCTTTTGAATCGGCGGCACGTTCTGGACGGGAAGTTCCACGCCCAGATCGCCGCGCGCCACCATGATGCCATCGGAAACCGCAAGGATTTCCTCGAATGATTTCACGGCGGCGGGCTTTTCGATCTTGGACAGGATCGAGGCACGGCCCTTGGCCAGAACACGCGCCTCTTCGACATCGGCGGCGCGCTGCACAAAGGACAGCGCCAGCCAGTCGACGCCGATCTCGCAGGCGAATTCCAGATCCTTACGGTCTTTGTCCGACAGCGCGGCCAAGGGCAGCACGACATCGGGAACATTGACGCCCTTGCGGTTGGAAATCGTGCCACCGACGGTCACGGTGCAGGCGGCAAAATCGCGACCACAATCCTTGACCTGCAGGCGGATCTTGCCGTCGTTGACCAAAAGCGTGGCGCCCGGCACCAAGGCGTCAAAGATTTCCTTGTGCGGCAGGCAGACACGGGTCGCATCGCCCGGCGCGGTGTTCAGATCCAGACGGAAATCCTGCCCGACCTCCAGTTCGGCACTATCGCCCTCAAAAACACCAACACGCAGTTTGGGGCCCTGAAGATCCGCCAGAATGCCGATGGGCGAGCCGACATCAGCCTCGACCTGCCGGATAATCGCATGACGCGCGGCCTGTTCGGCATGGGTGCCGTGGCTCATGTTCAGGCGGAACACGTCCGCGCCAGCCTCGTGCAGGGCACGGATCATCTCGTAGGTGCTCGACGCGGGGCCGAGTGTGGCCACGATCTTGACGTTGCGGTGCCGCCTCATTGGGGGTGCTCCTTCATGAATCACAGCACTGTTAGCGGTAACGGTGCCTTCGTCGCCCTTATTGCGCGTTTCACATCCTTGGGCAACTGTCCTATTGGACGTGAAAACAGGCGTCAGGTGGTGGGGAATAGACGTGTCGGATCGGGCTTATCAGATCATCGAGGGTCGGGGCAATTGCCGCATCTTGCTGACCTGCGATCATGCAAGCAATCATGTGCCTGAATGGGTCGCTGGCGGCAATCTGGGGATTGGCGCTGCCGATATGAACCGCCACATCGCCTATGACGTTGGCGCGGCGGGGGTGACCCGCGCGCTGGCGGCGATTTTGGGGGCAACGGCGATACTGTCCGATTTCTCGCGGCTGGTGATCGACCCCAACCGTGGCGAAGATGACCCGACGCTGTTGATGCGGCTTTATGACGGCACGATCATTCCGGCCAACCGTCTGGCGGGCGAAGCTGAGTTGAATCAGCGCCTCGACCGGCTCTATCGCCCCTATCACGACGCGTTGGCGGGGCTGGCGGCACGGCGCGACGATACGGTGATCGTCGCGATCCACAGCTTTACCCCGCAATTGCGCAACCGCCCGCCACGGCCCTGGCAGGTGGGGGTGCTGTATTCCCACCTCGATGAACGCCTGTCGCAGGCGCTTTTGGCGCGGCTGGCTGCCGACAGCGGGCTCTGCGTGGGGGATAATGAACCCTACCTCGGGCACCTGCCCGGCGACGCGATTGACCGCCACGCCCTGCAACCGCGGCGACACAACACGCTGATCGAGGTCCGCAATGACCTGATCGCAACCCCCGAAGGACAAGAGGCATGGGCCGCGCGCCTTGCCCCCTTTATCCTTGCCGCCATGGCCGACTGCGGCCTTTGAGGAGATAACCATGGACGATCAGACCCGCATCGAGATCGAGGCCGCCGCGTTCCGCGCCCTGCGCCACCATCTGATGGAAAAGCGCCCCGATGCGCAAAACATCGACCTGATGAACCTTGCCGGTTTTTGCCGCAACTGTCTGGCGCGCTGGTATCAGGAGGCCGCGAATGAGCGCGGCATCGAAATGACCAAGGACGAAGCGCGCGAAATCTATTACGGCATGCCCTATGACGACTGGCGCGCGCAGAACCAGACCGCGGCGGGACCGGACAA
>JAHEBS010000126.1:3224-8300 GCA_024642145.1 Marivivens sp.
CCCGCCGCGCGGGCCATCATCTTGGCCATCGAGGGATAAAGCAGTTGCGTCGTCTTGATATCGCGGCGGTGCCAGCGAATGTCAGGGACCGAAATCACGCGGATGCCGCGTTTGGCGTCAGCCACATCCTCGGGGGCAGGCGTGACTTGGGTGAACAGCACTAAGGTCGGCGGGCATTTCGCGGGGTCGGGGAAAACAAAATCGCGATCACCGGCATTGCCGCGCGTGACCTGCAGATAGATGCGGCCGTTCACAAGGCCATTCTTGGCCACCATATCACGGTGCAGGGCCAACAGATCTGCCTCGCCCATCGGGTGAGCCATGCCCAATTCATCCAGACTGCGCCAGAGACGGGCGACGTGACCGCCGAAATCCACCAGCATGCCGTCGATCACGCTTGTGACCTCGTAAACCGCGTCCGCCATCAGGAAACCACGGTCAAAGACGGATATCTTGGCCTCGGCCTCGGGCAGGTATTCTCCGTTGACGTAGACGATACGGGACATGGGGCAGGCTCCTTGATCTGGACGGCGAACATTTGGCACAGGCCCAGCCAAGGTCAAGCCGCGAATGGGCGCGGTTTCTGCATGTGCAAAAAGCTTCTTGCAGTTGCGAAAGCAATTTCATACCAAACTTTAAACCCGCCACGAAACATCCTTACGTCGAGAACCCAGATGTCCTTTCGCGTCCAGCCCGCCGCCCCCGCCCGTCCCAACCGCTGTCAGCTGTTCGGGCCCGGTTCGCGTCCGGCGCTGTTTGAAAAAATGGCGGCGAGTGCGGCCGATGTGATCAACCTCGACCTCGAGGACTCGGTCGCCCCTGACGACAAGCCAGAGGCGCGCCGCAACATCATCGCCGCGATCGGTGACGTGGATTGGGGCAGCAAGACGCTCTGCGTGCGGATCAACGGTCTGGATACGCCCTACTGGTATCGCGATGTGGTAGATTTGCTCGAGAATGCGTCCGAACGGCTGGACCAGATCATGATCCCCAAAGTGGGTTGCGCGGCTGACGTTTATGCCGTGGACGCGCTGGTGAGTGCGGTCGAGGCCGCCAAGGGCCGCAAGAAACGCATCAGCCTTGAGGTGATCATCGAAACTGCCGCGGGCATCGCCCATGTCGAGGAAATCGCGGCCTCATCGCCCCGCCTGCAGGCCATGAGCCTTGGCGCCGCCGATTTCGCGGCCTCGATGGGGATGCAGACCACAGGGATCGGTGGCACGCAGGAAGACTATTACATGCACCGCGAGGGCCAGAAATACTGGTCCGATCCGTGGCACTGGGCGCAGACCGCCATCGTTGCGGCCTGTCGCACGCATGGGGTTTTGCCCGTCGACGGGCCCTTTGGCGATTTTTCCGACGACGAGGGGTTCATCGCGCAGGCCAAACGGTCGGCGACACTGGGCATGGTCGGCAAATGGGCGATCCACCCCAAACAGGTCGCACTCGCGAATTCGGTTTTCACCCCATCGGAGGCCAAAGTGACCGAAGCCCGCGAGATCTTGGCCGCCATGGAAAAGGCCAAGGCCGAGGGCGCAGGTGCCGCCGTCTACAAGGGCCGGCTGGTCGACCTTGCCTCGATCCGGCAGGCCGAGGTGATCGTGCGTCAGGCCGAGATGATCGCGGGCCAATAGGGGGCGCTGCCCCCGCCCGCCTGCGGCGGTCCCCCCCGGGGTATTTGGGGTCAGAAGAAGCGGCATTGTCCTTGGTTGCAATGGCCGCGCGCCAAGGTCATATAGGGTTCCACCCTGTCTGTGCGCGGAGCATGTCGCGATGACCCACTACCTCGAGTTCGAAAAACCCCTGGCCGAGATCGAAGGCAAAGCCGAGGAACTGCGCGCGATGGCGCGCGAGAACAACGAGATGGATGTCGGCAAAGAGGCGGCGGCGCTGGACCGCAAGGCGTCCGAGCTGTTGGCGAGCCTGTATCAGTCGCTGACGCCCTGGCGGAAATGCCAGGTGGCGCGTCACCCCGAACGGCCACATTGCAAAGATTATATCGAGGCGCTTTTCACCGAATATACCCCGCTTGCGGGCGACCGGAACTTTGCCGATGACCACGCCGTGATGGGCGGGATCGCGCGGTTCAACGGGCGGCCGGTGATGGTGATCGGCCATGAAAAGGGCAACGACACCAAGACCCGAATCGAGCGCAATTTCGGCATGGCCCGCCCCGAGGGCTATCGCAAGGCGATCCGCCTGATGGATATGGCCGACCGTTTTGGCCTGCCGATCATTTCGCTGGTGGACACGCCCGGTGCCTATCCGGGCAAGGGCGCGGAAGAACGCGGCCAGTCCGAGGCCATTGCACGGTCCACCCAGAAGTGCCTGCAGGTCAAAGTGCCCGTGATCACCGTGATCATCGGCGAAGGCGGCTCGGGCGGCGCTGTGGCTTTTGCGACCGCCAACCGCGTCTTGATGCTGGAACATTCGATCTATTCGGTGATCTCGCCAGAGGGCTGCGCGTCGATCCTGTGGAAGGATAGCGACAAGATGCGCGAAGCCGCCGAGGCGCTGCGCCTGACGGCGCAGGACCTGACCCAATTGGGGGTTTGCGACACCGTTGTGGCGGAACCTCTGGGCGGCGCGCATCGCGACCCGGATGCCGCGATCAAGTCGGTGGGCCAGACGATTGCCAAGATCCTTGACGGCATGGCCAAGACCTCGCCCGAGCGTTTGCGCGACGAACGGCGGGAAAAGTTCCTTGCCATCGGGTCCAAGGGGCTTGCGGCCTAGGGCCTGATCGCGACCATCAAAACAGGCGTCACGACCCCTGCGGCCACGGCCGCGGCAAGGTTGGCCATGCGCGCGGCGGTATCGGCGCCAAGCACCAGATGCAGCCCCAGAGGCGGTTGGGACGCGGCCTGTTTCTGCGCGAAGGCCAGACCCTTGATGGCGAGATCACGCAAGGCGTCGTGCCGGATGACGCTGAAACCCGCCGTTTGCAGCGCCGCAACATAGGCCTCGGGCGTGGCGAGATGGGTTTGCACCGCATCGCTGGCCCAAGGCACGGGGTGGGCGATTTCGCCGGCGCCGGTGCGCATCACGTCATAGATCACAAACCGCCCGCCGGGGCGCAAGACCTGTCCGACGCCGCGCATCAGCGCGGCCTTGTCGGCGATCGTCATGCCGACATGCAACAGGCTTGCGCTGTCAAAACCAGCCGCAGCAAAGGGCAGATGCAGCGCGTCGCCCCGTGAAAGGCGCAGGTTGCCCGCGCCTGACAGACGGTTCAGGGCCTCGCCCGCGGCGATAAGGGCCGCGTCCATATCGATGCCTTCGACCCACGCACCGGTGGTGGCCGCGATGC
Source organism: Marivivens sp. (assembly GCA_024642145.1). Classification (GTDB taxonomy): domain Bacteria; phylum Pseudomonadota; class Alphaproteobacteria; order Rhodobacterales; family Rhodobacteraceae; genus JAHEBS01. Next base: position 6,535 of record JAHEBS010000126.1, read on the forward strand.
GGCGCGCGGGCCCGCCAAGGCCGCAGCCGATATCAAGGTGACGGGACCCGGCACTTAATCCGAGAGCATCGATGACCAGACCGGTTGCGGCTTTGCCACCCACATGCATCTCGTCCACAGGAGCAAGCCGTTCAGCTGGCGGCAGATCGGGGTTTGCGGACCGCAAGCCCGCGCGGATCGCGGCCAGCAGATCGGGCGCGCTTACCACATGCGGTCCTTTGCATCCTGCGGGTAAGCGGCATCATAGGCCGCCGCGTCAAAGGTCTGGTCGATCTCGCGCCGGAATGCGCCCGCGGTCGGGGCGTTTGCGGTATCGTCCTTGCCCGACCACAGATCGGCGCGCATCACGGCTTTGGCGCATTGGTAATAGGCCTCGACCAGACGGATCACGATGACCGTGCGCGGGTGTCTGCCCACCTGTTCAAACCGGCGGCACAGGGCGGGGTCGCGGCTGACGACCGCCCGCCCGTTCACCCGCACGACATTGGTCGCGCCCCGCAACATGAACATGAGGCTGACGCGGCCATCGACGATGATATTGCGCAGGCTGTCCATGCGGTTGTTGCCGCGCCAATCCGGCAACAAGATGGTCTTGTCATCCTCGATTTGCACCACAGGCCCATCATCGCCGCGCGGCGAACCATCGGTGCCCGTTGGCCCGACCGTCGTCAGCACGACAAAACGCGAGGCGGAAATCCAGCGGCGGTAGGCCGGCGTCAGATGCGTGACCACCTTGGTCAGCGCGGCGGGCACGGGATCACCATAAAGCGCCTCGAGGTCCTCAAGGTTCTCTATGATGCCTGCAACTTTCACTTTGCGGCCATGGCATCAGCGGCCAGCGTTTCGGATCGGGTCTCGATCTGGTTTTCCACGCGTTTCATGAACTCTTCGACCGGCATGCCGGCGGGAATGCGGGGCATGAAGTCAAAGACCACCGTGCCGGGCCTGCGCATGAAGCCGCGTTTGGGCCAGAAACAACCGGCGTTGGTGGCCACGGGCACACAGTCCTGCGCCAGATCGCGATACAGCACGCCCGTGCCGACCTTGTAGGGACGCTTCTCGCCAGGGGCGACGCGCGTTCCTTGCGGGTAAATGACCAGTTGGCCGGGTTCGGCGCGGCCGCTCTTTACATCCTCGATCATCTTTTTGATCGCCTGCCCGCGCTTGCCCCGATTGACCGGCACAAAGCCCAGTCGCAGCGTGTACTGGCCCACGATCGGGGTCCAGATCAGCAGATGTTTCATGATGAATTTGGCATGAGGCATCGCATGGTAGATCACGATGGCATCGAGAAACGACTGGTGCTTGGCGGCGACCAGAACCTCGTCGGTCGGCGGGTTTCCCCGGATCTCGACCCGCAGGCCCACGATCACGCGCACCATCCAGATCACGGTGGCGGCCCATGTATGGGCTGCGGCCATAGCCCCGCGTCGCGACACGATGGTCCATGGCAGGAACACCACGCCCACCACCAGAATGCTGACATAGAGCAGCACGTTGAAAATCATCGAGCGGATCAGTTGCAGCGCGTTTTTCATGCAAGGGCCTTTAGGGTTCTGAGCGCCGCACGACGGGTTGCGGCAAAGGCGACGATGGCCGCCAATATGGGCAAAACTGGCAGCCAGAGCCAGTCCGGCCCCTGAAACCCCAGTCCGGTCAGAAAACCGCCCGCGGGATCGGCAGCGGGCAAGAGCGCGACCGCCACTGCGCCAAAGGCCGTTCCCGCCAGCGCGCCGGTAAAGCTGCGCACGGTAAACCGGCGGACA
>JAHEBS010000127.1 GCA_024642145.1 Marivivens sp.
GGCAACATCTACAACGGCATCACCCAGCCCGTTTTCAACCCGCTGAACATGACCCACACCCAGACGACCACCGACGCCAACTGGGTGGTGGACCCGGGTAACGCGCTGCCGTTTCTGGCCTATGCACGCGTGATCGAGGCCATCCAGCCCGAGGGCAAGATAACAGACGCCGCCAACGCCGCCGTGGCCGAGATGCCCTATGCAGAGCCCAGCTACGGCGCGACCAAGCGCCAGTTCCGCGCTATCTGGAAAACCGCCGCCAAGGGGGTGATCCGTGCGCGGGTCAGGATCGACAATCCAACCTGAGATCAGATTGCACTTGCCTTGGCGCACCGCCGCGCGGACCATCGCGGTCAGGAGGTGCGCCATGCTGGCTCTTTCCGTCTTACTTGCGATCCCGCTTGTCGGGCTGGCGGCGCTGCATTTCTTGTGGGCGGCGGGTGTCTGGTATCCGGCGCGCGACGAGCAGGCACTGGTGCGGGCCGTGGTGGGTCTGCGCGGCGCCACGCGCATGCCTGGCCCGATACCCTGCGCGCTGGTCGGGCTTGGTCTGTTGGCGGCGGCGATCATGCCGTTCTTGCCGCCCTCGGGCTGGCAGAGGGCGGGTGTCGCTGTGGCGGCCTTGGTGTTTTTGGTCAGGGGGTTTGTTTCCTTTGGCCGCGTCTGGCGCCAGATCGCGGTGCAAGAACCCTATGCCACTTATGACAAGACCCGCTACGGACCCGCGGCGCTGTTGCTCGCCACGGGCTATATCGCGGTTTTCGTGATGAGCCTGCCTTAGCCTTTGACCGCACCGTCGGAGAGGCCAGAGGTCAGATATTTCTGCGCAATCAGGAAGACCGCTGTGATCGGCAGACCTGAAATCAGCGCGGCCGCAGCAAAATCACCCCAGAGATATTTGAACTCGTTGAGGTAAAGCCGTGAACCGACGGCAAGCGTCATCTTGTCTTCGGAGCGCAGCAGGACCGAGGCATAGGGGTAGTCGTTGATCGCCCCGATGAACACCAGAACAAAGATCACCGCCATCATCGGCACGGCCAGCGGCAGAAAGACAAAGCGGAAGGTCTGCCATGGCGTTGCACCGTCAATGGCCGCCGCCTTGTCCAGCGCGGTGTCGATGCCGTCGAAATAGCCTTTGAGCGTCCAGATATGCAAGATCACGCCGGACCAGTAGACCAGCACCAGCGAGATGTGGCTGTCGATGCCGAGGCCTTTGTTCACATCGCCCAGATTGTCGAAAATCCGGTAGAGCGCCACCAGCGCAAGGGTGGTCGGAAACATCTGGATGATGAACAGCACGTCCAAGAGCGCGACCCGTCCGGTGAACCGGATGCGGCTGAAGGCGTAGCCAGAGATGGTCGAAATGGTCAGCACGCCAAAGGCCGCCATCAGACCCAGCTTGACCGAGTTCCACATCCACAAAAGGACCGGATAGGGCGGTTTGACAACGGTTCCGTCCGCGCGGGTAAAGTCGAGTCCGACGGCCAGCGCCCAATGTTCCAGCGTCGGGTTTTCGGGCAAGAGTGTGCCGGTGGTAAAGTTGCCTTCGCGGAACGAGATCGAGACCACCATCATGAAGGGGAACATGATCACGATCAGGAACAGGATCATAAAGCCGTGCGCGGCGATCTTTTTGATCAAGAGGTCACGGGGGCGTTCGACAATCATTTTCCGCTCCTGCGATTTTCGGCGCGCCGGATGGCGACAAAGTTGGCGTAGGAAATCACCGCGACCATGACGAAGATCAGCAGGCTGATCGCGCCAGCCAGACCGAACTCGGTCGAGCTAAAGCCAAAGGCGATACGATAGGTGAACGAGGCAAGGATGTCGGTCGAACCCGCCGGCACGATCGTGCCCGGAATGTCGGGCAGGCCGCGCGTCAAGAGAAGGATCAGCACCATATTGTTGAAGTTGAACGCAAAGCTCGAAATCAAGAGCGGCGTAAAGGGCGGCAGGATCTGGGGCAGGGTGATCGCAAAGAAGCTGCGGATCGGGCCTGCGCCTTCCAAGGCGGCGGCCTTGAGGTGATCACGCGGCACGCCCTGCAAAAAGCCCATCGCCAAAAGCATCATGTAGGGATAGCCCAACCATGTATTGACGATCAGCAACATGGTCCGCGCCAGATTGGCGTTGGTGAACCAGTTGGGGCGCACGCCCAGCACATATTCCAAGATCAGGTTGATCTCGCCAAAGTTCTGGTTGAACAGGCCACGGAACACGAGAATCGAGATGAAGCCCGGCACCGCGTAGGGCAGGATCAGCAAGATCCGGTAAAGCGGTTTGAACCGCAGATGCGGCCATTGCAGGATAACCGCCAGCAGAAGCCCCAGACCAAAGGTCAGCACCACCGAGGCCGTGGCGAAAACCACCGTCCAGATAAAGATGCTGAACATCGGTTGGCGGATGCCGTCTGAAAACAGCACGCGGCGAAAGTTGTCCCAGCCGATGGTAACAACAAAGCCGGGCGGGACTTCCTCACCGGCTTCGGTGACGAAAAAGCCCTTGTTGTGGTCGGCGGTCAGGATCGTGCCATCGGCGACGCGCTCGAGGTGGTCGTTGTCGATGATGCGGTAATCGGGCACCACGCTGGCAAAGGTCCGCAAGCCGGCGTTGCGAAGCTCGACCCCATCGGGGGTAAACAGAGTCAGGGTCTGCAGGCCCGACCGCAGCTTGATCGCGTCACGGGTTTCCAAGAGCGTGGTTGGGTTATCAGCCACCGCAAGATTGGCGGTCTCTTCGTCCGATGACAGCGCGATCGGGTCGGACAAAAGCCCGACATTGGGCAGCCAGATCCGATAAAGATCGCCGTCTGGGGCCACAGAAAACGGTTGCTCGGTTGCGGGATCGACGGAACCGCCGCTCATCAGCACCTCGACCGACCGCGCCTGCGTCAGGAGGTTGAAAGAGCTGTAGTTCGTAAAGCCGATAAAGATCGTGTAGCCCAGCGGGAACAGCACAAAAAGCGTGACTGTCGCGATGCCGGGGAAAATGAAGCGGCCGTTGTAGAAACGGTTGAAGCCATAGATCACCGCAAATCCGGCGGCGAGGGCAAGGATCAGGACCGCAATCACGGCCTGAGACAGCATGTAAAGCACCAGCGCCGCATAGAACGCGACCAGTGTCAGGACCGCGACTATGGCCAGTTGCAGGATTGGCAGCTTGCGCGGGGCGGGCTGCTTGGCTGCGGCTGAGGTCATCGCCGGTCTCCTTATCGTTCAGTGGGCCAAGAAACAGGCGGCGACCGGAGCCGCCGCCTGCACGTGTAGGATTATTCGCCGAGAATACGCTTGGCGGCGTCGTTCAGGGCATCCGCCGGCGACTGAACGCCAGTGGTGATGTTGGTCAGAGCCGGACCCATGGCGCCCCAGAAGGCACCCATTTCCGGGTTCGAGGGCATCGGGATGCCGACGGCGGCGTTGGCGATGGTCGCCGCAACCTTTTCGTCCGTCTGCGCCTGACCGGCCGAGATGTCAGCCAGCGCGCCGAGGTTGCCATTGGCGTTCCAAGCAGCCAGCGACTCGTCGGTGAGGATGTAGTTCTCGATCAGTTCGACGGCGAGGTCCTTGTTGGGCGAGGCCGCGTTCAGAGCGAAAGCAGGCACGCCGAGGAAGGGCGGCGAAACCTGACCGTTGACGGTCGGCAGCGGGGCCACGCCAATGTTGATACCAGCGTTGATGTAGCCAGCCCACGACCACGGGCCGTTGATGACCATGGCGGTCTCGCCCTTGGCCATCGCGCCGTCCATGACGCCGTAGTCCACGCCAGCCGGCATCACGCCGTTGTCGAACAACGACTTGAGCACTTCGGCGCCCATGATCGCGCCTTCGTTGTTCACACCCGTGTTGGCGCCGTCATACGAACCGTCGACCTTCTGGAAGGCAAAGCCGCCATTGGCCATCAGCATGGGCATGGTGAAGTAGGTGTTGTTGTAGTCCCACAGGATCGCGCGGACGCCTTCGGGCATCTGCATGTCCTTGATTTCCTCGAACGAGGCGGGCGGGGTTGCAACGAGGTCCTTGTTGTAGATGAGACCGATGGCTTCGACCGAAACCGGGTAGCCCCAGACCTTGCCGCCGAAGGAAACCGCGTCCCAAGCCGAACCGAGGATGCCTTCGGTCACGCCGGCGCTGGGCTCGACGGACTGGATCAGGCCGCCAGCGGCCCATTCGCCAAAGCGGTCATGCGCCCACAGAACGATGTCGGGGCCGTCGCCAGTGGCCGCAGCCTGCTGGAACTTGTCGGTCAGCGGGTCGACGACTTCGATGGTCACTTCGACGCCGAGGTCTGCGGTGAACTTTTGCACGACAGCGGCGAGCTGTTCGTTGCCCTTATCGGGGCCCATCCAAATCAGCAGCTTGCCCTGCTCGAAGGCGAAGGCAGGCGCCGCAGTGGTGAGCAGCAGAGCGGCCGTCAGGCCGATTTTGTGGAACTTGTGCATGGTGTACCTCCCGAGTCGCACAGAGTCTGTTTGGGGGTCTGTTCGACCCCGACCAAGGCGTGCGCCTTGCCGGACGCGATCTGAAAACCAATGTTCCAGAGGCAATGCCCGGCACGGAACCTCCCTGATTCCTCTGCACCGTAACAAAGTCCTTTCAAAACTCAAAACGTTTTAAATCGAAGGATGACAGGTTGGATTGTCTCTGCTAACGCTTAGTGAAAGCGGGCGTGCCACAAAAGCTGGGAGGGCTAGGATGGCGGCGACACTGAAAGACATTAGCGCCGAACTCGGCCTTTCGGTCGCAACTGTCAGCCGTGCGCTGAACGGTTTTCCCGAGGTGAATGAAAAGACCCGCGTCCGTGTGCGCGCGGTTGCAGACCGTCTAGGCTATCAGCCGAATCGTGTGGCGCAACGCCTGGTGACGGGGCGTTCTGGCATGGTCGGGATGATCGCGCGGCTCAACGCCGACATGACGGCCGACCAGACATTCATGGAAATTCTTGCGGGCCTCACCGCCGCGCTTGGCGCGCGCGATGTCGATCTGGTGCTGAACGTTGACCAGCACAGTGATCCCGTTGTGCCGTTGCGCAAGTTATACGAGCGGGGGATCCTTGACGGGTTCATCCTCAACGCCCCGTTGATCGACGATCCGCGTGTCGCCTACCTGCAGTCCAAAGGCATCCCGTTCGTCATGCACGGCAAACACAGTGCCACGGCTGATTATCCCTATTATGCCATCGACAACGCGCGGGTCAGCGCTGACGCGGTTGATTACCTTGTCGCGCGCGGCCACAGACGCATAGCCTTTCTCAACGGCGAGGCGCACCATGCCTTTGCCGCCGAACGGCGTCAGGGTTTTGATGCTGCAATGGCGCGGGCGGGGCTCAAGGTGCCCGATTGGGCCATTCGCAACGCGCCGCCATCCGTCGACTATGGCTTTGACGCTGCGACCGCGTTGCTGACCGCGCGCGACGGTGCGCCGCCGACGGCGATTGTCTGTGCCTCGACCCTGATTGCCGTAGGCGTGCTGCGCGCGGCGCAGCTCTTGGGCATCGAAGTGCCACAGGACCTGTCAGTGGTGGCCCATGACGATGGCCTGCCACAGGTGGTTTCGGACGAGCTTGAAACCCCGCTGACGGTCACGCGCTCGCCCCTGCGCGAGGCCTGTGTGCCATTGGCCGAACATATGGTGGCGCTCTTGGAGGGCGCCGAACCCGCGGGGCTGCAAACAGTGGCGCGGGCCGATTTTATCAAGGGAAAGACGACCGCCGAGGTCCCCAACGGAGGAGAAGAAACATGGCTCTAGATGGCGCTGCGACGGGCGGAACCGCGCTTGAGGCAACGAACCTCAGCAAATCCTACGGCCCTGTGAATGTGCTGGTGGATATCGACCTGAGCATGAGAGAGGGCGAGTTTCTGGTGCTGGTCGGGCCGTCTGGTTGCGGCAAGTCCACACTTTTGAACTGCATCGCAGGGCTCGAGGAAATCACCGGCGGCTCGCTGACCATTGGCGGGCGCGATGTGACCAACGAACCGCCCAAGGACCGCGACATCGCCATGGTGTTTCAGTCCTATGCGCTCTACCCGACCATGACCGTGGGCGAGAACATCGGTTTTGGCATGAAAATCCGCCGCACCCCCAAGCCCGAGGCAGATGCCAAGATTCAGGAAGTCGCCAAGATGTTGCAGATCGACCATCTGCTGGATCGCAAACCGTCCGAACTGTCGGGGGGCCAGCGCCAGCGTGTGGCCATGGGCCGCGCCTTGGTCCGCAACCCGCATCTGTTCCTCTTTGATGAACCCCTGTCGAACCTCGACGCCAAATTGCGCGTGGAAATGCGGGCCGAAATCAAGCGCCTGCACCAGACGACGGGCGCCTCGATCGTCTATGTGACCCATGACCAGATCGAAGCCATGACCTTGGCCTCGCGGATTGTGGTGCTGAAGGGCGGCGTGGTGCAGCAGATCGGCACCCCCGAGGAAATCTATGACCGTCCGGCCAATACATTCGTGGCCGATTTCATGGGTTCGCCGCCCATGAACCTGATCCCCGCCAAGGTCATGCCCGAGGGGCTGATGCTGGGTGGGCACTTGCTCAAGATGGGCGCAGACTGGAACGCCGCTGCCCTGCCGGCCGAGGTCACATTTGGCGTTCGGCCCGAGCATATTTCCGCTGCAACCAAGAGTGCGGATTTGTCACTGGTGCCGGTGCTGGTGGAAAACACCGGCGCTGAAAGCTTTGTGAACTTTGAAATCGGCGGGGCCCGCCTGATCGCCAAGATCCCCGGGCGCGTTTCGGAAGGCACCGATAAACCCATGGGCCTAAAGCTCGACCGCGACCACCTGCGTCTTTTCGACACCGCGACTGGCCTCAGGATCGACAGGTGAACCGCGCCGCGCTTGCCGCGGCATTTGCGGGGATCATGCTGTCGGGGTCGCAGGCAATGGCTGCGGATTGGTCGGACGAGGTCATCTATTTCATCATGATCGACCGCTACGCCGATGGTGACGGCGTGGCCCACCCCGACATTGATCAGGCCAACCCGCTGGCGTGGCACGGCGGTGATCTGGCGGGCATTCGCCAGCATCTGGATGATATTGCAGGCCTTGGCGCCACCGCGATCTGGATCACACCGGTGGTGCAGCAGATCACCCATTCCATCGAGACCGAGCATGGCCCCTTTTGGGGTCATCACGGCTATTGGACCAATGACTTCAACGCCATAGACCCGCATTACGGCACCGAGGCCGACCTCAAGGCCTTGGTGGACGATGCCCATGCGCGGGGGATCAAGGTCTTGCTGGACGTGGTCTATAACCACGTGGGTTACGGTGCGGATTGGACCACCAGCCGCCCCGAATGGCTACGGCAGGGTGATGAATGCGGCGGGGACGAGGTGACGATGTGCCTCTCGGGCCTGCCGGATCTCAAGACAGAACTGCCCGAGGTCCGAGACTACCTTTTTGACGCGCATATCGGCCTTGCCGAGCGCACGGGGCTGGACGGGTTCCGTCTGGACACTTTCAAGCATGTGCTGCCCGCGTTTTGGGATGACCACCGCGCGGCCACGCGCGCGCGGATGGGCGAGGACTTCTTTCTGCTGGGCGAGGTTTGGGACGCCGATAAATATATCGCCGAACCGGTTTTTGCCGGTGACCGCGCCGATGCGCTGTTCGACTTTTCTTTCCGCGACCGCACGCTGAAATTCATGTCCGGCGTCGAGGGCGCCGACCGATACGCCCGCTATTTCACCAAACGGGCTGATGTGGCGGCCGGTCATTATCTGGCGCCTTTCCTGTCGAACCACGACATGCCGATGTTCTACGCCATGATCCGCGGTGACCGCGCACGTCTGGAAGGGGCGTTGACCCTTTTGATGTTCGCCGAGGGGCCGCCAGTCTTGTCTTGGGGCGAGGAGTTGGGCCGGCGCGGTGGGCCGTGGCCTGATAACCGCGAAGACATGCCTTGGGCCGACGGGGATCAGGACTTGGCCGCCATGGTCCGCGCGCTGATTGCGCTGCGCCATGCCGAGCCGGACATGCGCGCGGGCGCGGTCGAAACATTGGCGGCCGCGGGGCCGGAACTGGTGCTTCGCCGCGGACACATCGTCATGGCGGTGAACCGCGAAGGCCCGTTAGGCGCAATCACTTTGCCGGATGGCAACTGGCATCAGGTCTTTGCCGCGCCCGCGGGGCGGGCGGCGATCTGGCGTCAATCGGGGGGCTGATACCCTAAAGGCGGTGGGTAACGCGCCCACCGCAAATGGTGACGGCAACGGGGTGCTGGTCGATTTCGTCGGGCGGGGTCGCCTCGA
>JAHEBS010000128.1 GCA_024642145.1 Marivivens sp.
GTTTGCGGTCAAACGCATCGCGGATGCGGGCCTGTCCGACAAGGTGACGTTCAAGCTGCAGGATTATCGCGACGAAAAGGGGCTCTACGACGGAATTGCCTCGATCGAGATGTTCGAGGCAGTGGGCGAAAGATACTGGCCCATCTATTTCGATACGGTGCGCGAAAGGCTTAAACCGGGCAAGCGCGGCACCTTCCAGATTATCACCCTTGATGAGCGTCGTTGGGATATCTACCACGAAGGCGTTGATTTCATTCAGAAATACATCTTTCCCGGCGGTATGCTGCCCACCAAAACCATCCTGCGCGAACAGGTGGCCCGCGCCGGTCTGAAATACGATCACATGATCGAATTCGGCGAAAGTTACAGCCAGACGCTGCGGCGCTGGTATGACACGTTCAACGCCAAATGGGATCAGGTTTCGGCTATGGGCTTTGACGACAGGTTCCGTCGCATGTGGAACTTTTATCTCACCTCTTGTGCGGCTACCTTTCATGGTAAGAACTGCGATGTGGTGCAGATGACGATCTCGCGCCCCGACTGAAGAACGGAGTGACCCATGCCGACCGCCGCCCGCCTGTTTGCAGGCCTGCTTTTCGCGGGCCTTGGCTATTACGTATCGGTTCTTGTGGTCCCCGCGTTGCCTGAAGGCACAACCGGCCTCTATTTTCACCTCATTTCGGCGGCTTGCGGGGGTCTGAGTGGTTGGATCGTGGCCGGCGGTCGGGCCGGTGCGGGCTATGTGGCGGCCTTTAGCTATGGTTTGACGGCCATGGTCGTGATGGTGTTCTGGGCCCTGCTGATTTTCAGCAGCCACGAAATGATCATCAGGTCTCTGCGCAAGATGTATCCCGAGCCGACCCGCGCGCTAGAAGCCGTGTTCGGCCTTTTTGTGGAATATGGTCAGTTCCTGCTGACGCCGCAGATTCTGGTCCTGCTGGTCGGTGGATCCTTGCTGGCGGGCCTTTTGGTCGAGGCGGTCGGACGGCGCTGGCCCTGATATGGATCTTTTTGTTTACGGCACGCTCTGCCACCCAGAGCTTTTGCACCTTGTTCTTGGGCATAACCGCGTCAAGGCCCGCCCTGCGCGGTTGGAAAATGCGCGGTCGGCATGGGTTGCTGGTCAGTCGTGGCCCATCTTGATCGACGGCGGCGACGGGGCGGACGGGCTGTTTCTGCCCGATCTCGGCCCCGAGGATGTGGCGCGGCTGGATTACTACGAAGCGGGGTTTGGCTATGCCTTGGTGCCGGTGACGGTCCAGACCGCCGATGGCCCCCGCGCCGCACAGGTCTATCGTACCGACCCCGCGCACTGGCCCGAGGGGGCCAAGTGGAACCTGACCGATTGGGTCGCGCGGTTCTGGCCCGTCACCCAAGAGGCGGCGACCGAGGCGATGACGCTTTACGGCCGGATCGACGCGCATGAGTTAGCCCGCCGTTGGCCGCTGATCCGCGCGCGGGCGGGGGCGCGGGTGCGGGCGCGGGTCGAGGCGGGCGAAGGCCACGCGCGGGCCAAGGTTGATGTCGCCCAGCGTCACAGGCCCTATGAGGGCTTTTATCATATCGACGAATACGGTCTGAGCCTGCCGACAGAGACAGGCCAGAGCCCGATCATGTCGCGGGCGGTTCATATCGGGTATGATGCCGCCCTTGTGCTGCCCTACGACGCGCGACGTGACCGCGTGCTGTTGCTCCGACAGTTCCGGCCCGGTCCGTTCGCCCGTGGCGCCGAATATCCTTGGCTCTGGGAACCCGTGGCCGGCATCGTCGATGGATCGGAAACGCCCGAGGCCGCCGCCGTGCGCGAGTCGCGCGAAGAGGCAGGTATCGAGATCCGCCAACTGGTTTTTGCGGGGCAGGGCTATGCCTCGCCGGGATCAAGCACCGATCACCATTTTCTCTACGTCGGGCTTTGCGATCTGCCCGATGATTTGCCGCTGCGCGGCGGTCTGGAGGAAGAAGGCGAGGATCTGGAACTGGCGCTGCTGTCGGCCAAGGATTTCATCGCAAGGCTTGATGTCGGCACCTATCCGGTCGTGCCGCTGCAAATGCTCGGGCATTGGTTCGCCCGCCATCACGAGGCTTTGCGCGCCAAAGGTTGAGTTCACTGCCCAGCGCCCCTACACAAGGGGCGAAACAAGAGGTGTCCCATGCAGATCAAGACCGACCTCGCCGCCGCCGTTGGCAATACCCCCCTGATCCGGCTGCGTGCAGCCTCGGAGGCTACTGGTTGCACCATTCTGGGCAAGGCAGAGTTCATGAACCCCGGACAGTCGGTCAAGGATCGCGCCGCGCTCTGGATCATTCGGGATGCGGTGGCCAAGGGGCAACTCAAACCCGGCGGCACGATTGTCGAAGGCACAGCGGGCAATACCGGCATCGGGCTGGCCTTGGTCGGGGCTTCGATGGGGTTCAAGACGGTCATCGTCATTCCCGAGACGCAGAGTCAGGAGAAGAAGGACATGCTGCGGCTGGCGGGGGCAGAACTCGTGCAGGTGCCCGCAGCACCCTACAAGAACCCCAACAACTATGTGCGCTATTCTGGCCGTCTGGCGGCTGAACTGGCCAAAACCGAGCCCAACGGCGCCATCTGGGCCAACCAGTTCGACAATGTGGCCAACCGACAGGCCCATATCGACGGCACGGGACCGGAAATCTGGGAACAGACTGGCGGCAAGGTCGACGGCTTTGTTTGCGCTGTGGGGTCTGGCGGGACGCTTGCTGGCGTCGGCCTCTATCTACAGCCCAAGGGCGTCAAGATTGCGCTGGCCGATCCTGACGGCGCGGCGCTCCACAGTTTCTACACAACAGGCACGTTGAAGGCCGAAGGCGGCTCGATTACCGAAGGTATCGGGCAGGGGCGCATCACCGCCAACCTTGAAGGCTTTACCCCTGATCTGAGCTACAACATCCCCGACAGCGAAGCCTTGCCGATCGTTTTTGACCTGCTTGAAACCGAGGGGCTTTGCCTTGGCGGTTCGTCCGGCATCAATATCGCAGGGGCGATCCGTATGGCCCGCGATCTGGGGCCGGGGCATACGATTGTCACCGTGCTTTGCGACTATGGCACGCGCTATCAATCCAAACTGTTCAACCCCGACTTCCTGCGGGACAAGGGCCTGCCCGCGCCCCGCTGGCTGGACCGTGCGCCTGCTTCGATCCCGGGGGTGTTTGAAGACCAATGATCGCGCGTTTAGCCCTTGTTCTGACCCTGATCCTCGGCGGTGCTTTGGCGCGGGCGCAGGAAATGCAGGGGCCTGCCTTGATCGGCCCGCCGATGCCCTCAGCGCCCGCGCAAGCACCCATCGCGCCGATAACCGGTCCTGATTATGGCGCATGGGCGCTGGTCGCCGCACGGGCGGAACAGATGTCGGAACAGGCGGTGGCCTCGGTCTTTGCCATCGACCGGCAACGTGTGATCCTTGTTGACTGGCGGGACCGTTTTCTGGCCGCCGAAGATCAGAACGCCGCGCGTATCGGCACGGTCAAGGCCCAGCTGGCAGCACTTGGTGCCGCGCCCGATGCGGGGACCGAGCCCGCGGATGTGGCCAAGCGCCGCGCAGATCTGGAAACCCAATTGGCGCGCCTGACCGCGCCGGCGCAATTGGCGCAAGAGGCCTATGTGCAGGCCAATGGCCTGATTGGCGAGTTGGACGCGCTGATGCGCAGCCGCGAAACCCGCAGGTTGACCACGCGCGGCACGGTGCCGCTTGACCCAGCCAACTGGCCCGCCGCCATGACCGCACTCAAGGCGGGATTTGTCGGGATCTACGCCGAAACCACGGCAGCCCTGCGGTCCGGCCAGCGTTATGAGGCGTTCAAGGACGCCCGCGCCACGATCTTGATCTATGCGCTTCTGTCGCTGGTGCTGCTGCGATGGGGCGTGCGCTGGATGGGGCGCGCGCAGGATTGGGCGCGGCGGCGGATCGGCGCGCGCGGCGGCAGGGTCTGGGATTTTCTGATCTCGATCGGCTGGGTCATCTTGCCGTGGGCGGGCATCTGGTTCTTTGCCGAGGCCGTGCTGGCCACCGGCTACGCCGGCTATCGGGGAGGCGCCATTGTCGCCTCATTGCCCAACGCAGCCCTTTATCTGCTGATCGCCGCATGGTTTGCCCGCCATTTCGCACCGCAAGGTGGCGGCCATTCCGTTCTTGGTCTGACCACACAGGCAAGCGTCACGGCGCGGCGGTTGCTGCTGGTCTTGGCCGCCGTTCTGGCCGCGGGCGTGGTTTACGGCGCCTTCCTTGATCGGATCGAGATGTCCGACAACGCCCGCACGGTTCTGGTGCTGCCCTATCAGGTGGTGCTGGGGCTGGCGCTTTTCCGCGTGGGCATGTTCCTTGTGGGCGCTGGTCGAAGTGCCGTGGCCGAAGGGCGCAACCGGCTTTTGCCCTTTGTGGCCCGCGCCAGCGTGGCGGTTGCGGTTCTGGGGCCGCTTCTTTCCGCCGCTGGCTATGGGGCGGCAAGCGCCGCCGTGATGACGCCCGCCATCCTGACGCTGGCGGTGCTGGCGACGCTTATCTTGTTGCAGCGGCTGGTCTTTGATCTTTACGCATTGGCCACGGGGCTGGACGACGGGGCCAATGACGCGCTTCTGCCTGTCTTGGCGGGCTTTGTGCTGTTCTTTGCGGCCCTGCCGCCGCTGGCCCTGATCTGGGGCGCGCGCGAGGCCGATCTGCAGGAATTGTGGACCCGCTTCCGCGAGGGCTTCAGCATCGGCGCCACCCGCATTTCGCCGACCGAGTTCCTGACCTTCGCCGTGGTATTCGGCCTTGGCTATACGCTCACACGACTGGTGCAGGGGACGCTGCGCAGCGCGGTTCTGCCCAAAACGCGTCTCGATGTGGGTGGACAGCACGCCATTACCGCAGGCGTCGGCTATGTGGGCCTGTTTGTGGCGGCGGTTGCCGCGATCACCTCGGCAGGCATCGATCTGTCAAACCTTGCCATCGTTGCCGGTGCGCTTTCGGTCGGTATCGGTTTTGGTCTGCAAACCATCGTGTCGAACTTTGTTTCCGGCATCATCTTGTTGATCGAGCGCCCGATTTCCGAGGGCGACTGGATCGAGGTTGGTGGCCATATGGGCTATGTGCGCGACATTTCGGTGCGCGCCACACGGATCGAAACCTTTGACCGCACCGATGTCATCATCCCCAACGCCGATCTGGTGGCCGGTCAGGTGACCAACTGGACGCGCGGCAACTCTGTAGGCCGCGTGATCGTGCCCGTGGGCGTGGCCTACGGGACCGACGCCGAAAAGGTGATGAAGATCCTGACAGAACTTGCCGAAGCCCATCCGATGGTGATGCTCAGCCCGCCGCCCGCGGTCTATTTCATCGGCTTTGGCGCGGATTCGCTCGATTTCGAAATCCGCGCCATCGTGCGCGATGTCAATTTCTCGATGGTGATCAAATCCGAGGTCAATCTGGCGATCTCGAAACGCTTTGCCGCCGAGGGGATCGAGATACCCTTTGCCCAGCGCGATATCCACCTGCGCAACCCCGAGGCGCTGCGCGCCGTGCTGAACCCGGGCAAGGATCAGGCCTAGACTGGCGTGATCCCTGCGCCCAACGCATAGGTCCACTGCAATCCTTTCACTGGATCGTGAGACGGCGGCCATATATGAGGGCGGGGCTGGTGCGCAGCGCCCTGACCTGAGTCGGGGTAGCGAGGACCAGTATGGATGATGCGCCCAGCCGCGCATTTCTTAAGGGATGACGTTGCCGGCGCTGCCACGCCGTTTCGCTCTGAACCACACCTCATATGTCACCGCTCATAAATTCCACGCCCGGAGACGGGCGGCATTCGCACGCGCATGGTTCCACCGCCGCGCTGACCCTTGGCGCCCTTGGCGTTGTCTATGGCGATATCGGCACCAGCCCGCTCTATGCCTTTCGCGAAACGCTGCGGGCGGTGTCGCTGGACGGGATCTCGCGCGACGAGATCTTGGGTATCGTCTCGCTCTTGATCTGGACGCTGACCATCATCGTCACGCTGAAATACGTGGTCTTTCTGCTCAAGGCCGACAACCTCGGCGAAGGCGGCGATCTGGCGTTGATCGCGCGGGTGATCCGTGTGACGCGCAAGCGCACGCTTATTTTGCTGGCCTTGGGGATCGCTGGCGCCTCATTCTTTTTCGGCGACGCCATCCTGACACCGGCGATTTCGGTGCTGGCCTCGGTCGAAGGGATCGAACTGATCTTTCCGGGGTTCGAACCCTATGTCCTGCCCGCCGCGCTGAGCGTTCTGGTGACGCTGTTCGTGGCGCAGCGCTGGGGCACGGGCCGGATTTCGTTCATATTCGGGCCGGTGATGTCGGTCTGGTTTGTCATGATGGCCGGCATGGGGCTGCATGGGCTTTTGAAAGCGCCCGAGATGCTTTACGCGCTTTCGCCGCACTGGGGCATTTCGTTCCTCATCAAACATGGTGGCATCGGCCTGATCGTGCTGTCAGGGGTTTTCCTGTCGGTGACGGGGGCCGAGGCGCTTTACGCCGACCTTGGCCATTTCGGGCGCAAGCCGATCCGCGCGGCATGGGGGTTCTTTGTGCTTCCGGCGCTGTGCCTCAATTATCTGGGGCAGGGGGCGCTGGTCCTGACCGAGCCTTCGGCCATGGGTAACCCCTTCTTCCTTTTGATGCCCGAGCCGCTGCGCCCCTATCTGGTGGCCATGGCGACACTGGCCACGATCATTGCCGCGCAGGCCGTCATCACCGGGGCGTTTTCGTTGACCCGTCAGGCCTTGCAACTGGGCTTTCTGCCGCGGCTGGCCATTGTCCATACATCGGGCAGCAACCAAGGCCAGATCTATATTCCGGCGCTCAATGCCGTGCTGTTGATCGGGGTCGTGCTGTTGGTGAACGGTTTCGGGTCCTCGACCAATCTGGCTTCGGCCTATGGGATCGCGGTCAGCTGTTCCATGGTGGTGACCACCACCCTGGGCTGGTTCTATCTGGTGCATGTGCGGCAGTTGAACCGTGTTCTGGCGGCGCTGTTTGTCATGCCTGTTGCGGTGATCGAACTGGCCTTTGTCGCGGCTAACATGACCAAGATACTCGACGGCGGCTATGTGCCGTTGCTGATCGCCAGCGGTGCCATGCTGGCCATGGCCGCATGGGTGCGTGGCGCCAAGAAAGTGTCCGAAAGCGCGCATAACCTGAATGTGGCGATCACGGGGTTTGTGGCGTCTATGGAACATAGCTCTGTCGCGCGCGTTCCCGGCGTTGCCATCTACATGACCTCGGATACCGAAAACGTGCCACCCGCGCTGTTGCATAACCTCAAGCACAACAAGGTCTTGCATGAACGCAACGTGCTTTTGCGCGTGGATGTCGCGAACCGGCCCTTCCTGCCCGAAGATGAACGCTGTCAACTGCGCAGCATCGGGCCCGGGTTCGAGGCGCTGACCATCCGCTTTGGGTTCATGGAGACGCCAAACATCAGCCGCGCCCTGCCGATCTGCCGCAAATCGGGGCTCAAATTCGATGTGATGTCGACGAGCTTTTTCCTTGGCCGTCGCCGCACGGTAGTAGGCGGTGGCGGGGGGCCGGGCTTTTTCCTCGACCGGCTTTATGTCATGCTGACGCGACTGGCCGCCGATCCCATCGACTATTTTTCACTGCCACGCGACCGCGTCGTGGAAATTGGCGCGCGGGTCTCAATCTAGGCCCCGCGCCCCCTTGCCTTTAGCCGCGACTAGCGGCTAAAGAGCCCAAGTTGGACAGTTGGCCGAGTGGTCGAAGGCGCACGCCTGGAAAGTGTGTAGGCGGGGAACCGTCTCGAGGGTTCGAATCCCTCACTGTCCGCCACCGCCCCCATCGCAATCGCCTTGTTGCAATCCCCTTGCGATTTCGCGGGTTTGCGAGGTCTTTGGATGGTTCTCACCGCCGGCACCCCCCCGCAAATAGCGTTCCAACATGAGACGTCACCTCGGCTATCGGGATGTATGACGGCCTAATTTGGCCCAGTCAGATTTGCCTACCT
>JAHEBS010000129.1 GCA_024642145.1 Marivivens sp.
TTTCCGGCGAATGGGCCGGCACCATGAACCTGACCGAGCCCGAGGCCGGTTCGGACGTCGGTGCGCTGCGCAGCAAGGCCGAGCCCGCAGGCGACGGCACCTACCGCATTACCGGACAGAAGATCTTTATCAGCTGGGCCGATAACGACTTTACCGAAAACGTCTGCCACCTTGTGCTGGCGCGCCTGCCCGACGGTGCGGCGGGAACCAAGGGCATCAGCCTGTTCATGGTGCCCAAGCTGATCCCCGACGCCGACGGCAATCCCGGCCAGCGTAATGCGCTGCGGGTCGTCAGCCTTGAACACAAGATGGGTCTGCATGGCTCGCCCACGGCGGTCATGAGCTACGAGGGTGCGACAGGCTGGCTGGTGGGTGAGCCCCACGGCGGCATGAAGGCCATGTTCACCATGATGAACAACGCGCGGCTGGGCGTCGGCACCCAAGGCATCGGCGTGGCCGAGGCCGCCTGCCAGCGCGCGCTGGAATATGCCATGGGCCGCAAGCAAGGCCGCGTGGGCGGCACGGGCATGATCGTCGAACATGCCGACGTGCGGCGGATGCTGGCCACGATGCGTGCCGAAACCTTTGGCGCGCGCGCCATCGCCTTGGCCTGTGCTGTCGCCATCGACATGGGCAATGCCACGGGCAAGCCAAACTGGAAGGCGCGCGCCGCGCTGCTGACGCCGCTGGCCAAGCTCTGGGGCACCGAAACGGGCATCCGCGTCGCGGAAATGGGCGTTCAGGTGCATGGCGGCATGGGGTTTATCGAGGAAACCGGTGCCGCGCAGCTGTCGCGCGACGTGCGCGTGACCGCCATCTACGAAGGCACCAACGGCATTCAGGCCATGGACCTCGTGGGCCGCAAGATGATGGACGGTGGCGATGCGATCGCCGATCTGGTCGATGAAATCGCATCTGGCGCCGAGGCGGCGCGCGGCCGGTTCCCCGAGATGGCCGAGGCGGTTTGGCAGGCCAACCAGTCGCTGGCCGAAACCACCGATTGGTTCTTGGCGCAGGGCGAAGCGAACGAACGTAACGCGGGCGCCGTCGCCTATGCCCACGGATTTTGCCGTGTTCTGGTCGCCCATTACCACCTTGCTGCCGCCATGGCGGGGGACGCGACGCGCGAACGTCTGGCGCGGTTCTACATCACACGCCTTCTGCCCCTGCATCAGGGCCACTTCGTCGAGGCCCGCGCGGGTCTGGCCGATGTCATGGCCATCACCACGGAAGACCTTGGCGCATGAGCCCCAAAGACCCCATCACTCATCCGATCAGCGCCATCCCTGCCGAAGGCGAAATGATCGAGGTGGCCCATGGCATCCACTGGATCCGTCTGCCACTGCCGATGCGGCTGGATCACGTCAATATCTATGCGCTGGACGACGGCGACGGCTGGACCGTGATCGACACCGGATTTGACACCAAACGCGGGCGCGCGATTTGGGATGGGTTGCTTGGTGGACCTCTGCGAGGCAAGCCGCTGCGCCGCGTGGTGGCCACACATTACCACCCCGACCACATGGGTATGGCGGCCTATCTCATCGGCAAGGGTGCCGAGCTTTGGACCACAAGGCTCAGCTGGCTTCTGGCGCGCATGCTGACGCTGGACCTGCAAGAGCGTCCGACGCAGATGAGCCTCGATTTCTATGCCGCGGCGGGCGTGCCGCGTCAGGTGCTGGACGACCGCGCAGGGCAGCGTCCTTTCAATTTTGCCGATTGCGTTGGACTTTTGCCTCCAGGTTTTCAGAGCCTTGCCGAGGGCGACACGATCCGCATGGGCGGACGGCGCTGGCAGGTGCGTTTCGGTCAGGGCCATGCGCCCGATCACGCGACTTTCTGGAGCTTGGACGACAATCTGGTGATCGCAGGCGATCAGGTGCTGCCTACCATCACGCCCAACACCAGCGTTTTCGTTAACGAACCCATGGCCGATGCCGTGGGCGAGTTCATGAATAGCTGCCGTGATCTGCAGGCATTCGCGCGCGATAACCACCTTGTGCTGCCCGGGCATCACCGCCCGTTCCTTGGCCTGCCCGCCCGCCTGCAACAACTGCACGCGCACCATGTCGATGCGCTGGACCGGCTTGAGGCGCATCTGGCCAAGCCGCATTCGGCCATGGGCGCGATGCCCGCGCTGTTCAAACGCGAGATCATGAATGCCGACATGGATCTGGCCATGGGTGAAACGCTGGCGCACCTCAACCATCTGCTTTTGACGGGGCGTGTATCGCGGACGCTGGACGATGACGGGGTCTGGCAATGGCAACGGCGGATCGCACATTCGCGCGAGGCCCTCAACAACGGCTGAAGGCGGTGCTAGGCTGGGCATATGAAAAAGCCCGCGCGCCAGAAACCGCCGCCGCAACAGACCGCCATCGCCTCGTCGGTGGAGCTGGCCGAAGCCGCGATCCTGCCTTCGATCTACGAAGTCCACATGGACCCCGGCCGCCATGCGACCTGCCCCGAGGACCTGCCCGCCGCGGCGCAGGACGGCACCGGCAAAAGCGCCGCGCGGTGGGCCTACGAGCGTCTGATCCTTTACATCCAGAACTTCGAATCCCAACTCGACGCCCGACACGAGGTCGCGCTTGGCCTGACGGGCGGTGCGGCTGGTGTGGTGCAGATCGACGGGCTTGGCTATTTCGACCCTGACATCGTGACCTTTTATGGCACCGATGAAACCGGCGCCAAAACCCAGCTTGTGCAACATGTCAGCCAACTTAATGTCATGCTGACCGCGCAAAGCGTTCCGAGCGAAGAGACCGAACCGCGCCGGATCGGTTTCCGGCTGGCGCATGGTCTGGACCCCAATGCGCCCAAGGCGCGGCTCTGACATCACTGAGGCGTGACAGCGCCTTGTGAATCGTCTATTCGAGCCGAAACACAGATACGGAGGACCCGTCATGGGCGAATACAAGCACGGTCAAATGGACATCCGCGATCACGAAAAGACCTTTGCGGGTTTCATGACCTTCACAGCCCGCACCGTGGTCGTCATTCTGGTGACCTTGGTCGTCCTCGCCCTCGTCGGCGCGTGATCTGGCGCGGCGCGGTGCGGTGTTGAACCGACGCGGATTTGTTCTCGGCATGCCGGCCCTTGTGGCCGGTTGCGCGGTTCCCAGCACATGGGCCCCGGATGAGGCTGTCGAGCGTGTGCGCTATCACGATGACGGCCCGCCCTCGCTGACCCTTTATACCGTCAAGACCACGCGCTCGGGTCAGGGTGCCCATTCGGGTTTGATGATCAACGCCTCGGAGCGGGTGATCTTTGATCCCGCGGGCTCTTTTGCGCATCCGACTTTTCCCGAACGCAACGACGTGATCTTTGGCATCACGCCGCGGATCGAGCAGTATTACATCTCTTACCACACGCGGGTGACCTACTATACGACCCGCCAGCAGATCATCGTATCGGCTGCTGCCGCCCAGCGCGCCTATGAACTGGCGCTGGCCAACGGGCCTGTCGCCAAATCCCACTGCACCGAGTCGCTGTCACATCTGCTAAGGCAGGTCCCCGGGTTCGAGATGATTCAGGTCACATGGTTCCCCAACAATCTGGAACGCCAGTTCGCCGCCCTGCCCGGCGTGAGTTATCAAGAGTTCTTCGAACAGGATGACGACGACAAGTCGCAGGCCGCGCAGGAAATGGATCAGGAACTCAAAGCTGGCCAGTAAGCCAAAGGCCCGCATAAAGCGTGACGATGCCGGTCAGGATGGCTGTGATCATGTTGCGCGTCTTTGCCCCGACCCCCAACGTGACGAAAGCCGCCGCAAGGCGCGCTAGGTCGACCTGTCCGGCAGTGGCGGCGGGCCACAGAACCAAGGGCGCAACCAGTCCCGGCAAAACGCCCACCGCCGTATAGCGCAGCGCACGCGTCACCCAGACCGGCAACGCGCGGTCACCAATCAGCCCGAGGAATGAGAACCGCAAAAGAAAGGTCCCCGCCGCAAGGCAGAGGATCACCACCCAGATCTGGAAATTGCTGGCGGTCATGACGATGTCCTTGCCATCAAAGTCTCGGCTAGGGCGCCGACCGACATGGCCACGACGCCCGCGACAATGGGCGCAAGACCCGACGGCAGTCCGGTCAGCATCAGCGCCATCACGACCGAAGTCACCGCCGCCGCCACATGTGGAACGGTCCGCAACATCGGCGCGATCAAGGCGATAAAGGTGATGGGCATGGCAAAATCCAGCGCCGCCTCTTTGGGCACTGCTGCCCCAAGCCACGCGCCAACAAAGGTCGCCAACAGCCAATTGGGAAAGATCGGCGCAGTGATGCCAAGGAAATAGGACATCTTGTCCGAAACGCTCATGCCCGGATTGGCTTCGAAACGCGCCTGTGCGGCAGCAAAGTTCTGGTCCACCATCAGGTAGGCCACAAAGGCCCGCCGCCAGAGCGATAGCGGCCCGAAGTGCTGCGCCAAGGCCGCCGAATACATGGCCATCCGCAGGTTTACGGCCAGCGAGGCCAATATGATCAACAAGATGCCGGCATTGTCGCTCAGCATCTGCAGCGCGGCGAATTGCGAGGCCCCCGCCAGCACCAGTGCGGTCATCGCCATGGTCTGGATCAGGTCCAGCCCCGTTGTGGCGGCGACCACGCCAAAGAGCATCCCGAAGGGCCATAGCACCAGAAGAAAGGGCACGCCGTCGGCAAAGCCTTTCCAAAAGACGGATTTGGCGGTGGAACTGGACAAGGCGAACTCTTAGGTTGCTTATGCCTCTTCCCCGTAACCCTGACCCGAGGCTTTGGCAATTGGCGCGGCTTGACGACACC
Source organism: Marivivens sp. (assembly GCA_024642145.1). GTDB lineage: Bacteria > Pseudomonadota > Alphaproteobacteria > Rhodobacterales > Rhodobacteraceae > JAHEBS01. The sequence goes on from JAHEBS010000129.1 coordinate 4,785, forward strand.
TCTGATTATATCATCGCCCCCGATCCCGCGGCGGCGCGACTGACGCGTGCGGTTCTGGGCCATGACCAGCACGGCGCTCTGGTCGAAACGCGCGTGGTCGAGGAACGCCCGCTGACGATTTTCCTCAACGGACAGGAAATTGTCACCGCCATGACGATCGGCGACTACCCGCGCTATCTGGCGCTGGGTTTCTTGCGTAACCAGCGCATGCTGGCCGGGGATGAAGCCGTCACGCGCGTCGATTTCGATGCCGAGATCGACACGGTCGTGGTGCGCACCACCGCCAAGACCAGCTATGAGGACAAGATGCGTCGCAAGACGCGCACCTCTGGCTGCGCGGTCGGCACTGTTTTCGGCGACATGATGGAAGGGCTCGAGGGCGTAACATTGCCCGCCACGACGCTCAGAACCTCGGATCTTTATGCGTTATCGGCCAAGATCAGCCGCACCCCTTCGCTGTATCTCGAGGCGGGGGCAATCCACGGCTCGGTCCTTTGTCAGGGCGCGCGGCCACTGGTCTATATGGAGGACGTGGGCCGTCACAACGCGGTGGACAAGATCGCAGGCTGGATGTTCGACGAGGGCGTCAGCGGCGCCGACAAGATCCTTTACACCACAGGCCGTCTGACCTCGGAGATGGTGATCAAGACCGCGCTGATGGGCATTCCGGTGCTGGCCTCACGGTCGGGTTTTACCGCTTGGGGCGTCGAAATCGCGCAACAAGTCGGGCTGACCCTGATCGGGCGGCTCAAGGGCCAGCGGTTCGTTTGCCTTGCCGGTGAAGAACGGCTGTTGCGTGACGCGGACCCCGCCTTGGTCGCGGAGGAAAAACGCGGACGTAGGGGGGACGAGGCATGATGGCCCCTTTGGGTGTGATCCTTGCCGGTGGGCGCGCCACACGCATGGGCGGTGGCGACAAGGGGTTGCTGCGTTTGGGGACGGGCACGGTCATGGGGCAAGTCATTGACCGTTTCGCCCCGCAAGTCGCCGATCTGGCGCTGAACGCAAACGGCGACCCCGCGCGTTTCGCACATCTGGGGCTGCCCGTGCTGGCAGATTCGGTCGCGGGTTTCGCGGGCCCCTTGGCGGGGGTGCTGGCAGGGCTGGATTGGGCGGCGGCGCAGGGTGCCGCAGATATTGTCACCGCAGCGGCCGACACGCCGTTCCTGCCGCCCGATCTGGTGCCGCGCCTGATTCTGGCGCGGGAGATGGCAGGAACACCGCTGGCGCTGGCCGCCACCGCGGATGGCTGGCAGCCGACCTTTGGCCTTTGGCCCGTGGCGCTGCGCGATGATCTGCGCGCGGCCCTGCAAGGCGGGCTACGCAAGGTCGTGGCATGGACCGACCGCCACGGGGCGGCGCGCGCGGTGTTTGGCACCCAACCCTTTGACCCGTTTTTCAACGTCAACACGCCCGACGATCTGACCATGGCCGAGGCGATGCTATGAAGGTCATCGGCATCGCGGGCTATAAAAACAGCGGCAAAACCACGCTGACCGAGCGTCTGGTCGCGCATTTCGTGGGCGCCGGACTTAGCGTTTCGACCCTCAAACATGCCCATCACGTGGCCGAGGTCGATCATCCCGGCACGGACAGCTACCGCCACCGTGCGGCGGGCGCACGGCAGGTGCTGCTGTCTGCGGGCGGGCGATGGGCCCTGATGACCGAGTTGCGGGGCGCGGACGAGCCCGCGCTCGGTGATCTTCTGTCGCGGCTCGATCCGGTGGATCTGGTGCTGGTCGAGGGCTGGAAAGGCGAGAGCCACCCCAAGATCGAAGTATGGCGTCCCGAAACCGGCGCCAAGCTGCTGGCGCCAACCGATCCCACGGTATTGGCCGTGGCCTCTACCGTGCCCGTGACGCTGGATCGGCCCACCTTTCACCTTGACGACATTACAGGCATCGCAGGGCTGATCCGCGCCCGTCTGGGGTTGCCCGCATGACTACGCCACCGCTCAGGGATGACTGTTTTGCACTGCCACAAGGTGTCGAATGGGCTGATGTGGATCAGGCCTTAGCGCTGCTGCGGGCGCGTCTTGGTCCTGTGACCACCGCCGAAACCCGCGCGGTTGCGGCGGCGCAGGGCCGAATTCTGGCATCCGCCCCCCTTGCGCGGCATTCACACCCGCCAGCGGCGAATTCGGCGGTTGATGGCTATGGCCTTGCCCATGCCGCGCTTGCTGGCGAGGCGCACGATCTACCCTTGGTGCAGGGTCGCGCGGCGGCGGGCGTGCCCTATGCGGGCGCCGTGCCCATGGGCCACGCGATCCGGATATTGACGGGGGCGGCGCTGCCCGAAGGGGTCGATTGCGTGGTGATGCAAGAGGACTGTCTGGTCCAGGATGGCCGCCTGCGGTTTAGCAAGGGGCTGCGTCCGCGCGCCAATACCCGCCCCGCCGGCGAAGATATCATGGCCGGTGCGCCGGTGCTGACCGCAGGCACGCGGCTTGGCCCCGCCGAGATCGCCACCTTGACGGCGGCAGGGATCGCCGAAATCGAGGTTCACCGCCCCTTGCGCGTGGCGATCCTGTCCACAGGCGACGAACTGACCGATCCGGGACCAGACGCGCCCGAGGGCAAGACCTTTGACGCCAACCGCCCGATGCTGGCCGCTATGCTGACCCGCTGGGGCTATGAGGTCGTTGATCTGGGCCGTGCGCCTGACCAACGGGCCGAGGTGGCCGCAAGGCTCGACCTTGGCGCGGTGCGGGCAGATGCGATCCTGACCTCGGGCGGGGCATCGGCGGGGGACGAGGACCATGTTTCGGCGCTTTTGGCGGAACGCGGCGCGCTGTCGCTGTGGCGGATCGCGATCAAGCCGGGGCGGCCCTTGGCCTTGGGTGTCTGGGGTGGCAAGCCCGTTTTCGGCCTGCCGGGTAATCCGGTCGCGGCCTTTGTCACGGCGCTGATCTTTGCGCGACCCGCTTTGTCCGTGCTGGCTGGGGGGCCATGGCTGGCGGCGCAGGGCTTTGACGTGCCGGCGGGTTTCGCCAAAACCAAAAAGGCGGGGCGGCGCGAGTTTCTGCGTGCGCGTATCCGCGACGGACGGGTCGAGGTCTTTGCCTCCGAAGGATCGGGCCGTGTATCCGGCCTTGCTTGGGCCGAAGGGTTGGTCGACCTGCCGTCTGATGCCATGACCGTGACCGAAGGCACGCCCGTGCG
>JAHEBS010000130.1 GCA_024642145.1 Marivivens sp.
GCCGCAGGGCGTAACCCGCGAGGTATGACCGACAAAAGCCCCATCCCCGGCGAGCGTATCGCCAAAGTCCTTTCGCGCGCAGGCGTGGCTTCGCGCCGCGATGCCGAACGCATGGTTACCGAAGGCCGCGTCAAGGTGAACGGCAAGGTCATTGCGACCCCCGCCATCAACGTGATGCCGAAGGATCGCATCCTTGTGGACAACAAACCCATCGCCGCCGCCGAACCGGCACGGCTGTGGCTGTTCCACAAGCCCACCGGACTTGTGACCTCGGCGCGTGACGAAAAGGACCGCGACACGATCTATTCCGCCCTGCCCGCCGATTTGCCGCGGGTGATGCCGGTGGGGCGGCTCGACATCAATTCCGAGGGCTTGCTGCTCTTGACCAACGACGGCGAGTTGAAGCGCCGGTTGGAACTGCCATCGACAGGCTGGCTGCGCCGCTACCGCGTCCGCATCAATGGCACCGCAAGCGAGGCCACTTTGGACAAGCTGCGCGAGGGGATCACGGTCGAGGACGTGAAATATCTGCCCATGCAGGTCAATTTCGACCGGCAGGTCGGTGCAAACGCATGGCTGACCATCGGCCTGCGCGAAGGCAAGAACCGCGAGATCCGTCGCGCCATGGCCGCGATCGGCACCACGGTCAACCGCCTGATCCGTATTTCCTACGGGCCGTTCCAGCTTGGCAATCTGCAGGCGGGCGAGGTCGAAGAGGTTCGCCGCCGCGTTTTGCGTGAGCAGTTGGGTCTGGATGAAGACATGCAGCCCCTGCCCAAGGACGCCACACCGCGCCCCAAGCCGCAGCGCAAGCGCAGCAGCACGCCGGACAGTGGCAAACCCGCAGGCGCCACCACGGGCCGCGCCACCACGGGACGCGCCACAACGGGCCGCGCCACAACGGGCCGCGCCGCCCCGCCCAAACCCGCGACCCCGCGTAAACCTGCCAAATGACTTGATCGGGGCCAGCGGTCCCGCCATCCTCGACACATATTTTCAGCCAAGGGCTAAAATCCGGCAGCTTGGCACCTTATTTGTTTGTCGACTGAAACGGGTGGAACAGGGATGGCCGAAAGACTCGTCCTTTTGACTGCGCGGGGCCGGACATGATCCCGACACCGCTGCGCTATGCGGCCTTTGCGCTGCTCATTATCTTGATGCTCGGTCTGGCTTCCGGCCTGACAGGTGCCGCCTGATGGCGCGGCGCTTTGGCGGCAAGTTCAGCCCCGGTCTTGCCGATCCCGGCAGCCCCGCGGCCATGGGTGTCGATCCGGTCGGCACGCGCGCAAACCTGATGCTCTTGCCGCCTTTCGTGATGGCCGTGGCCTCGCTGGCCAAGGGACCAGAGGCGCTGCTGGCGGGTCTTGGTGGGGCGGCCCTGATGGCTGCGGGTGCGCTGTTGCTGCGGCAAGGCCTGCGGGCCGAAGCCGCCTATGACGCCCGCACCTCGGCCCGTCCGCCTGCCCTGCCGCGCAAGACGATTGCCGCGCTCTTGGCTGGCGGCGGCATCGCTCTGGCGGCGTGGGTCGGCCCATCCGGTGTTACGGGTGCGCTGTCTTACGGTGTTTCGGTGGTGGCGCTGCATCTGTTGGCCTTTGGCGCGGACCCGTTTCGCACCAAACGCAAGGCCGGTGTCGATGCGTTTCAGCAAGACCGCGTGGCGCGCGTCGTCGATGAGGCCGAGGCCTATCTGACCGCGATCCGCTCGCGGGTTGCCGCGCTGAACGACCGGCTGCTTTTGACCCATATCGATGCGCTGGTCACCGGCGCGCGTCGCATGATCGCGGCGGTGGAAAACGACCCTTCGGACCTCAATGCGGCGCGGCGCTATCTGGGCGTCTACCTGATGGGCGCGCGCGACGCGACCGATCGGTTTGCCGATCTCTATGCCACAAGCCGCGATGCCGATGCGCGCGCGGCCTATGAGGCGCTTTTGGTCGATCTGGACGGCAGCTTTGCCCGCCAGACCGAAAAGATGCGCGCCAATGACCGCGCCGCGATGGACATTGAAATCAAGGTTTTGAACGAAAGGCTCAAGATTGAGGGCCTGAACCCGATGGAGGACAAGACTAGATGAGCGAAGAAACCCGTGCCGGCGCTGCCGCCGTGTCAACGCAGGTGGCTGCCGTGACCAAGCCCACCCTTCCCGCACCCCGTGTCGAGGTCCCTGACCTGCAAAGCGCGGATGCCAAGACCCGTGGCGATATCGAACAGCGCATGAACGAAATCGACCTTGCGGATGCGGGCACCATCATCCGTTTCGGCTCCGGCGCGCAGACGGGTTTGCAAGACATCAGCCAGACCATGCTGGCCGACGTGCGCAACAAGGACCTCGGCCCTGCTGGCGACAGCCTGCGCGATCTGGTCACAGCCATCCGCGGCTTTTCGGTGGACGAGCTGGATCTGGGGCGCAAGCCAGGTTTCTTTGACCGCCTGCTGGGGCGTGCCGCGCCGATGGCCAAGTTTGTCGCCCAATACGAAGAGGTCCAGAGCCAGATCGACCGCATCACCTCTGATCTCTTGCGCCACGAACACGGGCTGATGAAGGATATCGAAAGCCTCGATCTGCTCTACGAGCAGACCCTCGCCTTTTACAACGAACTGGCGCTTTATATCGCGGCGGGCGTGGAACGGTTGGCCCGCGCTGACGGGGACGAAATTCCGGCAGCCCAGAAAACCGCCGATGCCGCCAAGGACGAGGAAAAGGTCATGGCGGCGCAGGCGCTGCGCGACATCCGCGCCGCGCGGGACGATCTGGAACGGCGTGTGCATGACCTGCGGCTGACGCGGCAGGTGACCATGCAGGCCCTGCCCTCGATCCGTCTGGTGCAGGAAAACGACAAGAGCCTGATCACCAAGATCAACTCGACGCTGGTCAACACCGTGCCGCTTTGGGAAACCCAACTTGCCCAAGCCGTGACGATCCACCGTTCCGCTTCGGCCGCACAGGCCGTCAAATCGGCTGCAGACCTGACCAATGACCTTCTGCGCAAGAACGCCGAGACTTTGGGCGAGGCCAACCGCACCGTGCGCGAGCAGGTCGAGCGCGGCGTTTTCGATATCGAAGCGGTCAAGGCCGCCAACGATGCGTTGATCGCCACCATCGACGACAGCCTGCGTATCGCCGAGGAAGGCAAGACCAAGCGCGCCGCCGCCGAGGTCGAACTGCAACGGCTGGAGGGCGAGTTGGCCACCGCGCTGGCCTCGGCCAAGGCGCGCGCCAATCCGCGGACCGAGGCCTGAACCGAGTGGACGCGGGGCGCATATCACGGCACACCGCACCGCTGGCGCTGATGACGCTGGCGGCCTGCGCTGTGCCGTCCTTGCGCCCCGCGCCGACGGCGTTTTCGCCCGCACCCATACCGATTGCGGCCGAAAGCGTGACCCTTGCCGCCTATTACGGCGAAATCGAAACCAGCCTGCGCGGCAATGACATGCTGCGCACCGATGGCGGCGCGGGCGCGCCCTTTACCGCCGAGCAACTGGCCCGCGATTTCGTGCGAATTGCGCTGTTCGATGAATATGCGGGCGGCGATATTGCGCGGGCCCAGAACACGCTCAGCCCGCTGCGCCGTTGGGACGTGCCCGTCCGCATCGGCATGGAATTCGGCCAAACCGTGCCAGCGGAGCTGCGCGCCAAGGCCACCGCCGAGGTGCGTGACTTTGCCGGACGCTTGGGCGCGCTGACCGGCCAACGCGTGACGCTGAGCCCGCGCGCACCGAACCTTTATGTTCTGGTTCTCAACGAACCCGACCGTCATGGCTACGAGGCGCGCCTGCGCGAACTGGTGCCCGGGATCAGCGATGCGGCGGTGTCGACCTTCGTCAACCTGCCACGTTCGCAGTTCTGCGCGGTCATGGCCTTTTCCGATCAGGGTGAAGCGGGCTACGCCCGCGCTGTCGCCATCATTCGCGGCGAACACCCCGACCTGATGCGGCAAGCCTGCATCAACGAAGAACTGTCGCAGGCCATGGGCCTTGCCAACGACAGCCCTGTGGCGCGCCCCTCGATCTTTAATGACGACGAGGAATACGCCACGCTGACCTATCACGACGAGCTCTTGCTCCGGATGCTTTACGACCCACGCTTCACCACCGGCATGTCCGCCGCCGAAGCTGCCCCCATCGCAAGGCGCATCGCCGCCGAGTTGATGGCACCTGCCACCTGAAGGAGACCGACATGGGTATTCTCGACTTTCTTTCCGGCCAGTTCATCGATGTCATCGAATGGACAGACGACACGCGCGACACGATGGTGTGGCGGTTCGAGCGCGAGGGCCACGAGATCAAATACGGCGCCAAACTGACTGTGCGCGAAGGTCAGGTTGCCGTCTTTGTCCACGAGGGCCAACTGGCCGACGTCTTTACGCCCGGTCTTTATGAGCTAGAGACCAACAACATGCCGATCATGACCAGCCTCCAGCACTGGACGCATGGTTTCAAATCGCCCTTCAAGTCCGAGATCTATTTCGTCTCGACCGTGCGGTTCAGCGATCTGAAATGGGGCACCAAGAACCCCATCACCTGCCGCGACCCCGAGTTCGGCCCCGTGCGCCTGCGCGCCTTTGGCACCTATGCGATGCGCGTGGGGGACGCAGGCAAGTTCCTCAAGGAAATTGTCGGCACCGATGGCGAATTCACCGCCGACGAGGTGTCAAACCAGATCCGCAATATCGTGGTGCAAGAGGTCAGCCGTGTGCTGTCGGGCTCGGGTATTCCGGTCCTCGACATGGCGGCCAATACCGCCGATCTGGGCAAGCTGGTTGCGGACCGGATCGCGCCGGTCATCGGCGACTATGGTTTGACGATCCCCGAGTTCTACATCGAAAACATCAGCCTGCCCGAGGATGTCGAAAAGGTTCTCGATAAACGCACCTCGATGGGGATCGTGGGCGATCTCAATCGCTTTAGCCAATTCGCCGCGGCCGAGGCCATGGGCGATGCCGCGCGCAACCCCTCGGGCGGCGCCAGCGCCGGCTTGGGCATGGGTATGGGCATGGCCATGGCCGCAGCCAGCGGGCCTTGGGGCGCGGCCCCCGCCGCCGCGCCACCGCCCTTGCCGACGCAAGAGGCTGCAATCTGGCATGTCGCCGAAAACGGCGCGTCCGTTGGCCCCTTGGCCTTTTCGGCGCTCAAGTCACGCGGGCTGAGCGCTGACACTCTGGTCTGGACCCAAGGACAGGACGGATGGAAAAAGGCGGGCGACGTGCCGGCCTTGGCCGCGCTTTTCGGCGCAACGCCGCCGCCCCTGCCGCCGCAGTCCTGAGGTGCGCTGACGCATCATGACCGAAGAAGAGTTCCATTTTCCCTGCGAGCAATGCGGCGGGGACCTGCGGTTCAGCCCCGGCGTCGATGAGTTGACATGCCCGCATTGCGGGCATGTCCAGCATATCCCGCAAAACGGTGATGTCGCCGAGGCGACGCGCGAAATGGACTTTCACGCCGCCCTTGATGCAGGTCAGCTTGGTGCGGAATACGAGGAAACGCGTGTTCTCGACTGCCCCAACTGCGGGGCCAAGACCGAAATGGCCGAGGCCCAGCAGGCCGCACGCTGTCCTTTCTGCGATACGCCGATCGTGGGCGGCACTGGCACACACAGGCATATCAAGCCCAAGGCCCTGTTGCCGTTCGACCTTGATCAAGACGCCGCGCGTCAGGCCATGACGCGTTGGCTGGGGCGGCTGTGGTTTGCGCCCAACGGCCTGCAGGAATACGCCCGCAAGGGCCGCGCGATGAGCGGTATCTACGTGCCCTTCTGGACCTACGACGCCGATACGCGGTCGCGTTATAGCGGCATGCGGGGCGATGATTACTGGGAAACCCGCACGGTCCACCGCGACGGCAAGATGCAGCAAGAGCGCGTCCGCCGCACCCGCTGGCGTCCTGCCGCAGGTCGCGTGGCGCGGTTTTTTGACGATATCGTGGTGCTTGCCTCGCAAAGCCTGCCCAAACGCTACACCGATGCCTTGCAGCCTTGGGACCTCGCCGCGCTCAAACCCTATGATCCGGCCTATATGGCGGGGTTTCTGGCCGAGGCCTATCAGATCGGGCTTGAGGATGGCTTCACCGATGCCCGCGCGGTCATGGACCGCCAGATCGAGCAGGACGTGCGGCGCGACATCGGCGGTGATCATCAGCGGATCATGACGCTGCAAACGCAGGTGAGCGATATCACCTTCAAGCACGTGCTGCTGCCTATCTGGATGGCGGTCTACAAATATCGCGGCAAGACCTACCGCTTTGTCGTCAACGGCCAGACCGGCAAGGTGCAGGGCGAAAGACCATGGTCGGCTTGGAAGATCGCTTTTGCGGTGCTTTTGGGTCTGATCGTTGCGGGGGTGATTGCGGTGATCGCCCAACAGACCCAAGGCACGTCCAGCTACTGACATCGGGTTCTTTGGTTCTCGCTTCGGCGCGGCGTTTGCGCTATCGGTCCCCAAACGGAGGTGCCCTATGATCCTTGCCTGTGGCGAAGCCCTGATCGACATGCTGCCGCGTGAAAGCACCGCAGGCGAAGCGGCCTTTGCGCCGCATGCAGGCGGCGCGGTTTACAATACCGCCATTGCACTAGGCCGGCTGGGGGCGCGAACCGCGTTTTTTTCGGGACTTTCGACCGACCTTTTCGGCGCGATACTGGCCGAGGGTTTGGCTGCATCGGGCGTGGATGCCGCGCCCTGCAAGCGGTCTGGCAGCCCCACGACGCTGGCCTTTGTGCAGTTGGAAAACGGACAGGCCCGCTATGCGTTTTACGACGAGAACACGGCGGGCCGGCTTTTGACCGAGGCCGATCTGCCGACAGCCAAGGCCGATGCCCTGTTCTTTGGCGGCATATCGCTGGTGGCCGAACCCTGTGGCAGTGCCTATGAGGCGTTGCAGGCGCGCGAGGCGCCACGCGCGGTCACGATGATCGACCCCAATATCCGGCCCTCTTTCATCGTGGATGAACCCGCCTACCGCGCCCGCATCGCGCGCATGGTCGCGCGGGCAGATATCGTCAAATTGTCGGACGAAGACCTGCACTGGCTGACGGGCAGCGCGGATGACGCGGCTGCGGCGCAGATTCTGTCGCTGGGACCGAAGGTTTTGTTTGTGACCGAGGGCGCCAAAGGCGCATCCGCCCATTGGGCGGGCGGCAAGGTGTCTGTCGCGGCGCGTCCGGTCACGGTCGTCGATACGGTCGGTGCGGGCGACACGTTCAACGCGGGCGTTTTGGCGGCGCTGGACGCGGCAGGGCTTTTGACCAAGACCGCCTTGGACCACATCGATGTCGCCGCCCTGACCGCAGCGCTGGATCTTGGCGTGCGCGCGGCGGCGATGACGGTGGCCCGTGCGGGGGCAAACCCGCCGTGGAAGGCCGAGCTATGAGGGCGCTTTTGCAACGCGTGACCGAGGCGCAGGTGCGTGTCGATGGCGCCGTGATCGGCCAGACCGGTCCGGGGCTGATGATCCTTGTTTGCGCCATGGCGGGCGACACCGCCGACAAGCCCGCGCAACTGGCGGCCAAGGTGGCCAAATTGCGGATCTTTGCCGATGACGAGGGCAAGATGAATCGTTCGGTGCGTGATATCGGCGGCGCGGCTTTGGTTGTCAGCCAGTTCACATTGGCCGCCGACACCAGCCGCGGCAATCGCCCCGGCTTTTCATCCGCAGCCCCGCCCCTCGAAGGCGAGGCGCTTTATCTGGCCTTTGCCGACGCCTTGCGCGCCGAGGGCGTCCCTTGCCAAACCGGACGCTTTGGTGCCGATATGAAGGTCGGCCTCGTCAACGACGGGCCCATTACCATTTGGCTTGACGTCTAGCAGCCGCCCGCCAGCACCAGCACCCAATAGGGGCCTTTCTGGCTCGACGCGATCGCCACGCCAAACTCGTTCACGCGGTCCAGCAGCATGTTCCG
>JAHEBS010000007.1 GCA_024642145.1 Marivivens sp.
GCGCCTGCTAGATTGGCCATTGGGCCTATCCGCCCTTCGCAGGAACCGCCATCATGTTCGCCCTATTCGCTCTGCTCTGCCTGTCGCTCTTGAGCCTCATGTTGCTGCCCGACGAGGTTGATGCGCATCCTTCCGATGCGACCGAGCAGGATGGCGACCCCGTTTTGGCGAATGAAACCACACCCGACATCGGCGAGGCGTTTTTCGGCGGCGACGCGGATGAGGATATCTCGGGTGGCGCGGGTGACGACTGGATGGATGGCCAAAGCGGCGATGATGCTCTGCAGGGCGGCGATGGCAATGACGAGTTGAACGGTGATCTGGGTGACGACACCCTGCACGGGGGCGCGGGCGACGATGTCTTGTATGGCCAAGATGGCAACGACCGTCTTTTTGGCGAGGCGGGCGATGACCGTCTGACGGGCGGTGACGGGGCCGACACGCTGGATGGCGGTGCGGGCAACGATACGCTGTCGGGCGGTTTGGGCGATGACCGGCTGGATGGCGGTGCGGGGGCGGATACGCTGTTCGGGGGGGCGGGCAATGATGTGTTGGATGGCGGCCACGACACCGACCGCGATTTTGTGAATGGTGGCGCGGGCGACGATGTCTTGATCGGCCATGATGGTGATCTGCTGAGTGGCGGCAGCGGTGCGGACCAATTCCAACTTTCCACCCTGACACGGTTGGCCACGATCAGCGACTATGACCCGCAGCAAGACGCGCTGGTTCTGGTCTATGACGCATCCGGCCCAGTTCCGGTTCTGAGTTCCGAGGCCACGGACGATGGTCTGGCGATCAGCGCCGATGGGGCCGTCGTGGCTGTTCTCAGCGGTCAAAGCGCCGTCGATCTGGGCCTGATCCGTCTGGTTGCCGCCTAAGCGCGGTGTAGAAAGTCCCTTTTCTTTCTTGGGGATTTCCCCTATTGGCACGCATCTCTTGCCCTCGGGCGAGGGAATCCCCTCCAAGGGCCCTGCTGGACGACATCCCGGCTTGTGCCATCACCCTAAACCCATAGGAGACCCCGATGTCGATTACTGTTGAAGAAAAAGCCCGCGTTATCAAAGAGTTTGCCACCAAAGAGGGCGACACCGGTTCGCCGGAAGTCCAGGTTGCGATCCTGTCGTCGCGCATCGCGACGCTGACCGAGCACTTCAAGACCCACAAGAAAGACAACCACGGCCGCCGTGGTCTGTTGATGATGGTTGCCCAGCGCCGCAAGCTGCTCGACTATCTCAAGTCCAACGACGAAGCGCGCTACGCCTCGCTCATCGAGCGTCTGGGCCTGCGCCGCTAATCCGGCCGGAACGGAAGTCAAAGGGGTCGCTTTCGCGGCCCCTTTTGCTTTGGGGCTAGGACCAGACCTCCAGCGGATCGGCGGTGATATCGACCCAAGGTTCTTGGCGGTTCACATAGACGGTGATGCTTGGTTGCGGCGCGCCGGTCGTGCCGAAGGCACCGATGGGAATGGCAGTGCCCTGCATCCCTTGTGTGCGGTAAAAGACAGTCACGCCGCAGTTCGGGCAAAATGAATAGGTGATTGGCGTCCCCTCATCACCGACCCGCACATAGTCCTTGGCCGTTCCGCTGACCGTCACCTTGCCCTCGGGCCAGCGGGCGTTCCATGAAAACGCGCTACCGCTGCGCTGTTTGCAGGCAAGACAGTGACAGACCACGACGCGGATCGGCTCGCCCTCACACCGTGCGGTCAGCTGGCCACAGCTGCAGCTGGCGGTTCTTTCGATCATCAGAGGCATCCGGTTCAAAGCGTTAAGACAGAAACGCCCGCCACGTGGGGCGGGCGCTCTTGCAATCGGGTTTGACCTATTGCGCCGTCAGGTCCACGACCTTGGCATCCGGCGCGTTCTTTTTGACCGACTCGATGCCGTTGTCGCGCCCCGAGGCCGAGCTATAGGTCTCGGATGTGCCGATGACCTGACCGTTTGTGGCCTTGAGGTTGAACATATGGCCACCGTTCTTGGTTTCCTTGCGCTCATAGCGGGCATCATCGCCGCCGTTGCGCCGGACCGAGTCGATGCCGTTTTCGCAACTCGCGCGTGCTTTATAGCCCTCGCTCGCCAAAATAGGCTCGCCGTTGCCGGCCTTGAGGCGGAACCGGAACTCGCCGGCCTTGTCTTTGTAGATTTCAAACTTTCCAGCCATGTAACACCTCCCGTTGAATGCTCTGGTCAGTATTGACGCGGTCAGGCCATCGAACAAGTCAGAATTACCCCCAAGGGCGACCTTTGCCTTGGGCCCTTATCCCTTTCCAACAAGGGTATTCTCATGTATGGGCCGCCCATCTGTGACGTGAGCCCTGCCCCCGGGCGCATGCGAAGGATTGGGGGCGGCGGCAATGGGGCCGCCATTTGAACGGGAGACCCGGAGGGCCGGGCGTGCTCCCAAGAGGAAACGATAGATGTTTAACGAAGTGAAAAAGTCGATCCAGTGGGGCGAAGAAACGCTGACCCTGGAAACGGGTAAGGTTGCCCGTCAGGCAGACGGCACCGTCATCGCCACGCTGGGCGAGACCTCGGTCATGGCCAACGTGACCTTTGCCAAAGAACCCAAGCCCGGTCAGGATTTCTTTCCGCTGACCGTGCATTACCAAGAGAAATACTACGCCGCCGGCAAAGTGCCGGGTGGCTTTTTCAAGCGCGAGGCGCGGCCGACCGAAAAGGAAACGCTGACCGCCCGCCTGATCGACCGTCCGATCCGCCCGCTGTTCGTCAAAGGCTTCAAGAACGAAGTCCTCGTGATGTGCACCGTGCTGAGCCATGATCTGGTCAACGACCCCGACGTCGTCGCCATGATCGCCGCCTCGGCCGCGCTGACCATTTCGGGCGCGCCCTTCATGGGCCCGATCGCCGGTTGCCGCGTTGGTTTCGTGGATGGCGAATATGTTCTGAACCCCGCCGTGGACGACATGCAGAACCTGCGCGCCAACCCCGAGCAGCGTCTGGACCTCGTCGTCGCCGGCACCAAAGACGCCGTGATGATGGTGGAATCGGAAGCCTATGAGCTGACCGAAGCCGAAATGCTGGGCGCGGTTGTGTTCGCGCATGCGCAGATCCAGCCCGTCATCGACCTGATCATCGATCTGGCCGAAGACGCCGCGAAAGAGCCCTTCCACTTTGCCGCCCCCGATTATTCGGAACTGTCGGCACGTGTTTCGGCCGTTGGCGAAGCGCAGATGCGCGCCGCCTATGCCATCACCGACAAGCAGGCCCGCGTGGCTGCCGTTGCCGCCGCGAAAGAGGCGATCAAGGCCGCCATGTCGGAAGAAGATCTGGCTGACGCGAACCTCGGTTCGGCAATCAAGGGTCTGGAATCGGACGTGATGCGTTCGGACGTCGTCAAGAACAGCCGCCGTATCGACGGCCGTGCGCTGGACAAGGTTCGCCCGATCGTGGCCGAAACCTCGCTTCTGCCGCGGACCCATGGTTCGGCGCTCTTTACCCGTGGCGAAACGCAGGCTCTGGTCGTGACCACGCTGGGCACGGGCGACGATGAACAGATCATCGACGCGCTGCACGGCAACTTCCGCTCGAACTTCCTGCTGCACTACAACTTCCCGCCCTATTCGGTTGGCGAAGTTGGCCGCGTGGGTTCGCCTGGCCGCCGCGAAATCGGCCACGGCAAGCTGGCTTGGCGCGCGCTGCAGGCAGTTCTGCCGACCGCAGCCGAGTTCCCCTACACCATCCGCGTGGTCTCCGAGATCACCGAATCGAACGGTTCGTCGTCCATGGCTTCGGTCTGTGGTGGCTCGCTGTCGATGATGGATGCGGGCGTTCCGCTGAAGGCCGCCGTTGCCGGCGTTGCCATGGGCCTCGTCCTTGAAGACGATGGTTCGTGGGCTGTGCTGACCGACATCCTTGGCGACGAGGATCACCTCGGCGACATGGACTTCAAGGTTGCGGGCACCGAAGCGGGCATTACCTCGCTGCAAATGGACATCAAGGTTGCGGGCATCACGCCGGCGATCATGGAAAAGGCGCTGGAGCAGGCCCGTCATGGCCGTCTGCACATCCTCGGCGAAATGTCCAAGGCACGTTCGACCGCCAATGACTTCTCGGTCCACGCACCGCGCATCGAAACGATGACCATTCCCACCGACAAGATCCGTGAAGTGATCGGTTCGGGCGGCAAGGTCATCCGCGAGATCGTGGAAGTGTCGGGTGCCAAGGTCGACATCAACGACGACGGCGTGATCAAGATCGCCTCGCCGAACGCCGAGTCGATCCAGAAGGCCCACGACATGATCTACGCGATCGTGGCCGAACCGGAAGAAGGCAAGGTTTACCGTGGCAAGGTCGTGAAGCTCGTCGATTTCGGCGCCTTCGTGAACTTCTTCGGCAAGCGCGACGGCCTTGTGCATGTCAGCCAGATCGAGAACCGCCGCCTGAACCATCCTTCGGACGTCCTGAAGGAAGGCCAGGAAGTTTGGGTCAAGCTCATCGGCTTTGAAGAGCGCGGCAAGGTCAAACTGTCGATGAAGGTCGTCGATCAGGAAACCGGTCTCGAAATCGTCAAAGACGCCAAGGACGAAGACGCGGCTGAATAAGCAGCGCTTTGCACCAAAGATCAGGCCCCGAGGGAAACCTCGGGGCCTTTTTCATTGCGACCCTGCCCGCCAGATTGGAAGATCGGCGCAAGAGGTAAGACCCGATGCGTCTCTTCGTCGCGATCCCGATGCCCGATGCCTGCACGGCGGCTTTGGCCCGTGTCACCGAGGCGCTGCCGCTGGGCCGCACGCTCGATCCCGAAAACCTGCATCTGACACTCGCGTTTCTGGGCGAGATGGATCGTGCCACGGCCGAAGAGGCGCATATGGCGCTGGAAACCATCCGCGCCGCGCGTTTTGACATCCAGCCCAAAGGGTTAGGCACCTTCGCCGGACGGTCTCCGCAAATTATCTGGGCGGGTATTGCCGATCATGACCCGATCACCACGCTTGCCGCCAAGGTCCGTTCTGTGCTGCACGGCGCGGGCATGATGCTGGAACGGCGACGGTTCGTGCCGCATGTCACCTTGGCGCGCCTGTCACGCCCTTCATCGGAAGAAGACACGAGACTCGCGCGCTTTCTTTCGCGGTGGGACAGTTTTTCGTCACCGGCCGCCACGGTCGAGCAATTCGCGCTCTACCAGTCACACCTTCGGCCCGATGGCGCGCAATACGAGATCATCGCGAGCTACGATCTGGAATAGAAAACCCCGCGAGATAGCCTCGCGGGGTCAAATTAGCACATTAGCGGGCCGATCAGAGCTTGGTCAGCCGCAGATAGGGCAGCACAGCCTCGAAGCTTCCGAACTTGGCCTTGGCTGCCTCGTTATCCAGCTTCATCGGGATCACCACATCGCCGCCGGGGGTCCAGTTGGCGGGGGTGGCGACGCCATGCTTGGCTGCGGTTTGCAGCCCATCCAGCGCCCGCAGAACTTCGGCAAAGTTGCGGCCCACGTTCATCGGATAGGTCATCGACAGCTTCAGCTTCTTGTCGGGCCCGATGATGAACACGGTGCGGACGGTCTGGCTGTCATCGGCGGTGCGGCCGTCGGGCAGGTAAGCGTCGGCCTGCAGCATGTCAAAGGCCTTGGACACACGCAGGTCTGTGTCGGCGACGATCGGGAAACCTGCCTTGGTGCCCGCGACCTTTTCGATGTCGGCTTTCCAGCCCTTATGCTCTTCCACACCATCGACCGACACGCCCAGCACCTTGGTGCCACGCTTGGCCCATTCGTCGGCCAACTGTGCCACGGCGCCGAATTCGGTCGTGCAAACAGGGGTGAAATCCTTGGGATGGCTAAAGATGATCGCCCACCCATCGCCCACGAAATCATGCAGCGCAAAGCTGCCCTGATCGGTGATGACGTCGAGGTTGGGGATGGTGTCGTTGATACGAAGTGACATGGCTGGCCTGCTGGTTGAATAGATGCCTAAGATAGGGGCCCCGCGGTGCGAGTGCCACTTAGATACGTCCGATTGCCGCCAAAAAGAAATCGGTCGGCATTGCAGGCCGCGACGTGGAACGGGATTTCGCGCAAAACCGCCGGAATCGCGCCAATTTTCCCCACAAATCGGCCAAACCAGCAACTGGCCCCATAGAAAAGCCCCGATCAGACCAGTCAGGTCTACTTGTTTGCAAAGGCCTCTGCTGCCACATTCCGCGCCGAATGGAGGACCCCATGCTCGATAAACGTCTTTTCTACATCAACGGTCAGTGGACCTCGCCCGCCGTGGCCCGTGACCTCAACGTCATCGATCCCTCGACCGAGGAGCCCTGCGCCGTGATCTCGATCGGCGATCAGGCTGACACCGACGCCGCCGTAGCCGCCGCCTTTGCCGCCTTTCCGGCTTGGGCCGACACCGCGCCTTCGGTCCGGATCGACTATGTCCGTAAAATCCTCGACCAGTACAACCTGCGTAAAGAGGAAATGGCCAAGGCGATCTCGATGGAAATGGGCGCGCCCATGTCCATGAGCCGCGACGATCAGGCCGAGTGCCTGCCGTGGCACCTCAACAACTTCCTCAAGGCCTTCGAGGAAATCGAGTGGATCCGTCCGCTGCGCGCCGATACGCCCAACGACCGCATCGCGCTCGAACCGATTGGCGTTGTCGGCCTCATCACCCCGTGGAACTGGCCGATGAACCAGGTCACGCTCAAGGTCATCCCCGCGCTGATCGCTGGCTGCACCATCGTGATGAAACCCTCCGAGGAATCGCCGCTGTCGTCGATGCTTTTTGCCGAGTTCTGCCATGACGCGGGCCTGCCTGCGGGCGTGTTCAACCTTGTCAACGGCGATGGCATGGGTGTTGGCACCCAACTGTCGGCGCATAACGACGTGCAGATGATCTCGTTCACGGGTTCGACCCGTGCGGGCCGCGCCATTTCCAAGACCGCCGCCGAAACCATGAAGCGCGTGACACTGGAACTGGGTGGCAAAGGCGCGAACCTTGTGTTTGCCGATGCCGATGCCAATGCGGTCAAGCGCGGCGTCAAGCACTGCATGTATAACTCGGGCCAGTCGTGCAACGCGCCGACCCGCATGCTGGTCGAACGCAGCTACTACGATCAGGCGGTCGAGATCGCCCGAGAAGTGGCCGAATCGATCAAGGTTGGTCCGGCAAGCCAAGAGGGCAACCACATTGGCCCCGTGGTGAACAAGCGCCAGTGGGATCAGATCCAAGGCTATATCCAGAAGGGCATTGACGAGGGCGCGCGCCTGATCGCCGGTGGTCTGGGTCTGCCCGAGGGCATGAACAAAGGCTTCTATGTTCGCCCAACGGTCTTTGCCGATGTCAAACCCGGCATGACCATCGAGAAAGAGGAAATCTTTGGCCCCGTGCTGTCGATCATCCCCTTCGACACCGAAGAAGAAGCTGTCCGTATCGCCAACGACACGGTCTATGGCCTGACCAACTACGTCCAGTCCTCGGACGGCGTGCGCCGTAACCGTCTGGCCCGTGTGTTGAAATCCGGCATGGTCGAGATGAACGGCAAGAGCCGCGCACCTGGCGCGCCCTTTGGCGGCGTCAAGGCCTCGGGCCGCGCCCGTGAGGGTGGCACCTGGGGCATCGAGGAGTTCCTCGAGGTCAAGGCAATTTCCGGTTGGGATCCCGACGCGGAAGAGCTTGCAGCCGAATAAGTCGGCAGGTTCACATCCAAGGATCGGGCGGCCCTCGTGGCCGCCCCTTTCGTTTCAGAAGGGCGCGGGGGCGGTAAAACGATGGCCCTGTCCGCCGTCAGGGTGGCGCAGTTGCAGCGTCTCGGAATGCAGCATCATGCGCGGGTAATCCCTTGCCGCGCCCGAGGCATAGAACGGATCACCAAGGATCGGATGACCCAGTTCCAGCATATGGACGCGCAGCTGATGGCTGCGGCCTGTTTGCGGGTTCAGGCGCATCCGCGTTTCAGTCTCGGACCGCCGCATGACGCGCCAGTCGGTCACCGCAGGCTTGCCGTTTTCCCAATCCACATGTTGCAAGGGACGGTTCGGCCAATCGACGCAGAGCGGCAGGTCAATGGTGCCGCGGTCGCCCTCGACACGGCCCCAGACGCGCGCCACATAGGTTTTCTTGGTGTAGCGTTTTTCAAATTGCAGCCCCAGATGCCGCTGGGCATGCGGGGTCAGCGCAAAGACCATGACGCCAGAGGTATCGCGGTCCAGACGATGGACCAACAGGGCGGTCGGAAACACCGCCTGCACGCGGGCAATCAGGCAATCGGACAGGTGTTCCCCCTTGCCCGGCACCGACAAAAGCCCTGCGGGTTTGTTCACGACAACGATCTCGTGGTCGTCATGCAAGATCACCAGCGGATCTTGCGGGGGGGTATAGTCGGACCCGCTCATCGCGCGCGTCGGAACACCGACATGAGGTAAAGACCGACCGCGGCCCAGATCATCGGGAAGGCGATGGCGCGCGCGTGGCCGAAGGGTTCATGGAACAGGAACACCCCAACCAGAAAGATCATGGTGGGGGTGATGTATTGCAAGATCGCAATCGTCGACAGGCGCAACCGTTTGGCGCCGTTGGCGTAAAGCAGCAGCGGCCCCGCCGTGACAATCCCCAGACCAAAGAGCAGCGCGGTATCCGCTAGTGTCCCGCCGAAATGGCCGCCGCCATTGGCCGACAGCCAGATCAGATAGCCCAGCGCAAAGGGCAGCAAGATCAGCACCTCCAGCATGAAGCCCTGATTTGGCCCGATGGGCAGCCGTTTTTTCAAAAGCGCGTAGATACCCCAAGTCAGCGTCAGCGACAGCGCAAGCCACGGCACCTGCCCGCCTTCGATGGCCAGCACCAGCACCGCACCCGCCGCCAGCGCGATGGCGCCCCACTGGGTCAGGCTCAGCTTTTCGCGCAGGACCAATGCGCCCATGGCGACACTGAACAACGGATTGATGTAATAGCCCAATGCCGCTTCCAACGCATGGCCCGCGCCGATGGCCCAGACATAAAGACCCCAGTTGATCGAGATGAAACAGGCCGTCAGCGCGCCCATCGCCAACATGCGCGGCGAGGCCAGCGCGTGTTTGATATCTGCGGTGCGCCGCAAGGCCAGCAGCACGATCAGCGCCACCGGCACCGACCAGATGATACGATGCGCCACGACCTCGACCGGCGAGATATGCCCGACCGCTTTCATATAGAGCGGCAAGAAGCCCCACAGAAAATAGGCCGAAATCGCAAAAGCGAGGCCAGCGGGCGAGTCTTCGTGATCGGGATTGCGGATTGGGGCGTCGGTCATGATGGCCACTCCTGCCCCAAAGCCCCTGCCGCCGCAAGCCGTGGTTGCGCCTGTGCCCACCTCGGCGGTTGCATTTGCGGGGCGGCGCGCCATTCTGACGGCGACATCAAGCGCGCGAGGTTCAGCATGATCACCGTCTATGGCGAAGGCCGCGGCTTTCGCGTGGTCTGGCTGCTTGAGGAAATGGGCATGCCCTACCGACTGCGTGATGTGAACCTGTTACAGGATCTGGAAAAGGAAGATCCTGCGTTTCTGGCCGTGAACCCCGCAGGCTTTATCCCCGCGCTGGTCGATGAGGATGTGACGATGGTCGAGTCCATCGCCATCATGCAATATCTGACCGCCCGCTACGGGCCGACGCCACTGGCCCCTGTTTTGGGCGACGCCGATTATCCCGCCTATCTGCAATTCCTGATGATGGGCGAGGCTGGGCTGTCGAACCCGATGTACTATTACACCAACATGCGCCGCATCGTGCCCGAGGCGGAACGGCACGCGCGTTTCGAGCGGTTCATCATGTACCAATTCGAAAGCCGCCTCGACCTGATGCGCCGCCAGTTGGAACGCACACCCTTCATCGCGGGCGAACGCTTTACCGCCGCCGATATTTCCGTGACCTATGCGCTCGAACACGCCCGCCGTGGCGCGCCCTATGAGTTCGAGGGCGCGGTCAAGGATTACGTCGCCCGCATGGTCGCGCGCGACGGATACCGCCGCACAATGGCCGCCTGCCACGCGACGCGCGACTGGGACGAACGGTCACGGCAGGGGGCGCAGACCTAGACCTTTACCCTCTCTGCCTTGGGATCATACATGGGTTTGAGCGACACCTCGGCCTTGATCCGGCGCCCCATGACATCAACCTCGTAGGTCGAGCCCAAGACCGCATCAGCGGTTTCACCCTTGCAGGGGATATAGGCCATGCCCATCGCGCCGCCGAGGTAATGGCCATAGGCGCCCGAGGTGACATGGGTCACGATCTTGCCGTCCCGCAGCACAGGTTCGTTGTGATAGAGCAGCGGTTCGGGGTCAGTCAGGCGCAATTGCACCAGACGCTTGTCCAGCCCCGCCTCGGCCTTGCGCAGCACCGCATCGCGACCGATGAAATCGGCCTTGCCCTTGGCGACCGCGAACCCGAGGCCCGCCTCCAGCACGTGATCCTCGGCGGTGATGTCATGGCCGAAATGGCGAAAGGCCTTTTCGATCCGGCAACAGTCCATCGCGTGCATGCCGCAAAGCTTCAGGCCCAGATCCTGCCCCGCCTCCCAGAGCGTCTCGAACACGTGGCCCGCCTGATCGGCGCCCATGTAGATCTCCCACCCCAGTTCGCCCACATAGGACACGCGATGCACACGGGCCAGACCCATACCGATCTCGATCTCCTGCGTGGTGCCGAACGGATTGGTATCGTTCGAGAAATCATTGGGCGACACGCGGCGCATCAACTCGCGCGCATGCGGGCCCATCACCGCCAAGACGCCCTCGCCCGCCGTCACATCGGTGATGACCACGCGTTCGTCACGCAGATTGCGGCGCATCCATGTCTCGTCGGCCAGCCGCGTCGCGGCGGGGGTGACGACCAGATAGGCGGTCTGGGACTGACGCGAAACGGTCACGTCCGCCTCGATCCCGCCTTTGGAATTGAGGAACTGGGTATAGACGATCTTGCCCGGCGCAACTGCCACATCCGCACCGCAGACGCGGTTGAGAAAGGCCTCGGCATCGGGGCCTTCAACGCGGATCTTGCCGAACGACGACATGTCATACATGCCCACGCCACTTCGGATCGCATGGACCTCGGCCGCGACGTTGGGGAAAAAGTTCTGCCGCTGCCAGCTATATTCATAAACCGGCTCTTGCCCCCTGTTCGCATACCAGTTGGCGCGTTCCCATCCCGACAGTTCCCCGAACACCGCACCATTCTGGGCGAGGTGGTGATGGAACGGCGTGCGGCGTATCCCGCGCGAGGTTGCCTTTTGCCGGTAAGGAAAGTGGTCGGCGTAAAGCAGGCCCAATGTCTCGCTCACGCGTTCTTTCAAATAGCGGCGGTTGCCTTGGAAAGGCTGCGCGCGGGCGATGTCCACGTCGCCCAGATCAAAGGGCTTTTCACCACCATCCATCCACTGCGCCAGCGCCATGCCCGCGCCGCCCGCAGATTGGATGCCGATCGAATTGAAACCGGCGGCGACCCAGACGTTTTCAGCCCCTGTGGCCAGCCCAAGGTAATAGGCGTTGTCGGGCGTAAAGCTCTCGGGGCCGTTGAAGAACGTATGAATGCCCGCCTCGCCCAAAATGGGCATCCGGTTTACCGCAGCCTCGAGGATCGGCTCGAAATGGTCGAAATCCTCGGGCAATTGGTCGAACTCGAAATCCTCCGCGATACCGTTCATCCCCCAAGGCTTTGATTTGGGTTCGAACGCACCCAGCATCAGCTTGCCTGCCTCGACCTTGTAATAGGCGCATTCATCCGGCACGCGCAGCACGGGCAACTGCTCTAGCCCCTTGATGGGCTCGGAGACGATATAGAAATGCTCGCAGGCATGCAGCGGCACGTTCACGCCCGCCATGCGCCCGACCTCATGCCCCCACATGCCGGCGCAGTTGACGATCATTTCGCAGGCGATATGGCCATTTGACCCATCCTCCGCCACCCAATCGACCCCTGTCACGCGACGCCCCGCGCGGGCGATCTTGGTGACCTTGGTGCGCTCGGCGATCACCGCCCCGCGCGCCTTCGCGCCCTTGGCCAGCGCGAGCGCGATATTACCGGGATCGCCCTGCCCGTCCTTGGGCAGATACACACCTGCCGTCACATCCTCGATGTTGAGATGCGGGTAACGCTCATGCACCTCCAAAGGCGAGATTTCCTCGATCTCCACACCAAAGGCGCGCGCCATGGCGGCGGAACGGAAGATCTCTTCCTTGCGTTCCTCGGTCAGCGCCACCGTGATCGACCCCACACGGCGGAACCCCGTCGCCATGCCCGTTTCGGCCTCGAGACTGCCGTAAAGCTCTTGGCTATACTTGGCGAGTTTGGTCATGTTGGCGGTCGCGCGCAGCTGCGCGATCAGGCCGGCCGCGTGCCATGTGGTGCCAGAGGTCAGCGCCTTGCGCTCGAGCAGCACAACATCTTTCCAGCCGAGTTTGGTCAGGTGGTAAGCCACCGAACAGCCGACAACGCCGCCGCCGATAATGACGACACGGGCATGGGTAGGGAGGGTCATTCCGAGGACTCCGTTGGAATCAGAACAAGTTTTCCGGGGTAGCGTTTGGCCATGAAATCGGCCTGCGCCATGGCAATGTCGCGCAAGAGATAGGTCTTGGACACCAGCGGCCGCAGCGTGCCGGCATTGATCATCGCGACCAGCGCATCAAAGACCTCTGGGGGCTGATAGGTGCAGCCAAGGATCGTGATATCGGCCAGATACAGCGCGCGCAGGTCAAAGCCCACCATCGGCCCCGCGATGGCCCCAGACACGGCAAGCCTGCCACCGGGACAGAGTGCCTTGACCAGATCGCCCCAGTGTGGGCCACCGACAACGTCGATCACCGCATCATAGCTGGCCGCGGGCAGGGCCGCGTCCCGTTCAAGCACCGCGGTGGCCCCCATCGCGCGGACGACCTCTGCCTTTGCGCCCGAAGTCATGGCCGAAACCCGCGCGCCAATCTGCGCCGCCATCTGAACAGCGGCCAGCCCGACCCCGCCCGATGCGCCGGTTACCAACACCTTGTCACCCGGGCCGACCCCGGCCCGCGTCAACAGATTCAAGGCGGTTCCGTAGGCGCAGGGCATCGCCGCGATTTCGACAGCGCTCAGCGGCGAAGCGCTGACATCGCGCAGGTGCCGTGCCGGAACCACGCAATATTCCGCGAAAGCGCCGTCATATTCCGACCCCAACGCCACAAAGCCGCGAGGGTTGTCCACCGTCGGTTCGGGCTGGTTGATCGGGCAGGTCACGCGCGCGCCCAAGGCAAACCCCTCGACACCGCTCCCCAAGGCCACGACCCGCCCGCAAAGATCGCCGCCCTGTATCCGCGGAAAATCCAGCGCACCGGACCAGCCACCCTGTTGCCCCACTTCGGCGTCACTGGTCGCGCCACTCACCGCGCTGCTGTACCACCCAAGCCGTGTGTTGATGTCGGTGTTGTTGACCCCTGCCGCCAGCACCCGCACCAAAACCTCACCCGCGCGGGGGCGGGGGATGGGGATGCTGTCCGACCAAACCAAGGCCTCCGGCCCGCCATGGGCGGTCAGACGGACACCGGACATGGTCTGCGGCAGGTCCATGCCTCAGACGATGCTATGGCCCGCGGCCTTCAGCGCGCGGGAAAGTTCTGCGATATGGGCAGGACCGGTCTCGCAGCAGCCGCCCACGATGGTCGCACCCTGCCCGATCCAGCCCATGGCGAACTGCGCATAGGCCTCGGGGCCCATATCGCGCCGCGCGGTCAGCGCCTCGACGGTGGGCGAGTCTTTCAGGAACTCTTTGGTAATCTGGGTAAATCCATTGGCATAGGCGCCAAAGGGCAGGCCCGACGACTTCAGCGCCTCCATCGCCGCCGCCATCGCCTCGGGGGCCGAACAATTGGCCAAGACCGCCTCGGCGCCACCTTCTGCTGCGATCCGCGCGGCCTCCGCGGTGGGTTCACCCGAACGCAGGATCGAGCCGTCCTCGTCATCGACCGTGACCGATAACCAGACCGGTTTGCCCGCAACCGCGGCGCCTTCGAGGATCGCCCGCGCATGGGCCAAAGACGCCACGGTCTCGCAGATGATCAGATCGACATGCGGCCCCAGCACCCGCGCGACCTCGGCGTATTTGGCAACGGCCTCATCGTGCGGCGGATGCGCGTCAGGCCGGTAGCTGGCGACCAAAGGCCCGATCGAGCCCGCGACGCGCCCGTGACCCGCCGCCCGCTTGGCGGCCTGCGCCTGATCCAGCGCGACCTCGTGCAGATGCCCGAACTCGCCATCAAGCCCCGCTTTCACCAAACGGTCATGATGCACGCAATAGGTATTGGTGGTGGCAATCGAGGCGCCAGCGGCGAAATAGGCGCTATGCACATCACCCACCATTTCGGGATGCTCGCGCATGACTGCGGTCGACCACAGCGGCGTTGGCCGGTCCCCCGCGCGGTGGATCAACTCCTGCCCGATCCCGCCATCCAGCAATACAATCTCAGCCATCCCGTTACCCTTCTTCTGGCGTCAAATACCCTCGGGGGGTCCGGGGGGGCAGACGGCCCCCCGGTCCTGCCCTCAGGCCCTGATCCGCATGTTTTCGTTGTCCCAGAGCGATCCTTCGCCCTCGACCGTTGCGGCGAACCTCTCGCCGTAGATCTCGATCTCGACCTTCGTGCCGACGGCGACCAGATCACTGCGCACCAACCCCAGAGCCACCGATTTGCCCACGCGATAGCCCCAGGCCCCGCTGGTGGTTTCGCCCACGATCTGACCGTCATACCAGATCGTCGACATATAGGGCGCATCGGCCGCACCCGGCGCATCCAGCGTCAGCGTGACAAAGCGCTTGGACGCCCCACGCTGGCGCTCGGCCTCCATCGCGGCCTTGCCGATAAAGGCTGGCTTGTCCCATTTGACGAACCGGTCGAGACCCAGTTGCAGCACGGAGAAGTCGGTCGAAAGGTCCCCCTTCCAAGCCTTGTAGCCCTTTTCCACCCGCAGGCTGTTCAGCGCCCACATGCCAAAGGGCTTGGCCCCCTGCGCCAAGACGGCGTCATAGATGGCGGGCGTATCCGCGACCTTGGAATGGATTTCCCAACCCAACTCGCCCGCGAATGACACCCGCACCAGCTGCACCCAGCGATCCGCCACCTTGCACGACTGATGCGTCAGCCACGGCGTGGTCAGGTTTGCATCCGAAATAGCGGCGAACAGGTCGCGCGACTTCGGCCCTGTCACGATCTGGCAGGCAAAATCCTCGGTCACATCCGTGATCTCGAACCCCGCATCCTCGGGCAGATGCGCCTTGAGCCATTCCAGATCGTGCCACTGCGCCACGGCCGCCGTGATGAGGAAGAAGAAATCCTCCTCGATCCGCATGGCCGACATCTCTGTCACCAACCGCCCGCGGTCGTCGGCGAAATACAGCAGACCGATGCGCCCGACCGAGGGCAGACGCCCGGTGCAGAGCGTATCAAGCCACGCCGCGGCGCCCGTCCCTTTGATGCGGAACCGCGAGAAACCGGGCAGATCCAGCACGCCTACGCCATCTCGCACGGCCTCGGCCTCTTCTTTGATCCGCGCCTCCCACGGACCGCTGCGGTTCCATGTCTGGGTCGCCTCCTCGCTCAGATCATCGCCCGGCTTGGCATACCAATTCGCGCGTTCCCAACCGTTATAGGCGCCCATGACGCCGCCCTGCGCCTTGACCTTGTCATGCACGGGCGAAAGTTTCTTGTCCGGCGCGGCGGGCCAGCGGTGGGCGGGGAAATGCATGGCGTATTCATGGCCATAGGTCTCGACCGCTTTTTTCACGCAATAGTCGGCATCTGTATAGCCCGTGTAGCGGCGCGGATCGCAAGACCACATATCCCACTCGGTCTGGCCTTCGGTCACCCATTCCGCCAGAACCTTGCCTGCGCCACCCGACTGGGTGATGCCAAAGGTAAAGACGCAGGCCTCATAGGCATTCTTGACCCCCGGCATAGGCCCGATCAGCGGCAGGCCGTCGGGCGCGTAGGGAATTGGCCCGTTGATCACCTTGCTGACCCCGACCGAGCCCAACAACGGCACCCGCGCCATTGCCTCTTCGATATAATATTCCAGCCGCTCCAGATCGTCGGGATATAGCTGAAAGCTAAAGTCCTCGGGCATCGGATCGGCAGGGTCGACCCAATGCGCGCGACAGTTCCGCTCGTAGGGGCCAAGGTTGAATCCGGTCTTTTCCTGCCGCAGGTAGTAAGAGGTATCCACGTCGCGCAAAAGCGGCAGCTTGTGGCCGACCTCTGCGGTCCACGCGTCGATTTCCGGCACAGGATCGGTCATCAGATACTGGTGGCTCATCACCGCCATGGGCACGGTGCGCCCGCCATAGGGCTTGAACCACTCACCCACACGCTGGGCATAATAGCCCGCGGCGTTAACCACCTTTTCGCAGCGGATATCGCCCTTGTCGGTGTGGACCACCCATTCGTCGCCCTCACGGCTGACGCCGGTGGCGGGCGTGAACCGCAAGATCTTGGCCCCCATGTTCCGCGCACCCTTGGCCAAGGCCTGCGTCAACTGTGCGGGGTCGATATCACCGTCGTCGGGATCGTAAAGCGCGCCTTCGATGTCGTGCAGTTCGATGAAGGGGTATTTGCCCTTGATCTCGTCCCGCCCGATCGTTTCGAGGCTCATCCCCTGATAGCGCCCCATGCCCTTTGCCCGCGCGAATTCCTGCATCCGTTCCTTGGAATGGGCCAGACGCACCGATCCGGTGACGTGATAGTTCATCGGATAGTCGACCTCGGCCGACAGCCCGCGATAAAGCTGCAGCGAATAGCGCTGCATGTTCATGATCGCCCATGAGGTCGAGAACGAAGGGCAGTTACCAGCCGCGTGCCATGTCGAACCGGCCGTCAGCTCATTCTTTTCCAACAGGACGCAATCCGTCCAGCCCGCCTTGGCCAGATGATAAAGCGCCGAGACGCCAACCGCGCCGCCACCGATGATGACCACGCGCGCGTGGCTCGGAAAATCCGACATGCTATCCTCCCTAGTGCTGCCTTTGCGGCAGCCCGTCATTCAAGTCGTAATAGTCGCCCTTTGAGGCCACAAAGATATGCCCCGCCAGATGGGTTCCGGTAGGTCCGTCGATCGAACCCGGCGCGACCTCCCAAAGCCCTTTTCCATCGGGGCGATAGAACAGGGCCGCACCACAATCGCCGCAAAAGCCGCGTTGCGCATGGGGCGAGGTCCGGAACCATTTCAGGCCCCTGTCCTCAACCAGCCGGAAATCGGCGTCCTCGACACCGAAGGCCGACCAGTAATGGCCACCAAACTTGCGGCAGATCGAACAGTGGCAGGCGTTGTAGCTTTCGGGCACCTTGCCAATTTCAAACCTGACCGCTCCGCAAATACAGCTTCCCTTGACCATAGCTGGCCTCAATAGACGGGCGGCGCGATCACCCAGATCGCGCGGCAGGGTTGCGGATAAGGGTTGGCCCAGCGAAAGGCCTCGCCACGAATGCGGAAACTGTCGCCTTCGGCCAGATGGTAACGCCGCCCCGCGATCCAGAGATCGAGACGGCCCGACAGGATATACCCCAACTCTTGCGTCGGCCGCGCCACGGGCTCGGCCAGTCGCGCACCCGGTTCAAAGGTCGATTGCACGACCTCGAAATCGTCGGTCAGATCGGGCGACAGCAATTCCTCGACCAGTCCCGCGACGCGGCTGCCGATGGGGCGGCGGTTACCGGCGCGCACGATATGGGCGGCTTCGGCCTCATGCGCATTGATGCGAAACAGGCTGCTCAGCGACACGTCAAACGCCCGCGCCATGACCCGCAGATCATCGACCGAGGGCGAGGACATGTCGCGTTCGACCTGACTAAGCCAGCCCACGGACCGCCCCAACACATCTGCCAAGCCCTGCAACGTCAGCCCGCGCGACTTGCGCAATGCCCGCAAATCGGCGCCCAGCGTGGTCCCGTCAGGTGGCGGCTCGTGCAGCATCGCGTGAAATATCTCCTCGTTTTTTCACGCTCACACGAATCGATGAAATTTCCAAGGATATTTTCACTCTCCGAGGCCCAAAATATCCTCGGGGGGCGCGGGGGGCGAAGCGCCCCCGCCTACCCTAACCGCGCGCGAAAACGCGAGCCAGAATACGCTCCAGCGCCGCCTGATCCGCCAGATCAAAGGCATCGGGCTGGTCGCTGTCGATGTCCAGAACCCCGATCAACCGCCCCGCGCCATCCCGCACCGGCAAGACAATCTCGGACCGCGTCGAAGAAGAGCAGGCGATATGGCCCGCAAAGGCCTCGACGTCCGGCACCAGTTGCACCTCGCCCGTGCGCGCCGCCGCGCCGCAGACGCCACGGGAAAAGGGAATGGTCAGACAGCCGTGACCGCCCTGATAGGGGCCGATTTTCAACATTTCGGGCGCGACGACGCGGTAAAAACCCGTCCAGTCGAACCGGTCATCGGCATGATGCAACTCGCAGGCCACCGTCGCCATCAGGGCGACCTGATCTGACTCGCCCTCGACCAGCGCGTCGATCATTGATTCCAGTTCGGCATAATTGGCGCGCATCTACGGTCTCCGTCTTGTCTGCAGTCTTATCGCCCAGCCTGCGCCGGCTGAAAAGTCACGGAAATGCCTAAATCCGAACACCGTCCCGACGAATCCCGATGAGAGAAATAGATTCGTAGCTGCATGGCTTCCCTCGACGTTCTGCTCATTTCAGCCCCCACCCAGTTGCAGAACGTCGAGGTACTACCCCATAGGATGCTGGCGCCCACGGGCGCCTTTGTTTATCTGGGCGCCATGCAAAGCGCGCACCCTTTCACCAAAGACCTTGTCCTGCTCGGCGGCGGGCATAGCCACGCGCTGGTGCTGCGCATGTGGGCCATGAACCCGCAGGCGGGTGTGCGCCTGACGGTGATCAACCCCGAACCGACCGCTGCCTATTCCGGCATGCTGCCCGGTTTTGTCGCGGGTCACTATTCCGCCGACCAGTTGCGGATTGATCTGGTGCGGCTGGCGCGCAAGGCCGGCGCGCGCGTGATTCTCGGTGCGGCGTCGGGCATTGATCTCGGGGCCAAGACTGTCACCGTGCCGGGCCGCCCGCCTGTCGCCTACGATGTTCTGTCCGTCGATGTGGGCATTACCAATGATCTGCCGGGCCTGACGGGGCTTGCGGAACACGGGATACCGGCCAAGCCGCTGACCCCCTTTGCGATGGCTTGGGATGCGTGGCGTCAGAACCCCGACAACCGCCGCGCCGCGGTGATCGGCGCCGGAGTCGCGGGGGCGGAAATCGCCATGGCCATGGCCCATGCGCTGCAGGACCGCGCGCCCGAGATCACGTTGATCGACCGCGCCCAAGCCTTTCCCAACATCGCCGCATCGGCACGCGCGGCGCTGATCGCTGCGATGGCGCGTCTGGGCGTGCGGCTAATCGAAAACGCCGTGATCGGGGCCGTGACCGCGCAGGGCCCGCGCCTTGCCGACGGACGGTTGATCGAGGCGGGCTTTACCGTCTCGGCGGCGGGCGCCCGCGCGCACCCATGGCTGGCGCAAACCGGTCTGGAAACGCTGGACGGCTACATCACCGTGAACAGGGCGCTGCAAAGCTCTGATCCCACCGTATTTGCGGTGGGCGACTGCGCGCATATGACGGCCTCGCCCCGCCCCAAGGCGGGCGTTTTCGCGGTGCGGCAGGCGCCTGTCCTGTTCCACAACCTGCGCGCCGCTTTGTCTGGCGGGCCTGTGCGGCCCTACACGCCGCAGCGCGATTACCTCAAACTCGTATCGCTGGGTGGACGCAGGGCGCTGGCCGAAAAGGCTGGGGTCACGGTTGCGGGCGGGTTGATGTGGCGCTGGAAGGACCGCATTGACCGACGTTTTATGGCCATGTTCACCGACATCGCCCCCATGTCGGCCCCGCCCTTGCCCAAGGATGCGGCCTTGGGCCTGACCGAACTGGTCGGTGACGCCCCCATGTGCGGCGGCTGCGGGTCCAAGGTCGGGCGCGGTGCGCTGACCGAGGCGCTGGCGGCCCTGCCCGCGACCAAGCGCGACGATATCCTTTCCGGTCCCGGCGACGATGCCGCCGTGATCCGCACGGGCGGCGCGACGCAGGTCATGACGACCGACCATCTGCGCGCGATGGTCGATGACCCCGTCTTGATGACCGAAATCGCTGCCGTTCACGCGCTGGGCGATATCTGGGCCATGGGCGCCACCCCTCAGACCGCGATGATCAGCCTGACCTTGCCGCGCATGTCCAGCGATCTGCAGCGTCGCACGCTGGCCGAGGTCATGACCACCGCAACCCGTGTCATGGGTGATGCCGGCGCGGCCATTGTGGGTGGTCATTCGACGATGGGGGCAGAGTTCACATTGGGCTTTGCCCTGACGGGGCTTTGCGACCGTCCGCCCATAGGGCTTGGCGGGGCGCAGGACGGCGACGTGCTGATCCTGACCAAACCGATCGGTAGCGGCACCATCATGGCCGCCGAGATGCGGGGGTTGGCGCGCGGCGGCGATGTTGCCGCCTGTCTGAACCTGATGCGCCAACCGCAGGCCGAGGCGGCCGCGATCCTGAAAGCCGCCCATGCCATGACCGATGTCACCGGATTCGGGCTTGCCGGCCATTTGGGCGGCATCTGCGAGGCCTCTGGCCTCGAAGCGCAGATCGATCTTGCCGCGATCCCGCTGATGGCAGGGGCCGAGGCGCTGGCCGAGGCGGGCGTTCATTCCACGATCTTCGCCGAAAACCGCGACGGCGCTGGGCCGGTTCTGGGTGCGCGCGGCGCGCGCGGTGCTTTGCTTTTCGACCCGCAAACCGGCGGCGGCCTGTTGGCAGCGGTCGCGGCCAGCGGTCTGGACAAGGCCCTGCAACAATTGGCGGCGGCTGGCTATCAGGCGGCCGCGATTGGCCGGATGGTCAAGGGCGCGCCCGGAATTACAGTGCTTTGACGAGGGCCGCGATCCGGTCCGCGGCGCGTTCCTGACCGTCATTGTCCAGTGTCGCGGCCTCGATGCGGCCAAGCGATACCGGCGCGTGGGCCGCGCTGGATTTGGCATAGGCCGGATCATAATGGTCAGCCATCAGGGATGCCGACAGTTCGGCATAGCGCGCCTCGGCCGACAGCTTGATCCACGCATCGACCGGCTCGTGCCCCCGCAGGCGGCGCAGGGGGGCGAGCTTCTCGGTCAGGGCGGCCGTGTCGGTCAGAATCTCGGCATAGGCCTGCGCGGTATAGGCCGCACGTTCGATCAAAGGCGCATCAATGGTGATGCGGGGCGCGGCGCACATCTGTTTCCACAAGGCAGGCGGGATAACGATCCGCCCGATCTTGCTGCTTTCGGCCTCAAGCACGACTGGCCGTGCGGGGTCCAGCAGCGACAGGGCCAGCGCCAGTTCCGTTTCAAACCATTTCTGGTCGGGTTGCCCGCCGGGCATCGACCCGAGCAGCGAGCCGCGATGACGCGCCAGACCCTCGAGGTCGATAACCTGCACGCCGCGTGTCCGCAGACGCGCAAGGATTTCGGTTTTGGCGGTGCCGGTATAGCCGTCCAGCAAGACCGCCCTGATCGGCAACGCGCCCGCGTAGAGCCGCGCATAGACCATGCGGCGATAGGTCTGATAGCCACCCTGCACGACCTCGGCCCGCCAGCCGATTTCCTTAAGGAAATGGGTGAAGAAACCGGACCGCTGCCCGCCGCGCCAACAATAGATCAGGGGCCGCCATCCGCCGTCGCGGTCGGCCAGAACCCCCGCGACATGGTCTGCCGAATTACGGGCGACCAGCGCCGCGCCGATCTTGCGCGCCAGAAACGGGCTTTGTTGTTTATAGATCGTGCCAACCCGCGCGCGTTCCTCGTTGGACAGGACCGGCAGGTTGATAGCGCCCGGCACATGGTCTTCGGCAAATTCGGCGGGCGAACGCACGTCGATCACGGTGTCGAACCCGTGCGTATAAAATCCGTCGAGATTGTCAAAGACCAGAGCCATGCGACGGGTCTAGCCGAGCGCGCGGTTGACCGAAAGGGCTCAGTCGCCGCGCGGCATGGGCTGTCGTCCCGCATCGGTCAGGATAAAGGCCTGTCCGCCGCCGATCACGCCTGGCACCAAGGCACGCCCATAGCCTGCGCCACCGTCAAAATTGAGACGGTTGTGATAGGCGGTGGGCGTCTGGTCGGCGCTATGGCCATGGACCACCATCGGCCCGAACGAACCCTGATGTTCCAGAAACGGTGAACGGATCCAGATCAGGTCGTCCTCGTCCTGATCGGCCAGCGCAATGCCTGGCCGGATACCGGCATGAACAAACAGATAGCCGTCTTCTTGGTGCCAGAGCGGGCGGCTCTGCAAAAAGGCGATATGCGCGCGGGGCACGGCGGCGTGGGCCGCAGCCTGCACATCCGGACGCAGGGCATCGACGCCGTAAGAGGCCAAGGTGGTCGGGCCGCCAAGATCGGGGTGCAGCCAGCCTTTGCCCGAGGAAATGCGCGGATCATGTTCGCCCTCGGCCTCGACAAACCGTGTGAACATGCGGTCATGGTTACCCCGCAGGACGACCCAGTTGCGCCCCCCCTGCGCGCCCGCCACCAGTCGCTCGACCACGCCGCGGCTGTCCGGCCCACGGTCGGTGTAGTCGCCCAGGAACACCACCCGCGCATCGGGGCCGCCATCGGCCTCGATCAGCCCCAGCGCGCGGTCCAGCCCCGCACTGTGGCCATGGATGTCGCCAATTACATAGATCATGATCTGCCTTTGTCAGAGCGCCGCGACAGCGGCGGCCACGGCTGCGCCCAATGCAAGATGCGCGGCGGGTTCGTAATGGACCCCGTCGGCCTCGGCGGTTTCGATCAACGGCCCCGCGTCCAGAAACCCCGCGCCCCAATGCCGCGCCAAGGCGGCAAAGAGCGGCGGCAGAGCGGCGGATTTGGCGGCGGCACCGAAAAACTGGTCTGCAATCGGGCCCTGTTCCTTGACTGGCGGCGGGCAGATCACCAGCGTCCTGAACCCGCCGTGGCGGGCCTGCATCTCGTCGCTATTGGCAATAGCCAACAGCCCCGCCAAGCCGCCGGTAATGGCCTCGGGTGTGGCGCCGAACATGGTCTTGGTGTCATTCGTGCCCAGCATGATGGTCAGCACGTCAATGGGTCCGTGGCTTTGCAGCGCGATTTTCAGCCCGGCCTGTCCATCCATATGCGCGCCCATCAGGGGGTCGGGAAACATGGTGGTTCGACCGGGCAGGCCTTCTTCGACCAGCGTCCAATCCGCCCCCAGCGCGGCAGCCGCACGGGTGGGCCAGCGGATCGCGGGGCCATAGCGGTCGTAGGGGCCGCGCGCCACGATCGGCGGCGTGCCATGCGTATTACTGTCGCCAAATGTCAGGAGAATGGGCAAATTCGTCACCTCGGACCGTTCACGGCCAAAGCTAGGCGGCACGCGGCGCAATCTCAAGCGGATTGCCCCTTGGCGTCCGGCGGACAAGCGCACATATAAGGCCCGACACATATAACATCAGGAGACTCCGATGCTCGGACTCGGGGACAAGGCTGCGGCCAAAAGCGAACACATCATCGACGGCACCGATGCCAGCTTCATGAAAGACGTGGTCGAAGCGTCGAAGACCGTCCCCGTGATCGTCGATTTCTGGGCGACATGGTGCGGACCCTGCCGCACGCTTGGCCCCGCGATCGAGGCTGCGGTGGCCAAAGCCGGCGGCAAGGTCAAGCTGGTCAAGATCGACGTTGACGCCAACCCCGGCTACGCGGGCCAGTTGCGCGTGCAGTCGATCCCCACTGTCTATGCCTTTTGGCAGGGCCAACCGGTTGACGGTTTTCAAGGCGCGTTGCCGCCGTCCGAACTGGACAAGTTCATCGCCAAGCAGGTTGAACTGGGCGGCGGCGCAGGGGCCGAGGCCGAAGATCTGACGGCCGCCATCGAAGCCGCCGAGCAGATGCTGGCCGAGGGCGCAATTCAGGACGCGACCGAAACCTTTGTGGCGATCCTTCAGGAAGAGCCCACCAATATCCGCGCCTATGCAGGTTTTGTGTCGTGCTTCCTTGCCATGGGCGATGTCGAACAGGCCGAGGCCGCCCTGAACGGCGCGCCCGCCGAAATCGCCAGCGCACCCGAGCTGGAATCGCTGCGCGCCAAGATCGCGCTGACCCACGCCGCCGCCAAGGCCGGTCCGGTGACCGAGCTTGAAGCGCGGCTTTTCGAAAACCCCACGGATCATCAGGCGCGGCTTGATCTGGCCGTGGCGCTTTTGGCCGAGGGTCGGGCGCAGGATGCGGTCGATCAATGTCTGGAACTGTTCCGTCGCGACCGCGAATGGAACGATGGCGCCGCCAAGACCCAGTTGTTCAAAATCTTTGACAGCCTCAAGGCCACCGATCCCATCGTTTTGAACGGCCGGCGCAAATTGTCGTCGATGATCTTTGCCTAAGGGCGCGCGCGGCCTAGACTCTGGGTCATGAACGCACAGATCACCCTGCCAGAGACGATTCCTGTCTTTCCCTTGCCCGGGGCGCTTTTGCTGCCCCGGTCTATCCTGCCCCTGCATCTGTTCGAGCCGCGCTATCTGCAAATGCTCGACGACGCCTTGGCCACGCCCCATCGGATGATCGGCATGGTCCAGCCGATAGACACCGGTGCAGACCGTGTGCGGCTGCACCAGATTGGCTGCGCGGGGCGCGTGACGCGGTTTTCGGAAACCGATGACGGGCGCTACATGATCCAGCTCTCGGGAATCTCGCGGTATCGGGTCAAGGCGCCTGTCGCCTCGGACAAACCCTATCTCAGCATGGACGTGTCGTGGCATGGCTTCGAGCGCGACCGTGGCGGGGCCGAGACTGACCCCGGCTTTGACCGGCCCGCGTTTTTTGACCTGCTGTCGCGGTTTTTTACCGAGCGGGGCCTGTCCACCGAATGGGACAATCTGGACGAGGCGGATGATGAAAGGCTGATCAACGCACTTTCGATGCTTTGTCCCTTTGATCCCGAAGAAAAACAGGCGCTTCTGGAAGCGCCCGACCTGACCACCCGCCGCGAGACTTTGGTTGCGCTGATGGAATTCACGCTGCACGGACGCGGCGAAGACGAGAGGATGCAATGACCGAAACCCCCTTTGACCCCCGCATGCTAGAGGCGCTGGTCTGCCCCCGCACCCAGACCACGCTGAGCTATGATGCCGCGCGGCAAGAGCTTGTGTCCAAGGCCGCCAAGCTGGCCTTTCCAATCCGCGAAGGTATTCCGGTGATGCTGATCGACGAGGCGCGCGCGCTGGACTGAGCCTAGCGCATCAGGGGCGGCAATTCGCCTGTCAGGCCAGCCGCCTCGCGGATAAAGCCGCGCCGCAGCCGTGGTGCAGCGTTGACCAGACCCAACCCAAGGCCGCGCGCGGCGCGCAAGATCGGGTTGTCGTTTGAAAAGAGCTTGTTGAAACCGTCCGTGGCCAAGGCCAGCGTCGCGGTGTCAAACCGCCGCCATTGCTGGTAACGGCGTAAAACGGCGGGGGCACCGATGTCCTCGCCCCTTGCGCGCGCTTCGTCCAGCACCGCTGCCAACGCGGCCACATCGCGCAGCCCCGCATTCAGGCCCTGCCCCGCGATCGGATGCATCCCGTGCGCCGCATCGCCCACCAGCGCAAGGCGCGGTGCAATAAAGCTTTCGGCCAGTGTCAAATCCAGCGGATAAGCGAACCGCACCCCTTCAAGACGGATCTGCCCCAGAAAGCTGCCAAAGGCAGGGCGCAGCGCGTCCAGAAAATCGGCGTCCTCCATCGCGACCAGTTCCTTGGCGCGGGCCGAGGTTTCGGACCAGACGATCGAACTGCGGTTGCCCTTGAGCGGCAGGATTGCCAGCGGCCCATGCGGCATAAAGAACTGCTGCGCGACCCCGCCATGCGGCAACGCGTGCGCCACGGCACAAACGACGCCTGTCTGCCCATAGGGCCAACCCTGACGGTTGATCCCCGCCCTTGCGGCGGTGCCGCTTTTGCGGCCGTCACAACCCACAACCATGCGGCCCTGCAACACACGTCCATCGGCAAGCGTCACCCGCGCAACGGCGCCAGAGGTGTCCTGTGCCGTGACCGTTGCCGAAGGATATTGGGTGATCGCCGCGGTTTCGGCCATCGCGTCCAGAAACGCGCGGCGCAGGTGGCGGTCCTCGACCATATAGCCCATCGGGCCTTCTTCGATTTCGGCGCTATCGAAATGCATGAAAAAGGGTCCGGGACCTTCGCCCGCGCGGCCATCGCTGACCTTGATTTCCAACATGGGCTGGGCCTCGGCCGCCACGCGGGGCCAGACGCCCAGCGCCCGCAGCAACCGTTGCGAGGCCAAGGCCAGCGCATAGGCGCGTCCGTCGAAGCCGGGGTCGGCGCGTGTGACCAGCGGCAGGCTGTCAATCACGGCCACGCGCAATCCCGCGCGCGCCAAGGCCAGCGCCAAAGCCGGGCCGTTCAGGCCGCCGCCGACGATCAGCACGTCGTGATTCAGGGATTCGTCTGCCTTTGTCATGGGCAAGACTATGCGGCGGGCGGGGCGGGATTGTCCATGCGGGCAGGGGCGGTTAGCTTCGCGGCAAAGCGGCGCAGGAGGAACGAATGCAGGACTGGCTCTGGATGACGGCGGCGGATCTGGGACGGGGCATCGCGGCAGGACAAATCGACCCGATCGACCTGACCGAGACCTATCTTGCCGCGATCGACGCGCACCCGCTGACCCCGCGCATCTATGCGCGCGTCACCCACGACCGTGCCCGCGCCGAGGCACGCGCGGCCTCGGCACGCGCCAAGGCCAAGGCGCGGCTTTCGGCGCTGGATGGCGTGCCGATCAGCTGGAAGGATCTTTTTGACACCGCAGGGATCGGCACCGAGGCTGGGACCCGCCTGATGGAAGGCCGCGTGCCCGACCGCGATGCCAAGGTTCTGCAAAATGCCACTGCCGCTGGCCTAATCTGTCTCGGCAAGACGCATATGTCTGAAATTGCTTTTTCAATTCTGGGCTACAACCCCGTGATGGGCACGCCGCCCCACCGCAGCGACCCCGATGTGGTGCCAGGTGGATCGTCGTCAGGGGCCGCCGCATCTGTGGCCCACGGGCTCGCCGCCGCGGGCATCGGCAGCGACACCGGCGGTTCGGTGCGGGTTCCGGCTGCATGGAATGATCTTGTCGGGCTGAAAACCACCCACGGTCGTTTATCGCTCGAAGGTGTGGTGCCGCTTTGCGAAACCCTTGATACCGTGGGCCCGCTTTGCCGCAGTGTCGAGGATGCAGGTCTGTTGCTGGCCGCGCTGGAAGGGCGCAAGCCAGCCGATCTGGCCGCGACCTCGCTCAAGGATCGCCGTCTGGGGATCATGCGCAATTTCACCATGGACGCGCTTGGCCCCGAACCGGCCAAGGGTTTTGCCAACGCCGTGGCCGCGTTCGAGGCCGCTGGCGCAATCATCGAAGATTTCACGATGCCGCGCATCACGCGTCCCTTTGAATTCGCGGGCCTGCTCTATGTTGCCGATGCATGGGCATTTTGGGGCGATCGCATCGCGGCGGCCCCCGAGAAGATGTTTTTCCAGATCTACGACCGCATCCGCCCCGGCGCGGATGTAAAGGCCGCCGATTTCCTGAGGGCTTGGCGCGAGTTGCACGAAATCCGCGCCGAATACGCCGAACTGACGGCGGGCTTTGACGCGGTCATCATGCCGACCTCGGCGGTGTTGCCGCCCAACACCGAGCGGCTTGGCTCTGACAGGGATTATTACCTGACAGAAAATCTGCGCGCGTCGCGCAATACCCGCCTTGGCAACCTGATGGGGCTTAGCGCCCTTAGCCTGCCCACCGGCCTTGCATCGACGGGTGTGATGCTTTGCGCAGGCCCCGGTCGCGAAGAGGCTTTGCTGCGTCTTGGGACCGCGGCAGAGGCCGCTTTGTCCTGAATGCCACAATCGGGCTAGATACCTGATTCGCGCAGGCTTTTTCTGGACGAAGCCCTCTGCCAAAGCTAATCTGTACCAAAGCGGGGCGTTCATGATCCCGTGGTATGAGGCAGTGATGGCGTTTCCCGAGCGGTTCTCGCGGCTCCCGGAATATGCGTTTCCGCGTTTGCGGAAGCTTCTCGACGTCCATGAACCGGGCGGCGAACCGATTGGCATGACCATCGGCGAACCCCAACATGCCTTTCCCGAATGGGTCGGCGGTGTCATTGCGCAACACCTTGATGAATTTGGAAAATATCCCCCCAACGAAGGCACGCCCGAACTGTTGCAGGCCGTGTCGGGCTGGATCGCGCGACGTTATGGTGTGACCTTCGGACCCGAGCGGATCGTGTCGTTGAACGGCACGCGCGAGGGCCTTTACAACGCCGCCATGGCGCTGGGGCCAGAGACCAAGAACGGCCGCCAGCCTGCGGTGTTGATGCCCAATCCGTTTTATCAGGTCTACGCGGTCGCCGCGCTTTCGACGGGCGCAGAGCCCGTTTTTGTACCGGCGACGGTCGAAACCGGACATCTGCCCGATTACACGGCCCTGCCCACCGATCTGTTGGACCGCGTGTCGATCGCCTATATCTGTTCGCCCGCCAACCCGCAGGGTGCGGTTGCCGACGAGGCCTATTGGCGAAGCCTGATTGCCTTGGCCGAAAAGCACGACTTCCAGATTTTCGCAGATGAGTGCTATTCGGAAATCTGGCGCGACAAGGCCCCCGTAGGCGCGTTGCAAATCGCCGCCGAAATGGGGGCCGACCCCGAACGCGTGCTGGTGTTCCATTCGCTGTCCAAAAGGTCGAACCTGCCGGGTCTGCGGGTCGGCTTTGCCGCGGGTGGCCCCAAATCCATCGCAGCGATCCGCACGCTGCGCAACTATTCCGGCGCGCCCGTGCCGCTGCCTTTGCAGCGTGTGGCCGAACGCGTCTGGGCCGATGAGGCGCATGTGGTCGAGAACCGCGCGCTCTATCAGCAGAAATACGCGCTGGCTGACCGGATCCTGTCGGGGGTTGATGGCTACGCGGGCCCGCCCGCTGGCTTTTTCCTTTGGCTACCGGTCGAGGATGGCGAGGCGGCGGCGCTGAAGCTCTGGAAAGAAACCGGGGTTCGGGTCCTGCCCGGCGCCTATTTCGGCCGCGAGGTCGATGGCGTGAACCCCGGCACAGGATTTATCCGGGTCGCCATGGTGGCCCCAACACAAGAACTGCAGCGCGGGCTGACCATGCTCCGTGACTGCCTGTACGACTGAGGACGAGGCAAGCGATGGCAACCTATCAAAGCAGACACCGCGACCCGCTTTTGGATAGCAACACCCAAGCGGCGCTGGAACGGCGAGGCAGAGAGCTTTTGGGGCTCTGCCTTGTGGTTATTGGCGTCATGGCGGGGTTGATGGTGGCCAGCTACAGCCCCGATGACCCCAACTGGATGCTCGCCTCGGACGCGCCTGTGCATAACATCATGGGCCGTTGGGGCGCCGCGATTGCCGCGCCCATGTTCATGATCCTTGGCCGCGCCAGCTGGATGATTGCCATCGTCATCGCGGCTTGGGGCCTGCGCTTCATGACCCATCGCGGCGAAGATCGCGCGCTGAGCCGTGCGGTGATTGCACCGCTGGCCGTTTTGGCGACCTCGCTCTATTGCGCCACGTTGACCCCGCCCGAAGGCTGGGTTCACAGCTTCGGGCTGGGCGGGCTTTTGGGCGATACGGTGCTGAGCGTGGTGTTGACGCTGTTGCCGATCCCCGCGCTGACCAGCGTGCGGATCATGGCCCTTATCCTTGGGCCGCTGGCGCTCTGGCTGTCTGCCTTCGGGCTTGGCTTTACCCGTGCCGAGGTCCGTCAGGGGCTGCGGTTCTTGGGGCTTGGCGCCGTGATGATCTATGACCTTGCGCTAAAGGGCATGGGCCAAGGCGCCGCCGCTGGCGTGCGTGCCGCGCAAACCGCGCAGGAAACCTACCGCAATCGCGCTGATACGCGTCCGGGCAACGGCCCCGAGATGCGCCCGCAAGTTGCCTCGGTCGTGCGCTCGGCCGTGGCTGCGCGCCGCGCGGCCGAAATGACGCCCGAGCCCGAATTGATCGACGAGATGCCCGCATGGTCGGCGCAGCCGCGTCCGCAGCCTGCGCCCGTGATCCGTTACAACGAACCCACCATGGCAGAGCCGCCCCTGCGTGCGCCCGTGGGGCAATCGCAGCCGTCCGTGGCCGCAGCACCCGTCCGCGCGCCCTTGGTCGCCACCCGTAACGGAACGGCACCGCTGGCCGCCCCGACAATGGTCGAGCCTGCGCCCGAACATCGCCCGGGCCTGTTGTCGCGCCTTGGTCTTGGTCGCCGTCACGACGCCGCCGAAGCGCATGAGACAAACCATGCGGCGGCGCTCATGACCACGCAGGACCCCGCGGAAAATCGTGTGCAGACGCGCATTACCGACGCCATCCGCGCCCGCGCTGCCGCCGCTGCGCAACCGGCGCCCCAACCCACCGGTTTCCGGATCGAGCCCGCTCTGACCGTTGGTCGCGGCCCCAAGCCTCTGGTGCTGCCCACCGCCGCCATGCAGGCGCCCCAGCCCGAACTGGTGGACGAGCCGATGCCCTATTACGAGGACGATGCTCTGGAATGGGCGCCCTACGACGACGAACCCTATGACGACACGATGTCGGCCTATGCG
>JAHEBS010000131.1 GCA_024642145.1 Marivivens sp.
CAGGGCCTCTTGCAAGAACCCGATACGCGGGCCGGGAACTGCGGTATGCGGATATTGGTGAACCCATGGCCCGACGATGCCCTTGGCGGGGACCCCGAGGTTTTCCACCAGATGGGAAACCGTGTTCATGTAGTTGTCGGCCCAGCCGCCAAAGGCCAGAACCGGCACCTGCACCGCGTCCCAATCCTCGCAAATCGAACCGTGTTTCCAGTAATCATCGCGTGCCTGATGCGCAGCCCACACCGGCGCGAGATAAGGCTCGGCCGCCAGTCGCGCCTGCCACATCTGGCGCCAGTCGTTGCGCAGCGCAGGATCGGCAGGACGCGAGGAATACGACAGCATCACCGCGCCCCAGCCTGCGTTTTCCCCCAAAAGGCAGCCGCCCTTGTAATGGATGTCATCCGCAAACCGGTCGGTCGTCGAGCATACCGTCACCACCGCGCCCAGCGCGGGCGGGCGCAGTGCGGCGGTTTGCAGGCAGTTGAACCCACCCCAGCTCTTGCCCATCATGCCGACCTTGCCACTGCACCAAGACTGGCGCGCGAGCCAGGCTATTACCTCGCAGGCATCGGCCAACTCCTGCTGCGTGTATTCATCGGTCATCAGCCCTTCGCTGTCGCCGTTGCCGCGCATGTCGACGCGCACAGCCGCATAGCCGTGGCCCGCAAAATAGGGGTGCATCATCTCGTCGCGCGGCAGCGTCCCGTCACGTTTGCGGTAGGGGATGTATTCCAAAATCGCAGGAACAGGATCGCGCGCGGCATCCACGGGCATCCAGACCCGTGCGGAAAGCCGGCAACCATCGGAAAGATCAATCCCGAGATCCGCGATCTCGGTCACTTGGCGCGGAAACTCGGTCCTTACAGGCACGTCTTGCTCCGGTCTGTCTTCGGACCAAGACTAGGCAGGGCAACCGCCCCGCTCAAAACGAAAAATCGCGGCGACAAAGGAAAACCCGCCCGCGAGGGAGGGCGCGGGCGGGTCGGTGTCGGTAGAATGCAACGAAGGGTCGGTAACAGGCCGCGGGTTAGTTGACCGCCTTGGCCTCGACCAGATTGTCGTCGCTGACCGGTGCGGTCGCGATGGCGATCCGGCGGGGTTTGAGCGACTCAGGCACTTCACGCACCAGATCGATATGCAGCATGCCGTCCACATGGCTTGCGCCCGTCACGCGGACGTGGTCGGCCAGATGGAAACGGCGCTCGAAGGCGCGGTTGGCGATGCCACGGTGCAGGAACTTGCGGCTCGCATCCTCGTCGGATTTGCGACCGGTAACGACCAGACCGCGGTCCTTGACCTCGACGGCAAGCTCGGCGTCGGAAAAACCAGCCACGGCAAGCGAGATGCGCCAGCCATCCTCGGCGGTCTTTTCAATGTTGTAGGGGGGGTAGCTCGGCTGGGCCACATCGGCGGTCAGCGCGCGGTCGATAAGGTCGGCGACCTGATCGAAACCGACAGTGGCACGGTAAAGGGGGGTAAGATCAAAGCTGCGCATGGGTCATCCTCCATTGAGCGACAACAGGGTTTGCCTTCCATCAGGACAGGCGGTTTCTAGGGACCCGCATCGGGCGTCCCCGTGAACCTGATCTGGGAAGTGGGTCGCGCGGTTTCAACCCCCGCCGGGGCTGACAAATTTGGCGCTGCCGGTGGGCGCGGCATCCAGCGCATCCCACAGGGCGGGCATGACATCGCCAAGCTCGGCCGCCACGGCGACCGGTGCGCCATTCATCCGCGCCTTGGCCGTGACGACACCCACGACCGCCAGAGAACCATCGCGCTGCGCCTCGAAAACCGGCGCGCCCGAGGCGCCGAAATCGGCGTTGCAGGTCAAGATCGCGGCCCCGTCCTTTTCGCCCAGCGCCGTGCAGGCAGGTTCCAAGGTCGCGGCGTCCTCGCGGTTCACCGCATAGGACACGACCGCAACGCTCTGGCCGTGGGGGGCAAGCGTTCCGGTCTCGAATGGCCTCAGTTGCGGCAGGCGCACCGGACGGTCCAGCTCCAACAGCGCCAGATCATGCGTGGCACCTGCAAGGCTCGCCTCGGGGATATAGACATAGCCCGGCATGACAGCCGCCGCACGGACGCCCCGATAAACCTCGGCGCGCCCGTTGCGCAGGCCCAGTTCCACATGCACCCGTGCAGGCGGAATCGCCGCCCCGCTCCACTTGTCAAAGAGACAATGTGCGGCGGTCAGCACGACATTTTCTGCAATCAGCGTGCCGGTGCAGAACCCTTTGCCGTCAATATCGATCCGCGCCACGGCGCCCCAACCCCGCGCCGCGTCGCCGGTATCAAGGCGCAACATATCCGTCGCCTGCGCAGCAGCCTGATGCGCAAGCAGGGTGGTTGCGAGAGTCGCAAGGGCTAACTTACCCGACATATGCCTCCGTCAGCCCGTCTGACGCGGGCTTTGGGTGCAGTCTAAGGCAAAGTTGGAATTATGCCAGCCCCGCGCTGGCCAACGCCGGCGGCACCGGCCCGCCATAGGCCCAATCCAAAAGCTCGACCGTATGCACCACAGGCACATCGGTGCCGCCACGGATTTGCATCATGCAGCCGATGTTGCCCGCGGCAATCAGATCGGGCGACCGCGCCTCAAGCGTTTCCACCTTGCGGCGGCGCAACTCGCCCGCGATTTCGGGCTGCATCAGGTTATAGGTGCCGGCCGAGCCGCAGCAAAGGTGGCTATTGGCCGGCTCCACCACCGAAAAACCCGCAAGCGCCAGCAGATCCTTGGGTGCGGATTTGACCTTTTGCCCATGCTGCAGCGAACAGGCCGCATGATAGGCCACCCGCAATTCCTTCGGGTCGGACGGCGGCAGGTTCAGCATTGCCAGAACTTCGGAAATATCCTTGGCCATGCCCGCGACCCGCGCCGCGTCGGCGGCAAGCTCGGTGGTGCGGAACATGTGTCCATAATCCTTGACCGTGGTGCCGCAGCCAGAGGTGTTGATCACAATCGCATCAAGCCCCGCGCCTTCGGCTTCGGCCATCCAGGCCGCGATATTTGCAGCGGCGGACCGATGCGCCTCGGCTTCGCGCCCCATGTGATGGGTCAGGGCGCCGCAACAGCCTGCGCCCTTGGCCACCACGACCTCGACCCCCATGCGTGTCAAAAGACGGATGGTGGCGTCGTTGATATTTGTATCCAGCGCCCGCTGCGCGCAGCCCGTCATCAATGCCACCCGCAGGCGCCTTGTGCCCTGCGGCGCAAAACTTTGCGGATCGTCATTGCGGCTGACGGGCGGAATCACCTTGGGCGCCATCTGCA
Organism: Marivivens sp.; assembly: GCA_024642145.1. GTDB lineage: Bacteria > Pseudomonadota > Alphaproteobacteria > Rhodobacterales > Rhodobacteraceae > JAHEBS01. The sequence continues at coordinate 3,272 of JAHEBS010000131.1, forward strand.
ACATGGCCCGCAGCCGTGCATCTGGCATCAGCCGCGCAAAGGGCCGCCCGATTTTGGCCGCCAGCAAAGCCAGCCGGAACCGTCCCGGATAAGGCAGGATCCGCGCCAGCGTGGCGCGCAATATCCGGTCCATCAGCGGGCGCTTGTAGCGCTGGTCGATATAGGCCCGCGCATGATCGACCAGATGCATGTAATGCACACCCGAGGGGCAGGTCGTCATACACGACAGGCAGGACAGGCAGCGGTCGATATGCTTGACCGTGCGCGCATCCGGATCGCGTCCCGTTTCCAGCATTTCCTTGATCAGATAGATCCGCCCGCGCGGGCTGTCCAACTCGTCGCCCAAGACCTGATAGGTCGGACAGGTCGCGGTGCAGAACCCGCAATGCACGCAGGCGCGCAGGATCTCGTTGGCGCGCGCGGTGCCGGGGTCGCGCAGTTGCGCGTCGGTAAAAAGCGTCTGCATCAGCCCATCAGCCCTTTGTTGAGGATCCCGCGCGGATCGAACCGCGCGCGCAACCCGCGCGTTAGCGCCGCCACAGTGGCGGTTTCGGGCTGGAACCGGCCAAAGGCGGCATAGGTCGCAGGCTCCGCGCGCATCAGCGTGGCATGGCCGTCAAAGACGCCAATCGCGCCGCGCAGATCCGCGCCACGATCGGTCAAAAGCCAGATCAACCCACCGCCCCAGTCATAGCGCGCCGCCCTGACCATCCCGCCCGCCCGCGCGACCACCGTGGGGCCGTCGCTTGGCTTGACAGAAAGCCGCCAAAGATCGCCGTCGCGCCCGGCAAGACCCGCACCATCGCGGATGTCGCGCCACCGATCTCCGCCACTCTCGATTTCTGCCGCGCCGAACGCCGACAGATGCGCCGCGATCCGCGCGGCGCGATAATCGACCGATGCCGCGAACCCCTCGATCCGCAGACAGGTTTCGCCCGCCTCGGGGTCATGGGCCGCGCCCGTCACCTCCCAAGGCGAGCCCAGCGCCTTGGCCATGACCGCGACCGCCCGTGCAGGGTCCAGCCCGCGTAGCACCAGTGTCGCCGCCTTTTCGACATCGGGCAGGACCTTGAGCGAAACCTCGGTCAAAACACCCAGCGTGCCATGCGCGCCAGCCATCAGCCGCGCGACGTCAAGTCCCGTGACATTCTTCATCACCCGCCCGCCGCTCTTGATGACATTGCCGACACCATCGACAAACCGCGCGCCCAAAAGGAAATCGCGCGCCGCACCTACCTGCACACGTCGCGGGCCCGAGACATTGGCCGCAATGACACCGCCCATCGTCGGCTCGCCTTTTGTGCCGATCAGCCTGCGGTGGTCCATGGGCTCAAACGCCAGCCGCTGGCCGGATCTGGCCAGGGTTTCCTCGACGTCGCGCAGGGGCGTGCCGGCGCGGACGACCAGCGTCAACGCCGCAGGTTCGTAAAGCACCACACCCGACAGCGCCGCCGTCGACAGGGGTTCACCCTCCAGCGCAACGCCGCGCGTGCCACCGCCGACCACCGCCAGCGGCCCTTTCGCGGCCCGGATCATGTCGGCCAGTTCTGTTTCGCTCTGAGGTCTCATCGCTTCTTCTGGCCTCAAATACCCCGGGGGGTCCGGGGGGCTGGCCCCCCGGCCGCCGCGCGCCGCGTGGCACTGACCTCCAGCGGAAAGACCTTGGCAGGGTTCAACAACCACGCGGGGTCGAACACATCCTTGATTGCCATCTGCGCTTCCAGATCAGCCGCCGCAAACTGCACGCCCATCAGGTCGCGCTTTTCGATGCCCACCCCGTGTTCACCGGTCAGGCAGCCGCCCACCTCGACGCAGAGCTTCAGGATCGCCGCGCCAAAGGCCTCGCAGCGTTCCAGATCACCTGTTTTGTTGGCGTCATAAAGGATCAACGGGTGCATGTTGCCGTCGCCCGCATGAAACACATTACCGACCTTCAGCCCGTATTCCGCGCTCATCTCGCCGATCCGGCGCAGCACGAAGGGCAGTTGGGAAACGGGAATTGTCCCGTCCAGACACATGTAATCTGCAATCTGCCCCATGGCGCCAAAGGCCGACTTGCGGCCAAGCCAGATCCGCGCGGCCTCGTCGCCGTTCTTGGCTTCGCGCAATTCCACAGGGTTCAGGGCCTGCGCGATGGTCTTGATGCGGGCCAACTGGGCGTCGATCTCGGCTGGGCTGCCCTCGACCTCGACAATCAACAGCGCCTCGCACATCGGATAGCCTGCATGGGCAAAGGCCTCGGTCGCCTCGATGCAGGGGCGGTCCATATATTCGATCGCCACGGGCAGGATGCCTGATCGGATGATGTCGGCCACGCATTGGCCTGCGACCTCGGCGCTGTCATAGCCGATCAGGACGGGCCGCGCGCCCTCGGGCTTGGGCAGGATGCGCAGGGTTGCCTCGGTCACCACGCCCAACTGCCCCTCGGACCCGCAGATCACCGACAAGAGATCAAGCCCGCCCGCATCCATATGTGCGCCGCCGATCTCGGCCACGGTGCCGTCCATCATCACCAGCGTGACCCCCAACAGGTTGTTGGTCGTAACACCATATTTCAGGCAATGCGCCCCGCCCGAGTTCATGGCGATATTGCCCGCAATGGCGCAGGCCAATTGGCTCGAAGGATCGGGCGCATAGAAAAAGCCCTCGGCCTCCACGGCGCCCGTCACGCTCAGGTTTGTGCGCCCCGTCTCGACCCGCACAAAGCGGTTGTCGTAGTCGATTTCCAGCACACGGCTCATCTTTGCCACGCCCAGAATAACACTGTCCGCCGTGGGCATTGCGCCTCCGGCCAGCGACGTGCCGGCGCCGCGCGGCACCACGGGCACGCCTTCTTCGTGACAGACGCGCAGGACGCCCGCGACCTCGGCGGTCGAGGCGGGTAGCACCGCACAAAGCGGCGGGCAGCGATAGGCCGACAAAGCGTCGCATTCGTAGGCGCGCGTCTCGGCGGGGTCGTCGATCACGGCGTCGGCAGGCAATACCTCGCGCAGGCGCGCGACGATGCGCGCCTTTTTGGCCATGACCCGACTATCGACTGGCGGCAGTTGCATTGGCCACTCCTCCTCGTGACCGACCATAGACAGCCACGCGCCCATGGCAACAGCCGCGGCGTCACAGCCGGTTGCGCCACCTTGCATGGCGGGGCATCCTTGGCTGGCAAGGAGCCCAGAATGACCGACGCCAAGCCCCCCTCTGCCGATACGCTCGCCGCCGCCGCCAAGGCGGCGCGCAAAAAGGGACCGCCGCCCGTTCACCTTTGGAACCCGCCTTTCTGCGGCGATCTGGACATGCGGATTGCCCGCGACGGGACGTGGTTCTACCTCGGCACGCCCATCGGTCGGCACGAGTTGGTCAAGCTGTTCGCCTCGATCATTCGCAAGGACGGCGCGGATTATTTCCTCGTCACGCCCGTCGAGAAAGTCGGGATCAAGGTCGATGACGCGCCCTTTGTCGCGGTGGACTTCAACCGCGACGGCGATGCGCTGGTCTTTGTCACCAATGTCGGCGACGAGGTGCGGGCAGGGCCCGATCACCCCATCCGCGTGGTCCGTGACCCGCAAACGGGCGAGCCCTCGCCCTATGTCCTGATCCGCCGCAACCTCGAGGCGCTGATCGACCGCAAGAGTTTCTACCGATTGGTCGATATCGGCGAGGTCGCCAACCACGGGGATTGCGACTGGTTCGGGCTGAGGTCCGAGGGCGTATTTTTCCCGATCATTCCGGCGGCTGAACTGGAAAATCTGGGCTGAGTGAAAGTGGTCGTCGTTGGCGAAGGCGGCCCTGCAATGTAAGGTCGTTCCACTAGGCTTGTTGCCGAAACCTTGGCGGTTCGGACCCGCCCTGTCTGCTGGGAGGAAGTCGCGTGAAAGAAACGATCCTGCCCCTAATCGCGGATGCGAAATCGCCGGCTGGCGCCGATATCCGCTTCATCATGGATGGGCCCACAGGAAATATGATCCATAGCACTGTGCCGCCGGCCCAGACCAATCGGGCGACCATCCATAAGACTGTCAGCGAATTCTGGTTCATACTCGAAGGTGCGGGCGAAATCTGGCGGCGGGACGGTGAACAGGAACGGGTGACGCCTCTCGTGCCGAATGTCTCAATCGATATTCCGGTGGGGACAGCCTTCCAATATCGAAATGTCGGAGATGTCCCGCTGAGGTTTATTTGCGTTACCATGCCGCCGTGGCCGGGTGACCATGAGGCATCTCATCTTGAAGGTATCTGGCAGCCAACGGTAGCTCTTTGACCGCAATGTTGCCTCTTGCCTGACCGACCCAAAACGTCGTTACAGAATTGGCCAGAGCGGGCGCGGTCCGGTCCATCGCCGCATCGCAGGACGCACCAAAATCCAGACACTTAAATAATCAGCGAATTCTGTTGCCAACTGCCTTCGCCGCCCCTTCCCTTTGCCAAGAAGGCGACCTAGCGTCGCCTTCATGAAACACAAAGCGATCCTCGGTGTCGACATTGGCGGCACCTTTACCGATGTGGTCCTCGAGACCGGTGGCGCCATGCATTCCACCAAGGTTCTGACCACCTATGCCGCCCCTGAAGAT
>JAHEBS010000008.1 GCA_024642145.1 Marivivens sp.
GACTGACCAGTCGCAAACCAGACGGCCCGTCAGTATCCCTGCCGGATCACCGGTTTCCACATCGCCGTCCTCGACGTAATAGACCGCGCCCGCCGCGTAGAGCCGCTGGTGCAGGGCGCGCGGCGCCTCAAAGAAGATGATGTTGGCCTGCGGTTCATAGGCGAAACGCACACCCTGCTGTCCGCGCAACCCAGCCGCCAGTCGGGCGGTCGCGTCGTTGGCCTTTCGCGCCAGATCGGTCCACAGCCCACCCGCCAGATAGCCGTCCATCTGCGCGGCCAGATAGCGGTGCTTGGAGAAAAGATGCGCAGCGCGTTTGCGGCGCAACTCGAACTCCCACGCCAAGGCGGGGTCGAAAATCACGCAGGCCTCGACGCCCATGCAGCCGTTCTTGGTGCCGCCAAAGCTAAGGATATCGACGCCCGCGCGCCAAGTCATCTCGGCAGGGGTGGTGCCAAGTGCCACCATTGCATTGGCGAACCGCGCGCCGTCGAGGTGCAGTTTCAGCCCGTATTCATGGGTCACCGCGGCAATGGCGCGGATTTCGTCCAACCCGTAAACCGTGCCGCGTTCGGTCACCGTGGTGATCGAGACCGGACCGCGCTGGGGGCCGTGGACGCCACGGTTGCCCTCGCCGTCAAGCGATGACCGCAGTGTTTGGGGCGTCATCTTGGCGTCAACGTCGGCGACCAGAGTCAGCTTGGCGCCGCCTGTATAGAATTCGGGCGCGTTGCATTCGTCGCAGTTGATATGGGACATGGCCGTGCAGAAGACGGTTTCCCAAGGTTTGCACATCGTGGCCAAGATCAGCGAATTGGCGGCGGTTCCGGTGGGCACCAGATAGACGGCGGCCTCGGGCGCCTCGAACAGATCGCGGATCTTCTGCGCGACGGCTTGGCTATAGGCGTCGCCGCCATAACCCTTGGCATAGCCCTCGTTTACGGCCGCAAGGCTGGCCATGACGGCGGGGTGGACAGGGCCACCATTGTCAGAGGCAAAAAACATCAGATCGGCTCCTCGATAATGTGGTCTTCCCAGTCGTCATCCGCGACCTCGATTTCGGACACGGTGCGTCCGCGCATGCCGATCCCCACCCGATGCACCGCGTCAGGGTCGCCCGATAGCAGATAGTGCCAATCAGGCAGGGGGTTGCCATCCGTCAACAGCCGGTAGGCGCAGGTCTTGGGCAGCCAGTAGAAATTCTTGGCGATGGTCTTGGGGGTCAGCACGATACATTCGGGCACAAAATCGTGGCGCGTTTCATATTTGCTGCAGCGGCAAGTGCCATTGTCCAACAGGCGGCAGGCCACATCGGTCAATTCGACCTGACCGGTATCCTCGTCCTCAAGCTTGTTGAGGCAGCATTTGCCGCAGCCATCGCACAGCGCCTCCCACTCGGGGCGGGTCATGTCTTTGAGCGGAACGGTTTCCCAGAACCGCGGGCGCAATGCGTCAGACATGGGCGAGGATCTCGCGTGCTTGATCGCAGTCACGGCCCATCTGGTCGATCAGCGCCTGCAGCCCGTCGAATCTGAGTTCAGGCCGCAGATATTCGACCAGACCGACCGACAGATGCGCGCCGTAAAGATCGCCCGAGAAGTCGAAGAAAAAGGTTTCGCAATTGGGCACGTCGCCGTCGAACATCGGGCGCACCCCGACCGAGGCCGCGCCATCATAGCTGCCCTTGTGCTGGCCGCTCAGCACGTCGACCTTGACGGCGTAGATGCCGAAACGGGGCGGGTGCAGGCCTGCGATCGACATATTCGCGGTGGGAAAGCCCAGTTCCCGCCCGCGCTGATCCCCGCGCACCACAACCCCGTCAATACGGTGCCAATGGCCCAACATGGCTGCGGCATCGCGGGGGCGGCCCTCGCTCAGCGCGGTGCGGATCGCGGTCGAAGAAACCTCGCCGCCCGGCAATTCGACCATGGGCGCGATGGTGACCCCGAACCCGTATTTCACGCCCAACGCGACCAGATCCTGTGCCGAGCCTGCGCGGCCTTTGCCAAAATAGAAATCGCCGCCGATCACAACATGCCGCAGGCCCAACCGCTCGGATATGACGATACGGGCAAAGTCATCGGGCGAAAGCCCTGCGAGGGCGGCGTTGAAGGGCACTTCATACAGTTTTTGCACCCCCAGCCGCCGCAGCCGATTGGCGCGGCCCTCGGCGTTCATCAAACGAAAGGCGGGCGACTCGGGCGCAAAGAACTGACGCGGATGCGGCTCGAAGGTCATGACACCCAACGGCGCGCCGATCTGGTCGGCGATACTGCGGGCATGGTCGATGACGGAACGATGCCCCAGATGCACCCCGTCAAAATTGCCAATCGCGGCGACGGCGCCGCGATGCTCCGGTTCTACATAGAGTATGTCGCGGATGATCTGCATGAGGCAGGCCTAGCCGCCCCGAGCGGCCAGTGCAAGCTCAGTCGAACTTGCGCGAGGGCGCCAGCACGATCGCCTCGCCCGCCAGCACCTTTTTGCCATTTACCAGACAGCGCGTGTCCATGGTCACGCGTCGCTTGGTGTGATCGATGGCAGTAACCTCGACCTCGGCCAGCACCACGTCGCCGGGCCGCACTGGCGCCAGAAACTTGAGCGTCTGGCCCAGATAGACAGTGCCGTGACCCGGCAATTGTTCCCCGATCACCGCAGAAACCAGCCCCGCGGTCAGCATTCCATGTGCGATGCGACCCTCGAAAATCGTGTCCTGCGCATAGGCGTCATCAAGATGGACAGGATTCCGGTCGGTCGAGACCTCGGCGAAAAGCTCGATGTCGCGGTCGGTAACCTCTTTGCGAAGGTGCCGCGTCATGCCGATCTCGATATCCTCGATGCAAATCGTGCCGCGGGGAAAGTTGTCCAACATTAAGGCTCCGCTAGGTAAGAAAGAAACCAAGGGCGACGCCCTAATGAAACTTAATTACTTTGCAGTTGCAGAAAACTCAAGCCCTATCGCAGATAGCCAATCGCGAAGGTCGGGGTCATTTCTTCCTGCGCCAGATAGCTGTTCAACCGCGCCGGATCGGGTTGGGTGACGGTTGCGGTCTCTTCGGCGGCCAGCCCGCCCGTGATGAACAGACTGTCCAAGCCCTCGTCCCGCGCGCCCAGAACATCGGTGCGGATGCCGTCGCCAATGCAGACGATGCGCGGATTTGCGGGCGTGCCGTCCAGCTTGGCCAACCTGCGGCGGGCCAGATCGTAGATCGGGTGATGCGGCTTGCCAAAATAGAGGCTCTCGCCGCCCATCTGCGCATAAAGACGCGCCAAGGCCCCCGCACACCACTCTCGCAGCTCGCCGCGATCGACGACGATATCGGGGTTGGCGCAAAGCAGCTTCATGCCCTTGGCGATCGCCTGTTCAAAGACCGGACGGTTGACCTCGGGGTCGGCAAAGGGGTCGTCCGGTCCGCAGCAGACAATGCCCTGCGCCTGATCCAGCGTGACCTGCCTGATCGTGACCGGATTTTCGACAATGCGCAGCGGCTCGAAAAAGGCCTGATCGTGATCTTCTCCGATGAAAAAGACTTGCGCGCCCACCGCCCCCTCATACATGGCGGCGCGCGCGCTATCGCCCGAGGTGGCAATGGCGTCCCATGCGTCATCCGGCACGCCCAGCCGCGCGATCTGTTTTTCCACCGGCCCGCGCGGGCGCGGTGCGTTGGTCACCAGCACCACCTTGCCACCGCGCGCACGAAAGCCCTGCATGGCGGCGACAGCCGCCGGAAATGCCTCGAGCCCGTTGTGCATACAGCCCCAGAGATCGACAAAGGCCGCGTCGTAGCTGTCCGATATTTCGTCGAAACGGGTGATGATGCGCGTCATGGGGCCTCCGGTGGTTTGGCCAAGCTATGGCCGATCACGGGCGGCAAGGAAAGGGCTGGGTAGACGCGACACCTGTGATGACTAATATCGCGCCATCCATATCGAAAGGCCCCACGATGACTTCCCCCATCGATCCCATCATGCTCGACAAACTGGCCCAAGTTGCGGTCAAGGTCGGGCTTAACCTGCAGCCCGGACAGGATGTCGTGGTCAGCGGTTCCGCTGAAACGCTGCCACTTTTGCGTCGCATCGCAGTCGAGGCCTATAAGGCCGGCGCCCGCCTTTTCATCCCGCTCTTGTCGGATGAGGAATTGACGCTCGCCCGTTTCCAGCATGGCGGAGACGATATTTTCGATCACGCGGCCGACTGGCTTTACAAGGGCATGGCCGAGGCCTTTGACGGTAATGCCGCCCGTCTGGCAATCTCGGGCGATAACCCGATGCTCATGGCCCAGCAGGACCCCGATCGCGTGTCACGCGCCAATCGTGCCTTGTCCAAGGCCTATCGCCCCGCAGCCATGAAGATTTCAAATTTCGACATCAACTGGTCGATCTGCGCCTATCCCGGGCGCAGTTGGGCAAAACAGGTGTTTCCGGACATCCCCGAGGATGACGCCGTGGCCAAACTCGCCAAGGCGATCTTTGCGGCGTCGCGCGTCGACCAACCCGATCCAGTGGCGGCATGGGCCGCCCACTCGGCGGCTTTGCATGCCCGCGCCAAATGGCTGGACGACATGGATTTCGCGGCGCTGCATTTCACCGGCGGCGGCAATGACCTGACAGTGGGTCTTGCCGAGGGTCACCGCTGGGTCGGCGGCGGCGGCAAGGCCAAGAACGGGATCGAGTGCATGGCCAACATCCCGACCGAAGAGGTTTTCACCACCCCGCATAGGCATAAGGTCGAAGGCGTTGCCCGCGCCTCCAAACCGCTCGCGCATCAAGGCACGTTGATCGAGAATATCGAGGTTCGTTTCGAAGCCGGCCGTATCGTCGAGGCGCGTGCCTCGAAAGGCGAAGCGGTGTTGAAAAAGCTCCTCGACACCGACGAAGGCGCCGCGCGCATCGGCGAGGTGGCCTTGGTGCCGCATTCCTCGCCGATCTCGCAGTCGGGTGTGTTGTTCTACAACACGCTTTTCGACGAAAACGCCGCCTGCCACATCGCGCTCGGTCGCTGCTATTCGGAGTGTTTCAAGGGCCATTTCGACGCCGAAGAGGTCATGCGCCGCGGTGGTAATGACAGCTTGATCCATGTCGACTGGATGATCGGTTCCGCTGAAACCGACATCGACGGTATCACGCAAGACGGCAAGCGCGTGGCTGTGTTCCGCAAAGGCGAATGGGCGTCCTGATCACAAAAGCAAAGAGGGGGCTTTCCGCCCCCTCTGGGCCTTTGGCCCATTCACCCCTGAGGATATTTCGACAGACTGGAATGGGGCGTCCCGCTGGTCTCCAGTCTGCCTAAATATCCTCGGGGGGCGCGGGGGGCAGAAAGCCCCCCGTCCCGCAATCAGATCTTGAGCGCCGGAATGATCTGCTTCTTGCGGCTCATGATGCCCGGCAGAACCACGCTGTCGCCATCGACCTTGGCGCCAAAACTTTTCTCGGCGATCGATTTGACCAGTTCGTTGGGAACCAGAAGCGTGGCTTCCTCGCGCAGGATATCAACCACGAAAAGAAGCACCTGATCGGCGCCGTCCTCTTTGGCGACGTCGGTCATCGACCGCATCAGGCTTTCTTTGCGGTCAAGCACGATCTTGGGCGCGGTGGTTTCCAGAACCGAGACGCGCAGTTCCTTGCCGCCGACGCTGTATTCCTTGCTGTCCATGCGCAGCAGTTCGGCATCCGAAAAGGCCGAGACATCGGATTTGGCTTCGAACATTTCGGCCGCATAGCTGGGGATATCGACGCCAAGATCGGCGGCGAGGCGTTCAGCGATCTGGCGGTCGACCGAGGTGGTGGTGGGCGAGCGGAATTCGAGCGTGTCGGAAAGGATGCACGACAGCATCAGACCCTTGATCGCGTCCGGCGCGTGGCCGGCGTGGCCGCCCATCATCTGGTACATCAGGGTCGCCGTGCAGGCGAGCGGGCGAATGGTGATCTCGATCGGGCCCTTGGTCTCGAGTCCGCCCACCAGTTTGTGGTGGTCGATGATCGCCTGAATATCGGCATTGTTGATATTGGCGGGCAGTTCGGCGGGGTTGTTGGTGTCGACGATCACCACCTTTTGGCCGTCCTCGACATCCGAAATCACCGGTGGCAGGTCATAGCCCCAGCGCTTGGCGACAAATAGCGCCTCGGTGTTGGGCGTGCCCAGAAGGCGGGCCTCGGCCTTGACGCCCATGTGGTCAAGATACCAGGCCCAGACGATGGGCGAACCGGTGGAATCGGTGTCGGGCGACTTGTGGCCGAATACGAGGGTGGTCATCGGGAAATCCTGAGAAAAGTAAGGTCGGGCGCCTTATATGTGGGGCGATGGGGTTTGTCACCTAGGGCATTGCCGCATTGCAGCGTCATTCCAGCGCGGTGATCGTCCAGCCACGTGCCGCAAGCCCCGCCAAAAGACCCTGATCCCCGATCATATGCGCGGCGCCCACGGCCACGGCCAAAACGGGGTCTTGCAGGCTCTGGGCCTCGATCTTGGGTAGCCAATCTGCGTTCCGCGCGAACAGAAGGTCCTTTTCCAGCCGCTGGACATGGGCGTCAAAGATGGCCGTATCAACCAGCGGCATCAGGTCGAGCGTGGCGCTGGGCAGCGCCCAGACGGCAGCGATCCGGCCCGCGTCGTAATAGCGATACATCGATGCGGCGACGCGTGCCTCGAAGTCCGCCCCTGCAAGCGCCATGCGCAACTCGTCCAGTTGCCAGTCGGTGTCACCATAGGCCAGCGCATCTAGCGTCGCCCGCCATGGTTCGACCGCAGTCACCGGTATGTCGCGTTGGCGGGCAAAGGCGATCAGCTGGGCGTCGATGCCTTTGGCGCCGGCCATGATTTCCGGCATGGCGCAGGCGGCGATCGACAGGGCAAGACTTGCGTACCAAGGCTGCGCGCGGGCCAGCGCAAAGGCCGGAATGCCGCGCGCCTGGGCCGCGTTGGTCAGGCGCGTCCAGTCGGCGGGGCCAAGCAGGTCGATCAGGCTCGACCCTTCTTGAATGAAGATCAGCGTCGGATCGCGTGACAGCGCATCTTGCAGCGCGCGTTCGTCGTCTTCCGTGGCCTCGACCAGCAGATGATCTGACGTGCCAACCAGCGCCGACATGCGCGCGACCAGCGGGTCAAAACGCGGGTCGGACAGATGCATGGTGCCCAACAGGTAGATGCGCCGCCCGTCCTTGTCGGCTTGCCAGATCACGCCTTGGCTGAAGGGTGTTTCCGCTTCGGCCGTGGCGATCAGCGCGCGACCCTCGGCGGTCAGGAGCGGCTCGATCCCGTCGCCCAGACAAAGTGCGGCCGCGGCCGTTGCCTGCAGGGCCAATAACAGGCCGATCAGGAGGGCCACAAAACGGTTCGGGGGACGGTTCACGATGGGGGCGGTCATGGGGTTACCATCACCGCCCCCAAGGGCGCTGTCCAGCCCGCGATCAGGCCCGTCGCGGCTGCGACAGTCGCAGGGCGAGGGCGATCATCGCGCGGGCCAGTCGCGCACGCAGCCCGCTTGAACGCTGTCGCGGCTGGAAACGCGGGTGGGCGCGCAGGTCGATCAGCAAGGCGGGCTCGGGCCTTGGAGCAGGCGCCGCGGGCGTTTCAGGGGGTGCGCCGGGCAAATAGGGCGCGGCGTGCAACTCGGCCCCAAGATCGAGCCGTTTGGGCGCGCCGCGTCGCTGCGGCGGGTTCAGGTGACGATGCGGGAACGGTCCGACGCGATGGTCGGCCGGAAAGAACGGCGGGAACATGATTTGACTTCCTGAATGGATTCTGGAGGGGCCGTCGCAACGGCCAATAGGCTGCGGGTCCGCTGTCAGCAGACGGTAAGGGATCCTCGATACATCATTGCAGCCTCCATTCAGGGCCCACGGATCGTGGGCGGCGTGGGCCGCCTGATAGCCGCGATCGGGTAAATCTCAAAATACAGATTGGCATTTGCGACCTGACTCTTGCGCCGTCGTGGCAATTTTGTCGCGAGTCGCGCTTGACAGGCCCATGGGTGGGTCTTAGCTGTCTGCCGTTAGCACTCGAACAGGGTGAGTGCCAACGGCCCCCGAGAGGGCCAAGACAACAGATAGCTAGGAGCTACACGATGGCTTTCAAACCGCTTCACGACCGTGTTCTGGTCCGTCGCGTCAAGAGCGACGAAAAAACCAAGGGCGGCCTGATTATTCCCGAGAGCGCCAAGGAAAAGCCCGCTGAGGGCGAGATCGTGGCCTGCGGCGAAGGCGCCCGCAAGGACTCGGGCGAGCTGATCGCCATGGCCGTCAAGGCTGGCGACCGTGTTCTTTTCGGCAAGTGGTCGGGCACCGAAGTGACCGTCGACGGCGAAGAACTGCTGATCATGAAGGAAGGCGACATTCTCGGCATCATCGCCTGAGAAACGCCCACCGCAACATAACAGACGAGGAATACAGCTATGGCTGCCAAGGACGTCAAGTTCGATACCGATGCCCGTAACCGTATGCTCAAGGGTGTGAACATCCTTGCGAACGCGGTGAAGGTGACCCTCGGCCCCAAGGGCCGCAACGTGGTCATCGACAAATCCTACGGCGCGCCCCGCATCACCAAGGACGGTGTTACGGTCGCCAAGGAAATCGAACTCGAAGACAAGTTCGAGAACATGGGCGCGCAGATGGTGAAAGAAGTCGCCAGCCGCACCAATGACGAAGCCGGCGACGGCACCACCACCGCAACCGTTCTGGCGCAGGCCATTGTGGTTGAGGGCATGAAGTCGGTTGCCGCCGGCATGAACCCGATGGACCTCAAGCGCGGCATCGACATGGCGACCGTCAGGGTCGTCGAAGCCATCAAGGCCGCTGCCCGTCCGGTCAGCGACTCGGCAGAAGTCGCTCAGGTCGGCACCATCTCGGCCAACGGCGAAGCCGAAATCGGCCGCCAGATTGCCGATGCGATGCAAAAGGTCGGCAACGAGGGTGTTATCACCGTCGAAGAGAACAAGGGTCTCGAGACTGAAACCGACGTTGTCGAAGGCATGCAGTTCGACCGCGGCTACCTGTCGCCCTACTTCGTGACCAATGCCGACAAGATGACCGTCGAGATGGAAGACTGCTTGATCCTGCTGCACGAGAAGAAACTCTCGTCGCTGCAGCCGATGGTCCCCCTGCTCGAGTCGGTGATCCAGTCGCAGCGTCCGCTGATGATCATTGCCGAAGACGTCGAGGGCGAGGCTCTGGCCACGCTCGTCGTCAACAAGCTGCGTGGCGGTCTCAAGATCGCTGCCGTCAAGGCTCCGGGCTTTGGCGATCGCCGCAAGGCCATGCTGCAGGACATCGCGATCCTGACCGGTGGTCAGGTGATCTCGGAAGACCTCGGGATGAAGCTGGAAAGCGTCACCATCGACATGCTGGGCCGCGCCAAGCGCGTCTCGATCAACAAGGACAACACCACCATCGTTGATGGCGGTGGCGAGAAGGCCGAAATCGAAGCGCGCGTCACCCAGATCCGCGCCCAGATCGAAGAGACCTCGTCGGACTACGACCGTGAAAAGCTGCAAGAGCGCGTGGCCAAGCTGGCTGGCGGTGTTGCGGTCATCAAGGTCGGCGGCATGACCGAGATCGAAGTCAAAGAGCGCAAGGACCGTGTCGATGACGCGCTGAACGCGACCCGTGCGGCCGTTCAGGAAGGCATCGTTGTCGGTGGCGGCGTGGCGCTTGTTCAGGCTGGCAAGAAGCTCGAAGGCCTCAAGGGCGCCAACTCGGATCAGGACGCGGGCATTGCCATCGTCCGTCGCGCGCTGGAAGCTCCGCTGCGCCAGATCGCCCAGAACGCGGGTGTTGACGGTGCGGTTGTGGCCGGCAAGGTCCGCGAGTCGAACGATCTTAAGTTCGGCTTCAACGCCCAGACCGAAGAATACGGCGACATGTTCAAGTTCGGCGTGATCGACCCCGCAAAGGTCGTCCGCACCGCTCTGGAAGACGCTGCATCGGTCGCTGGTCTCTTGATCACCACCGAAGCCATGGTTGCCGACAAGCCCGCCAAAGAAGGCGCGGCCCCGGCTATGCCCGACATGGGCGGCATGGGCGGCATGATGTAATCGACCCGAAAGGTCGAAAACATGAAGGGGTCACCGTAAGGTGGCCCCTTTTTCTTTGGCGCGTCAGCGGCGCTTGCCCGAATCCCCGACATGACGCACCAATTGCGCCATGCGCCTGTTCTTGCTTGTCGCCCTGACGATGGTGGCTTTTGCCGCCAACTCGATCCTCAACCGCATGGCTCTGGCCGGCGGCGAGATCGGGCCTGCGCTTTTTGCGGCGATCCGCTTGGGTTCCGGCGCTGCGGTTCTGGCGGCGATCGGGTTGGCGCGCGGGCGGCGGTTCGATATGGGCGGGGGCCGCAGGCTGTGGGATGCCGCGGCACTGGCCGTCTATATGCTGGGCTTTGCCTATGCCTACCTCTGGCTGGATGCCGGCCTTGGGGCGTTGATCCTTTTTGGCACGGTGCAGGTCACCATGTTCGCAGGCGCTCTGGCGCAGGGCGATAGACTGCCCCTCCGGCGGTGGATCGGCGCGGCCTTGGCCTTTGGCGGGCTGGTCTGGCTTTTATGGCCCAAGGGGGCCGAGGCACCGCCGCCTGCGGGCGCGGCGTTGATGGCTCTGGCGGGGATCGGTTGGGGCATCTATTCGCTGCGTGGACGGGGCGCGGGCGACCCGCAGACCCAGACGGCGATCAATTTCTTGCTGGCAACGCCCGCGGCGCTTGTGGTGCTGGCCATTGCGGGTTTGGGCCAAGCGAGCCTTTGGGGCGTGGTGCTGGCCGTGACCTCGGGCGTTGTCACCTCGGGTTTGGGTTATTCGCTGTGGTATGCGGTTCTGCCGCGGCTCGAGGCTTCGGTCGCCGCCGTTGCGCAGTTGACCGTGCCGGTTATCGCCATTTTTGGCGGCGCGGCGCTTTTGGCCGAAACACCGGGTTTGCGGGTCTTTGCAGGCGCGGGTCTGGTGGTGGGCGGGGTCGGTCTGTCCCTGCTGCGTCGTCGCGTGGTCAAAGCGTCTTGACCATTCGTTGCGCGGGCTGGGTCAGATCGCCCAGCGTGATGTCGCGCAACGGGCCGGTGGCGACAAAACCCTGCGCCGCCCAGAATGCCCGGCCACGCGGGTTTGCGACAAGCACACCCAGATACAGCCTTTGCGCCCCGCGCAGGCGGCAGGCCTGTTCGATCCAGTGCAGAAACGCTGCCCCATATCCCCCGCCGCGCGCCTTGGCGCCGAGCACCATCAGCCCCAGATAGGCATCGCTGACCTCTGGAAAGCCAAATCCCGTTTCTGAAACGCCAGCCAGAACCCCGTCGACAAACAGCCCCAGCCGCAGCGATGCTGCGGGATCGGCGCCGGGCGGCGCATCGTGAAAGAACTCATGCGTCAGGACCTTGGGGGTCGCGGTGATGCGTTCGAGCGCAATGTAATCGGCGCAGCTATCCCAAAAGGCATCGACCAGCGCGGCGTCAGCGGTCTCGTCCAGCGGTCGGATAAGGGGAGGCGTCATTTGACGATCACCTCGAGCGGGTCATAACTGAGGCCCTCACCCCAAACGACGTCAGGCAGGCTATCGGGCTTGAAGCGCAGCGCCAAAAGCGCGTCACGCGTCACCAGCCTGCGTTCACTGACCACACCATCGGGGTCCCGCCATTCATCCGGCAAGGATCCAAGGGCGCGGGCGCGAAAGAAGATATCCACCTGATGATAGCCATTTGTCGGGTCGTGGAACTCGTTGATCAGGCAGGGGTTGCCGACTTCGACGCTCAGCCCGCATTCCTCCATCACCTCACGCCTGAGGTTGTCGGGAATTGAACTGCCCGCATGCACCCCGCCACCCGGTAGGCCCCAAAGGTCGGACAGCCCTGCCGGATAGGCATTCACGATCAACAGCCGATTGTCGATCAAAATGACCGCACGGGCAGACAGGCGGGGCGAGCGTGGTTTCATGGGCCGAGACTGCCGTGGCGCGTGCGGCCTGTCCATGGGCAGGCCGCACGCTGTCTCAAAGCGATCAGGCGCCGCTTGTCGCGGTGCCGCCAGTGGCAGCCCCACTGCGGCGTTCGGACCAGATCAGATAGGACGAACCCGCCACGACCAGCGCGATACCTGCCCAATAGGCGCCTTCGGGCGCATAGCTCAGGACAAGCCAGCTGACCAAGATGTTCGAGAACAGCTTGAGATCGTCAAAGGGCTGGACAAAGGCCGCATCGGCGGCTGCGTAGCTGAGCGTCAGGAAATGCTGGGCGAAGAACATGATCACGCCACCCAATAGCAAGAGCCACAGGATCTGGCCCGTCGGCACCTCGAACCCCGCACCAAGCGAAAAGATCAGGTTCGCAGGCGTCAGCAAGACCAAGAGCCACATGGTGATCGAGGTCTGGCTTTCGTCGCGCGTCAGGCGCTTGGTGATCAACGAAGCGGCGCCCCAGCACACGGCTGCGGCGATAGGGTAGAGCAGGGACAGGGTGAAACCGTTTTCCCAAGGACGCAGCAAGATCAGCGCGCCGGCAAAGCCCAGCATCGCGGCAATCCAGCGGTTGGGGCCGACACGTTCCCCCAGAAAGGCGGCCGCGCCCAGCATGACAAAGAATGGCGAGGTCATCACCAGTGCGATCACGTGCCACGTCGCCATGCCGCTGGCAAAAGCCATGGTAAAGGCCTGCACGCCGACGACCGAAAAGGCCACGCGCACCAGATGCAGAACCGGCTGCTTGGTCCGCATCACGCCAAGACCGTGACGCAGGATAAACGGCGCGGAAAAAGCCGCGGCAATGGCATATTGCCAGAACGCGTCCGACTGCGCCTTGAAGCCGAGCTTGTATGTCACCGTCCAGGTGACGGCGTTGGCAAGCGCAAAGCAGATGCCCGCAAGCACCATAAAGCCTGCGCCTTTGTAGAGATTGGACTGATTCATGGCGTTCCCTTTCATGACCACCGTTGAATCAGGGAGATCATGACAGGTCGTCGCCCATGGCCGCAAAGCCTCGGGGTCCTTCCGCATCATTCTCTTTCATCCGGACTATACCGTCGGCCCCGGAGTTCCACCGGATCTGCTGACCCTTTCCATGGGAAAGGCGCTCGCGGGCTATCACCGCCGGTGGGGAATTTCACCCCGCCCTGAGAATACCGGCAAATCCCGGCACCCTATGTTTAGCGGCTTGTCCCGCGGCCACAAGGGCGCAAAACGTCATTTTCCGGCGCGAATGCGGTTCACATGGCCCATCTTGCGGCCGGACTTGGCCTCGGCCTTGCCATAGAGATGGATCGCGGCCGCGGTTCTGGCGATTTCGGGCAGGCGCAAGACATCATCGCCGATCAGGTTTTCCATCACGACATCGGCAATCCGGCTGCCATCGCCCAAAGGCCAACCCGCGATGGCGCGGATATGCTGTTCGAACTGGTCGATCATGCAGCCGTTCTGGGTCCAGTGACCCGAATTATGCACGCGCGGGGCGATCTCGTTGACGATCAGGCCCGCATCGGTGACGAAAAGCTCGACCCCCATGACGCCGACATAGTCGAGCGCGTTCAGGATCTTGGCCGCAATCAATACCGCGTCGGTGCGCTGGGCTGCGGTCAGGCGGGCAGGGACGGTCGTCGTCCGTAAGATGCCGCCCTCATGCACGTTTTCACCGGGATCGAAGCAGGCGATCGACCCGTCCAGTCCACGCGCGCCAATGACCGAAACCTCGCGGCTGAAATGCACAAATCCCTCAAGCACCGCAGGCGCACCCTGCATGGCGGCCAGTGCGGCGGGCGCGTCGGCGGGCGACATGATCCGTGCCTGCCCCTTGCCGTCATAGCCCAGACGCGTGGTCTTGAGGATCGCGGGGGCCCCGATGCGGGCAATGGCGGCCTCAAGTTCTGAAAGTGTAAGAACGGCGGCATAAGGGGCGGTTTTCAGGCCGATCTGGTTGAGAAAATCCTTTTCCGCAATCCGGTCTTGGCTGATCGCCAAGGCATTGCGACCCGGCCTGATGGGGCGAACCGCCTCGATTGCGTCAAGGGCTGCGGTCGGGATGTTCTCGAATTCGTAGGTGACGACATCGACAGCGGCCGCGAATGTCGCAAGCGCGTCCGTGTCGTCGTAAGAGGCTGTTGTCACCTGCGCGGCGACCTGACCTGCCGGCGGATTTGCGGCGGGTTCAAAGATGTGCGTGACAAAACCCAGCCGCGACGCGGCGACCGAAAGCATCCGCCCCAACTGCCCGCCGCCCAGAATACCGATCTTTGCGCCGGGGCGCAGCGGGTCAGTCATCGCTGGGCTCCTCGGGGATCGAGGCAGAAAGGGCCGCGCGCCACGCATCCAGCCGTGCCGCAAGGGCGGCATCGCCATTGGCAAGGATCGCCACCGCCATCAGCCCCGCATTCGCCGCACCAGCCGCGCCGATAGCCATGGTTGCCACTGGATAGCCGCGCGGCATCTGCAGGATGGAATAGAGCGAATCGACACCCGACAGCGCCTTGGTCTGGATCGGAACACCGATCACCGGCACCCGCGTTTTCGAGGCCATCATGCCCGGCAAATGGGCCGCACCGCCGGCGCCGGCGATAATGACCTTGAGCCCGCGCGCCGCCGCCTCTTTGCCGTAGTCCCAAAGCCGGTCGGGCGTGCGGTGTGCCGAGACGATCTTGGCCTCATAGGGCACCCCCAGTTCGTCAAGAACGGCCGCTGCCTCGCGCATGGTCGGCCAGTCAGACTGGCTGCCCATGATAATGCCCACCTCGATACCGGCCATTGCCGCCTCCATCGCTTGGAGCGCGCAATATAGCCGCGAACCGTCCGCGCGCAATGGCGTCAGGCAATGATATCGGGCAAGAGTTTGTCTTCGATGAAAGCGATCCGGTCCTTGAGCAGGAGCTTCTGCTTTTTCAATCGCTTGACGGTCAACGGGTCAGCCGTGCCCCGCGTGTGCAACGCATGGATCGCCTCGTCCAGATCACGGTGTTCACGGCGCAGAACCTCGAGTTGAACCTTGAAGATCTCTTCTTCTTCCATGTTCGAGGGCGTGTTCATCGCAGCTTTCCTGAATTCGGCTTCTCAAAGATAAGCCATCATGTGGCATCCCGCCAGCCCGCCACTTGCACCAAAGCGGTGTCAAACCCATATTCATCATGGCCGCCGCAATCGGGGCCAATGAGACTGTCGCTTGATAGAGGACGTGTCGGATGACGAAACTGACGCTTGGGACCCATCCCTTTCTTTTGGGCTTTGAACAGCTTGAACGGCTGGTGGAACGCACCGCCAAGACCGGCAACGATGGTTACCCGCCCTATAATATCGAACAAACATCCGAGACATCCTATCGCATCACGCTCGCCGTGGCTGGTTTTGCCGAGGCCGAGCTGGCGATAACCGTCGAAGACAACGCGCTGGTGATCCGTGGGCGGCAGTCCGACGATGGCGAAAGCCGCATATTCTTGCACCGCGGCATCGCCGCGCGACAGTTCCAGCGGTCGTTCGTGCTGGCTGATGGTGTGGATGTCGGCGAGGCGCTGTTGGAAAACGGCCTGTTGCATATCGACCTGCGCCGGCATGTGCCGGAAAGCATCGTGCAGTCGATCAAGATCCGGAGGGGATAGGATGAACGCCAAATTCGATCTGAAAGCGTTGGGCGGCGATGTCGTCTACGTGAAACCCGTCTTGGTCGAGGATTTGCCGGACGAGATCCGCGAACAGGTGGGTGACCTGAAATCGCT
The DNA here is from genome assembly GCA_024642145.1 of Marivivens sp. Taxonomy (GTDB): domain Bacteria; phylum Pseudomonadota; class Alphaproteobacteria; order Rhodobacterales; family Rhodobacteraceae; genus JAHEBS01. The sequence goes on from JAHEBS010000008.1 coordinate 15,667, forward strand.
TTTTGCGGTTCACGATGCGCAGGGCCAGCAATTGGCGCTGGTCGCGGATCGCGGCATGGCGTTTGCCTTGGCGCGTCAGCACGATAAGAACCCCGTGATGACCCATTAGGGCGGTTGCCCCCTTTAACGACTAGGCTATAGCCTGCAGCTCATGAAAATTAAGAGGCAGAGCTTTCCCGATGCGCGACGCAACATCCCGATACGCGCGGCCCTTGGTCGCGATCCACTGGCTGACGCTTTTGTTCATCGCTTTCAATTACCTGTTCAGCGATGCCATGTCGCACGCCTATCGCGCGATCGAGCGGGGCCGTAGCGCAGATATTACCACCGCTGTGCAAATGCACGCCTATGTGGGCATCGGCGTTTTGGTGCTGGTGGCGCTGCGGGTGTTCCTGCGGGTCATACTGGGCGCGCCGGCGGCGGCTGAGTCCGGCAACGCGCTGATGGATATGGCGGCCAAGGCCATGCATCTGGCGCTTTATGCGCTTCTGTTCATCGTGCCGCTGACGGGTATGGCGACTTGGTATGCTGGCCTCAAACTGGGTGGGCTGCATCAGCTGTCTGTCAACCTGATCATCTTTCTGGCTTTCGCCCATGCCGCAGCCGGTCTTTATCACCATTACATGCTCAAGGATGGTCTGCTACGGCGGATGACCTGAGCCGCATCGACCGCGGGTTTATGATCTAAACCCGCGTTTGGAAAAGACCCACATCAACCTGCAGGTCTGTGGAACGGAAATAAATTTTCGCAACGTTACATGGGCGGCGCGCAATTGCGTCGCCCTTGTCATTTGCCGCGCAGCGGCAGCCTTACGGATCGAGATGATGAAAAAAACGACAGGCTATTCACGATTGCAGATCGCCCTTCATTGGGGCGTGGCCCTGCTGGTCGGGGTCAATTACCTCACGGGCGAGGCCATGATCGCGGCCTTTGACCACAAGCTGGAAACCGGCGTCGCCGCAGCCGGATTTCAGGCGCGGACGCATATCTATGTAGGCACGGCGCTTTTGGTGTTGGTCGGGCTGCGGCTGGCTGTGCGGCTGATGCGTGGCGTGCCAGAGGCGGACCCGCAAACGCCACGCCATATGGCCCGCGCGGGCGAAATGGCGCATCTGGGTCTCTACGGGCTATTGGCGCTGGTGCCGGTGCTGGGACTGGTGGCGTGGTTCCGTGGCATCGACAGCGTCGGTGAACTGCACGTTCTGGTGATGAACGGGCTGATGGTTCTGGCGGGCCTGCATGCCGCCGCAGCCCTGTTTCACCACTATGTGCTGAAGGATGGCTTGATCCACCGGATGCTGCGCGCCGGCTGATCCGGCCCCTTGGCATGACAAAGGCCGGCCCATCGGGCCGGCCTTTGCTTTGGTGGGATGCGGCCCTTAGTGGGCGGCAATCAGACCCATGCTTTCCAGCGTCAAGATGACCTGATGGGCGCAGTTATCCACGTCCACGTTTTCGGTCTCGACCCGCAATTCCGGCGCGGTGGGCGCCTCGTAGGGGTCGGAAATGCCGGTGAACTCTTTGATCTTGCCTTCACGGGCGAGCTTGTAGAGCCCCTTGCGGTCACGGCGTTCGCATTCCTCGATCGAGGTGGCGACGTGAACCTCGATGAACGCGCCATAGGCTTCGATCATCTCGCGCACGGCGCGGCGGGTCGAGGTATAGGGTGCAATCGGCGCGCAGATGGCGATACCGCCGTTTTTGGTGATTTCCGAGGCGACATAGCCGATACGTTTGATGTTGATGTCACGGTGTTCCTTGGAAAAGCCCAGTTCCGACGACAGGTGTTTACGCACCACATCGCCGTCCAAGAGCGTCACGGGGCGGCCACCCATTTCCATCAGCTTGACCATCAGCGCATTGGCGATGGTGGATTTGCCCGAACCCGACAGGCCGGTGAAAAACACGGTAAAGCCCTGCTTGGAGCGCGGCGGCGAGGTGCGGCGGAGTTCAGTGACAACCTCGGGGAACGAGAACCACGCGGGAATATCCAGACCTTCACGCAGACGGCGACGCAGTTCGGTGCCCGAGATGTCGAGGACGGTCGTGCCCTCTGGCACTTCGTTTGCGGGGAAGTATTGGGCGCGTTCCTGCACATAGACCATGTGCTTGAAGTCGACCATGGTCAGGCCGATTTCCTCTTCGTGCTTCTTGAACAGTTCCTGCGCGTCATAGGGCCCGTAAAAGTCCTTGCCAGCCGAGTTCTTGCCGGGGCCGGCGTGGTCGCGGCCGACGATGAAATGGGTGCAGCCGTGGTTCTTGCGGATCAGGCCGTGCCAGACCGCCTCGCGCGGGCCGGCCATGCGCATGGCAAGGTTCAACAGCGACATGGTGGTGGTGGCCTGCGGATATTTATCCAGCACCGCCTCGTAGCAGCGCACACGGGTAAAGTGGTCCACATCGCCAGGCTTGGTCATGCCGACAACGGGGTGGATCAGCAGGTTGGCCTGTGCCTCGCGCGCGGCGCGGAAGGTCAGTTCCTGATGGGCGCGGTGCAGCGGGTTGCGGGTCTGGAAGGCCACGATCTTGCGCCAGCCAAGTTTGCGGAAATAGGCGCGCAGTTCATTGGGCGTGTCGCGTCGCGCCTTAAAGTCGTAATGCACAGGCTGCTGGATGCCCACGATGGGGCCGCCCAGATAGACCTTGCCTGCCGTGTTGTGCAGATAGTTCACAGCCGGATGGGCCAGATCATCGGCCCCAAAGACCATTTCGGCCTCGTGCGATTTATTGGGCACCCATTTGTCGGTGACGGTCATGGTGGCAAGGATCACGCCTTCCATGTCGCGCAGCGCGATGTCCTGACCCAGTTCCACCTTGTCGGCAAAGGCCTCGCTGACGTCGAGCGTGATGGGCATGGGCCAAAGCGCGCCATCGGTCAGACGCATATTGTCGACAACGCCGTTGTAGTCAGCCTCGGAGAGGAAGCCCTTGAGCGGGTTGAATCCGCCGTTCATCAAGAGTTCAAGATCACAGGTCTGACGCGCGGTCAGGTCGTGCGACAACAGGTCAGCGGCTTCGACCTTGAGCTTTTGGGCGCTCTCGTAAGACACATAGAGTTCGGGGATCGGGGCAAGGTTGTTCTGCATCACTGTGGTCCTGTGGTTCTGCAACAAATGTTCGGGCGCGGTGCCGGTCAATTCGGCGTGGAGCGCATTGTATTCGGCCAGCTTCACCGCAAGAAAGCGGTCCGCGAGGCGGGTTTTTTCGGCGGCACCCTTGAGCGTCAACTCGTAGGCAAAGCGCTGACGGCGGTCGGGGCCTGCGCGGTCCGCGACGTGGATCAGGGCCGCGTCGGTTGCCGCCCGCAAATAGGCGTTGAGCCGCCCAAGGCTGATGCCCAATGCCTCGGCGGTTGTCCGCTGCGACGCGCCGGGTGACCGGTCAAGCTGCCGCAGCAGGCGAAAGAGCTGGTCTTCCTCCGGCAGGCTGGCTTGGGTCTCGGTCAGGGTCATGGGTTGGCTCGATATGTGTTCAGCGATGAACGCATCACATATCCGGCTGCAAAAAGAAAGGTTTTTGTTGTGGGACGCTGCGTATCCTGACGCGAAACGGCCTAGAAAGCGATCGCAGGTCCAAGGACGCGCAGGATACCGGCGTCAGGTGTGAAGATCACGATATGGGTCAACTCGGGGCGCGTGCGCGAGGCATAGAGCATGGCCTGCCAGCCCTCGGCCCGCAGCCGATCCGATGTCGCCCAAGTAGGCGAGGGGCCTTGAGGGCGCAGATCTTGCCAGACAATGCTCAGGTCAGGCGCGCCGCTCAGGTCGATCACCCGCGCCGCGTCAAGCCGCAGGGGGTGGATCAGCCGTGGCGGGTCGTCAGGCCGCAGGTAACGCTTGATGGCCACGCGGCAACCCTCGGGCGAGAGCGAGGCATAGATCGCCCGCTGGCCGTCGTGATGGAACCGGCCTTCGGGCGCGCTGACAGACGCCAAGGGATCGGCGCCGGCAAAAACCGCGCGCCAGACCCCGCCCGAAAAACCGTTCACTCCTGACCCGAAAGCCAGCGTTCGGCGTCCAGCGCGGCCATGCAGCCCATGCCCGCCGAGGTCACGGCCTGACGATAGATATGGTCCGTCAGATCGCCCGCCGCAAAAACCCCCTCGATCGAGGTGCGGGTCGAGCCGGCAATGACTTTGACATAGCCGCCATGGTGCAGTTCCAACTGGTCAGCCACGAGTTCCGAGGCCGGCGCATGGCCGATGGCCACAAAGAAACCGTCACAGGCAATCGTGCGCTCTTCGCCCGTATGCACATTGCGAATGCGCGTGCCGGTCACGCCCAGCGGCGCCTCGGTGCCCAGCACCTCTTCGACGGTGTGGTTCCAGATCACCTCGATCTTGGGGTTCTTGAACAGGCGATCTTGCAGGATCTTTTCCGACCGCAGGCTATCGCGGCGGTGGATCAGCGTCACCTTGGTGGCAAAGTTGGTCAAGAACAGCGCCTCTTCGACAGCGGTATTGCCGCCACCGATGACCACCACCTCGCGCCCGCGATAAAAGAACCCGTCACAAGTGGCGCAGGCCGAGACGCCAAAGCCCTTGAACTTGTCCTCGGACGGCAGGCCCAGATATTTGGCGCGCGCACCGGTGGCCAGAACCACGGCATCGGCGGTGTATTCCGTGCCGCTGTCGCCGCGTGCGCGAAACGGGCGGTCCGACAGGTTGAGGTCGGTAATCAGGTCCATGACGACTTCGCAGCCCATGGCGCGTGCGTGTTCTTCCATCTTGACCATCAACTCGGGGCCTTGAACCTCGGTAAAGCCCGGATAGTTCTCGACCTCGGTGGTGGTGGTCAACTGCCCACCCGGTTCCATGCCCTGCACCAAAAGCGGGTTCAGCATCGCGCGGGCGGCGTAAACGCCGGCGGTATAACCGGCCGGACCCGAGCCGATGATCAAAAGCTTGGTGTGGCGGGTGTCGGACATGGGGCTACCTCTTTATCTTGCGCGTCCGTCCCGATATAGCCGCCGCCGTCGGTCAGCGAAAGGCCGGACCTTCTCGATATATTTAGAAAGCAAAATATAACAAGACCGATAACGATGTTGCGTTGTCTTGAAATATTGTTGCGCACAGGGGTCGCTTCGCGTAGTGTTTGACAAAATAATGAGGGCAATATGCGCGGTACCAAACTCGACGACATCGACCGTATGATTCTGGCAGAGCTTCAGGCGGATGGTCGCATGACCAATGTCGAACTGGCCAAACGCGTGGGCATCTCGGCACCGCCCTGTCTGCGCCGCGTTCGCACGCTGGAAGAGCAGGGGTTTATCCGCGGCTACCACGCTGTTGTCGATGCGCGCGAACTGGGATTCGAGGTGCAGGTCTTTGTCATGGTCGGCCTGCAAAAACAGGCCGAATCCGATCTCGCCGCTTTCGAAGACCGCTGCCGCCACTGGCCCTTGGTGCGCGAGTGCCACATGCTGAACGGCGAGGTGGACTTTATCCTCAAATGCGTGGCGCCCGATCTGCGCAGCTTTCAAAGCTTTCTGACCGAACAGCTGACCGCAGCCCCCAATGTGGCGAGCGTCAAGACCAGCCTTGTGATCCGCGACGCCAAGGACGAGCCGGGTGTGCCGTTCGACGTGCTGGAAGAACGGCTCGCGCGCGAGGCGTGATTATTCTTTAGCGGCTTTCTTGGCGGGTTTGGCCTCGAGCGCAGCAATGCGCGCGGCCAACGCGTCGTTTTCCTCACGCGCTTTTTGCGCCATGGCGCGCACCGCGTCGAATTCTTCGCGCGTGACAAAATCGCGATCAGCCAGCCAGCGATCCATCACGCCACGCATGGCGTTTTGCGCCTCATCCTTGGCTCCCTGCGCCACGCCGATGGCGTTGGTCATCAGTTGCGAGAAATCATCGAGGATCTTGTTGCGGGTTTGCATGGCTGTCTCCGGTCTGGTTAGGGCCTATATGGTGGCTCTGACAGGGCAGGGCAAGCCGCCCCGCAGTTGACAAGCGCACGGGCGCGGTTGAGGTAATGCCATGGTTGGCGCGATCCCCTTTCCCAATATTTCGCCCGAGGTTTTCTCGGTCACGGTTTTTGGCGTCCATTTCGCGCTGCGCTGGTATGCGCTGGCCTATATTGCGGGCATCTTGATCGGCTGGCGGATCGCGGTTGCGGCGGTCAGGCGGCCCACGCTCTGGCTGGGCGATCAGGCCCCGATGACGCCCGTCCTGCCCGAGGCGCTGATGACATGGATCATCGTCGGCGTGATCCTTGGCGGGCGCCTTGGTTATGTGCTGATCTACAAGCCCGCCTATTACCTTGCCCATCCAGCCGAGGTGATCGCCGTCTGGCAGGGTGGCATGTCGTTTCACGGCGGTTTTCTGGGCGTGGTGGTCGCGGTCATCCTTTGGGCGCGCGCGCATCGTTTGCGGCTTTCGGCGGTGGCGGACCTGTTGGCGCTGACCTGCACCCCTGCGATTTTCCTCGTGCGCATTGCCAATTTCATCAATGCCGAGCTATGGGGGCGCCCCACCGATCTGCCGTGGGGCGTGATTTTCCCCGGCGAGGCGGCGCAAGACTGTATCGATGTGATCTTCAAGGCCTGCGCGCGCCACCCCTCGCAGCTTTATGAAAGCCTGACCGAGGGTCTGATCCTTGGCGCGTTGATCCTTTGGCTGGCGTTCCGGCGCGGGGCCTTGAAACGGCCTTGGGCGCTGACAGGGGTCTTTGTCACGGGCTACGGTCTGATCCGGTTCTGCCTAGAGTTCGTGCGCCAGCCCGACGCCCAGTTTCAGGGACCGGGCAATCCGCTGGGCTATGCCCTGCAATTTGGCGACTGGGGTCTGACCATGGGCCAGATTCTGTCCCTGCCCATGTTTGCGGTCGGTGTCTGGCTGGTCCTGCGCGCCCGCAGAGATCCGGCATGAGCGGCCTTGCCGTACGCTTGCGCCGCAGCATCGCCCAGAGCGGGCCGATCACGGTGGCCGAATATATGGCGCTGTGCCTGATGGACCCGCAGCATGGCTATTACACCAACCGCGATCCTTTTGGCGCGGGTGGCGATTTCATCACCGCGCCGGAAATTACCCAGATGTTTGGCGAATTACTGGGTCTGTCGCTGGCGCAGGCATGGATTGATCAGGGTCGCCCGCAAGGGGTGGTTCTGGCAGAGCTGGGCCCCGGACGCGGCACGTTGATGGCCGATGCGCTGCGCGCGACGCGCGGACTGCCGGGCTTTCATGCCGCGCTGAGCGTGCATTTCGTGGAAACCTCGCCCAATCTGCGTGCCGTGCAGGCCGAACAGGTCATGGGCGCCGTTTGGCACGACAATTTGCGTGATTTGCCCGAAGGACCGCTGTTTCTGATCGCCAATGAATTCTTTGATGCCCTGCCCATCCGCCAGTTCATCCGCCAAGGTGATGGCTGGGCCGAGCGGATGGTGGGCTTAGCTGGCGACGATCTGGCCTTTGGCCTGTCCACGCCCGCCCCGCTTGCCGCTTTGGCGCATCGGCTGGCGGATACGCGCGACGGTGATCTGGTGGAAACCTGCGCCCCCGCGACCGAGATCGCGGCGGAGATAGGCGCACGCATCGCGCGCCACGGGGGCGGCGCGTTGATCGTTGACTATGGGGACTGGCATTCGCTGGGCGATACGCTGCAGGCGCTGAAACAGCATAAGCCCATTGATCCGCTTGCGGTGCCCGGTGACAGCGATCTGACGGCGCATGTTGATTTCGAGGCTCTGGCCCTTGCCGCTGCGCCCGCAATCCATAGTCGGCTCACGCCGCAGGGCGTGTTTCTGGAACGTCTGGGCATCACGGCGCGCGCCGAGGCTCTGGCGCGTGGTTTGGAGGGCGAACGGCTTGCCGCGCATGTCGCCGCACACCGCCGCTTGACGCATCCTGCCGAAATGGGTGACCTCTTCAAAGTGTTGGGGCTCTATCCGCAGGGGGCGCCAGTTTTGCCGGGGTTAGAGCCATGACGCTCGACATCATCACCGCAGACGAACTTTTGCCTTTTCGCCACGGGTTTTTCGGGCGTGGCGGCGGGGCTTCGTCGGGTATTTTCGAGGGTCTTAATTGCGGTTACGGCAGCAGCGACCAGCATGAGGTCGTGTCGATCAACCGTGACCGTGTCGCCGCGGCGCTGGGCGTCACGCAAAGCGCCTTGGCGGGGGTGCGTCAGATCCACTCGGCCACGGTCGTTACCGTGACTGCCGCAGGAACGCCCCTTGGCGACGCCGACGCCATGGTCACGGACCGACCCGGCATTGCGCTGGGTGTCCTGACCGCCGACTGCCAGCCCGTGCTTTTTGCCGATGCCGAGGCACAAGTGATCGGTGCGGCCCATGCGGGCTGGAAAGGGGCGCTTGGTGGCGTGCTGGAGGCGACGATCGAGGCGATGGAGGCTTTGGGTGCCGAGCGCGAAAACATCTGCGCCGTGATCGGCCCGACGATCAGCCAGCGCGCCTATGAGGTCGGGCCAGAGTTCATGGACCGTTTCTTGGCCGAGGACGAAGGTTACGCGCGCTATTTCGCAGGTGGCGAGGGCGACCGCGTCCTGTTCGACCTGCCGGGCTTTGGTCTGAACCGCCTGCGCGCGGCCGGCGTGGGTGAGGCGACATGGACACGCCATTGCACCTACACCGACCCTAGGCGATTCTATTCCTACCGGCGCAGTTGCCACGCGCATGAGGCCGACTATGGTCGCCTGATGTCGGTCATCCGGATCTGATCTGGGCGGAAATGCGGCGTGTGGCGGCCCAGATCACGCCCCAATCAGGTGGAAACAATCCGGTTCAGCTTGGCTGATTGTTGACGCTATCTGTGTAAGTCTAATAAAAACAATAGCTTAACAATTCGTCTCTGCGGCGGTTATGCCAATCGCCCTGATCTGGAATAAGGCAGCAATTTCCCTGTTTGGGCCGAAATCGCGCCGTGAACGCGCATCATCATCCAGTCAAAGGCCGCATGGTTCGGCAAACGACAAAGGATGAGGCAGATGAAAAGCAAAAAGATCTGGATGGCGAATGTGATCAAGGCCGCGGATAGCTGCAACACCCGCATGCCTTGGGAACGTGGCGCGATGCGCAAGGCAATGATTGCCCGCCGCAAAGCCGCAGAAGGCGAAACCAAGGCGCGCGCGACCGCCTGAGCCGCCTTTCCGTTTCCGAATCGATCAAGGCCGCCCCAGGGGCGGCCTTTTGTTTTCGAATCACTATCAGCCACGCGACGGCCCCGAACCGCCGTGATCGTTTCGCCAGCGCGGTCAATCCCAAGTTCCGCCCCCTATATTGGCCCGCCAAGCGGCTGCAATCTTTGCAATAATTTGACGGACGCGCGCGCGATCAGGCAAAAAGGTTGCACGGTGGGGGCCGATAGCGAACCGGAGAGGGTGACGCATGGATATCGGCTCGTCGCACGCCATTGGCGTGGCGCCCCAGCCCCTTGCTCAGCAAGGGCAGCGCAAATTGATGCGCAAATATGACGTTGCTGTCCTGATGCCCGATGGCGAGGTGGACGTGTTCTCGCGTCTCGCGCCGGCGACACCTTCGTTCGAAAATTCGTTTAACGCTTTTGCACGCGGCACGCTTTTCCAGACAGCACGCGGCATCGTCGCGATCGAGGATCTCTGGCCGGGCGATGTCATGCGCCTTGCCGATGGGCGCTCCGAGGTGCTGGCGTGGCGCGGGTCCATCGATCTGGTGCCGCAGGCCGAAAGGTGCCGTTTGGTGCGGTTTTCACCCGAGGCTCTGGGCTATGGCCGCCCCGCCTCTGATCTGGTCTTGGGTGGCCAAGCGCGCATCTATCATCGCAGTCCCGGTATCCGCCGTGTCACGGGCCATGAGGGGGGCCTTATCCCCGCCGCCGATTTCGTCGATGGCGTCGGTGTGATCGAAGTGACGCCCGGATCGGGCGTGCAAATGTTCCATCTGGCCTTCCAGCAGCACGAGCGACTCTTGGCCAATGGCGTCGAAGTCGAAAGCCTGCATCCCGGCACCGCATTTGACCTTGGTCTGCGGGGCGAGATGTTGGGCCATTACCTGTCGTTCTTTCCGCACCACACCTGCATGGCCGATTTCGGTCAGGTGGGCGCACCACGCCTGCGGATGTCGGATCTGGAACTGATCGACGTGGCCTGACGGGGTCAGCGTCGCGTCATGAAAAGGGGCGCCAAGCGGCGCCCCTTCGTCATTCAGTGGCTGTCCAGATAGGCCACCAGAATATCCAGTGCCGCCTGCAGATCGCCCTTGTCGATCATCTCGGTCACCGTATGCACATAGCGCGTGCCAACCACGATTCCGACCGCGCGGGCGCCTGCCGCAGCCTGCTGCGCCGCCGCGCCATCCTGACCGCCCGCCAACAGCATGGTGCGCTGGTAGGGAATGGACTTGGCCTTGGCCAGTTCCTCGATCTCGGCCACCAGCGCCTTGTCGGCGATAAAGGACGAATCCCGGACATGAAGTCCAAAACCCTTACCCTGCCGCGTGGTCGCGTCCTGATCGGGCACGCCGGGCGTGTCGCAGGCCAGCGTGACGTCGATGCCCAGACCGATATCGGGCTTGATGCGATAGGCCGCCGTGCGCGCGCCGCGCAGGCCCACCTCTTCCTGCGTGGTGAAGGCCACATGGATCTCGATATCGCGACCCTTGTCCTTGCCCAGCGCCTTGAGCGTCTCGATGCCCAGCCAACAGGCCACGCGGTTATCCAGCGCCTTGGAAACGACCTTGTCGCCCAGTTCCAGAAGCGGCTCGTCCATCACCACATAGTCACCGATCTTGACGACATCGGCCGCCTTGGCGCCAAGGCCCAGATCCACCATGAACTCATGCGGTTCGGGCAGTTTCTTGCGTTCCTCGACCGAGGCGATGTGAACGGGCTTGCCCGCCGGATTCATGACGCCCTTGAAATCGCCATTGTCGGTGCAGACCAGCACGCGCCGCGAAAACAGGTTGCGCGCGTCAAAGCCGCCGACCGGTTGCAGATAGAGAAAACCCTTGTCGGTGATGTGGCTGACGAGAAAACCGATCTCGTCCATATGGCACAAAAGCATGACGCGCTTGGCGTCCTTGGTCTTGGCGTCACGCCGACACAAGAGCGAGCCCATCGCGTCAACCTCGATATGGTCGACATAGGGTTCCACCTCTTTGCGGATCAGATCACGCACGCGCTCTTCGTGTCCGGGGACGCCGGGGGTCTCGCACAGGGCGCGGAGAAGTTCGATGTTCATGGGATACCTCCGATTCTGGGCGGCAACTTGCGCCTCGTCGTGCCAAGGGGCAATGGCCGAATTACCACAAATTCCGGCCCGACAGACGGGTTATCCCCAAGAAACTGCTTTACAGAACGGGGTGTTGGCCCCACCATATCTCGTAGGGGATAGGTGAAATCACACTGTCCCTTGGCAAAACACCTAGCGGTTGGGGCGCTGCCATACCCCTTCGCAAGAGCAGAGAGGGTGTGCATGGCCGTTTCAGATGTCTATATCGATGCCGACGACATCGACCCCATCGATCTGGTGGAGTCCATCGCCGAACATCACGAGTGGGAATTCGACCGTATCGCCCATGACCAGATCGCCATGGCGGTCGAGGGTCAGTGGCGCGGCTATGCGTTGACCCTGTCGTGGTCAGCCTATGACCAGACCCTGCGGCTGATCTGCACCTTCGAGATGGAGCCCCCCGAACACCGCATCGGCGCGCTTTACGAGACGCTCAATCACGCCAATGACCAGATCTGGGCGGGTTCGTTCACGTGGTGGGGCGAACAAAAGATGATGGTCTATCGCTATGGCCTGATCCTAGCGGGCGAACAGATCGCGTCGCCGGAACAGATCGACACGATGATCAATGCCGCGGTGCTAAGCTGCGAGCGGTTCTTCCCCGCCTTCCAACTGGCGACATGGGCCGAACGCGACCCCACCGAGGCAATTCGCATCGCCATCACCGAGGCCTATGGCCGCGCCTGACGCGCTTGATCCACGGTGGCTTGGTCTCTAACAAAGTCGCATGACTGGAGGGACCATGGATAACAGCGAAATCGCCCGTCGCGGGCTTGTGCTTCTTGGCTGCGGCAAGATGGGATCGGCGCTTCTGGCGGGCTGGCTGAAAGGCGGTATCCCCGCAGGCTCTGTCCATGTGATCGACCCCAACCCTTCGGATTGGCTGCGCGCGCAGGGCGTGCAAATCAACGCCGCCCTGCCCAAGGCGCCCGCCGTGGTGTTGGTGGCGGTCAAACCCCAGATGATGGGCGAGGCGCTGCCGGTTCTGGCGGCCATGGGCGGCGGCAATACGTTGTTTGTCTCTATTGCCGCAGGCACGCAGATTGCGCATTTCGAGGCGGTTCTTGGCGCCGCGACGCCCATCATCCGCACCATGCCCAACACACCCGCCGCTGTCGGGCGCGGTATCACGGCCCTGATTGGCAATGCCCATGCCACCCCTGCGCATATGGACACCGCCGAGGCGCTGATGGCCGCCGTGGGTCAGGTGGTCAGGCTGGACAGCGAGGCGCAGATTGATGCGGTCACCGCCGTTTCCGGCTCTGGCCCCGCCTATGTGTTCCACTTGATCGAAACGCTGGCGGCTGCGGGCGCGGCCGAGGGGTTGGCGCCCGATCTTGCCATGGCGCTGGCCAAGGCGACTGTCGCAGGCGCAGGCGCGCTGGCGATGGAGGCCACCGAAGATCCCGCACAACTGCGCGTCAATGTGACGTCACCGAAAGGCACGACCGAGGCGGCGTTGAAGGTGCTGATGGACCCCGAGGCCGGGTTTCCTGCGCTCTTGCAGCGCGCGGTTCATGCCGCCGCAGAGCGTGGACGGGAGCTTGCACGTGGCTGATCCGATTACCTTCGACGATTTTCTCAAGGTGGATATCCGCGCCGGACGTGTGACCCGTGCCGAACCTTTCCCCGAGGCCCGCAAGCCTGCGATCAAGCTCTGGATCGACTTTGGGCCCGAGATCGGCGAGCGCAAGACCTCGGCCCAGATCACGGCCCATTATGACCCCGATAGGCTGGTCGGGCGGATGGTCATGGCGGTCGTCAATTTTCCGCCCCGCCAGATCGGCAAGTTCATGTCCGAGGTGCTAGTGCTGGGCGTTTCTGACGCGGAAGGTGGCATCGTGCTGCTTTCGCCCGATCACGATGTGCCGCTTGGCGGGAGGATGCATTGAAAAAGCTCTTGATCACGCGGGTCCTGCCCGCGCCCGTGGTTGAGGCCGCCCGTGCGCGGTTCGATGTGACCCTGCGCGACACGGCGGCTGGCCTGACCGAGGCCGAAGCAACCGCGGCGCTTTTGACCTATGACGCGATCCTGCCCACGTTGGGCGATAGCTTTACGGTCGCCGCCTTTGCCGCTGCGGGCGCGCCGCGCGCGCGGATTCTCGGGAATTTCGGTGTGGGCTATAACCATATCGACGCCAAGGCCGCGCGCGCTGTTGGTGTCGCCGTCAGTAACACCCCTGGCGTGCTGACGGACGCCACTGCGGATCTGGGCATGGCCCTGCTTTTGGCTGCGGCGCGGCGCGTGGGCGAGGGCGAACGCATTCTGCGCGGCGGTGGCTGGCATGGCTGGACGCCAACGCAGATGCTGGGCACCCATGTTACGGGCAAGACCGTGGGGATCGTGGGCATGGGCCGCATCGGTCAGGCCGTCGCGCGGCGTTGCCATTTCGGCTTTGACATGGGGGTGGTCTATTACAACCGCTCGGATAAGGCCGTTGGTTTCCCCGCGCGGCGGATCGAGACGCTAGAGGGTCTGATGGGCGCCGCAGATTTCGTTGTGGTCTGCGTGCCGGGCGGGGCCGAGACGCGGCACCTGATCGACGCCAAGGCGCTGGCCGCAATGAAGCCCACGGGCATTTTCGTCAATATCGCGCGCGGCGACGTCGTGGATGAAACCGCGCTGACCGAGGCGCTGGCCAAGCGCCAGTTCGCAGGCGCGGGGCTTGATGTCTACGAACGCGAGCCCTTGGTGCCAGAGGCGCTCATGGCGCTGGAAAACGTCGTGCTGCTGCCGCATCTGGGCAGCGCCACGATGGACACGCGGATCGCCATGGGGATGCGCGCCTTGGAAAACATCATTGCATGGGATGAGGGGCGGGCACCGCCCCATCTGGTCAACTGACCAGCCAAACCTTGGCATCGCCCGCCGCCATGTCATCGCCGGCGCGGTCAAAGCGCAGATAGGCAATGGCACGGTCGCCCGCGCGCGTCAAAAGCGTGCCTGCCTCGCGCTCGCCCGCCATGATCGGCGTGCCGGGTGCTGCCTCGCCGTTCACTTCGACCAGAGCCAAGCCTTTGCGCAGTTCGGTCTTGTGCTTCATCCGCGCCGTGACTTCTTGGCCGACATAACAGCCTTTGCGGAAATCGACGCCATGCAGGCGTTCAAAGCCGACCTCGAGGATATAGGTTTCGGCATCAAGCTCGATCCCCGTCTCGGGGACCAGATGGGCCACCCGCAGCGCGTCCCAATCGGTGTCGTCCGAAATATCGCTGTCGCCATAGGCCCGCCAGCCAAGCGCCGCATGGCGGGGGTCGGCCAAAGCGCCCTCGGGCGCGGGACCGGTGCCGCGCGAAACCACCAGTTCGGTTGCGGCGATCGTCACATCGGCCCGCAGCTTGTACATCGTCAGTCGCTGGGCCAAAGCGGCGGCCAAGGGCCGCGCCACATCGACCAGCATGCGCTGCCCGTCATCGTGCAAAAAGAA
>JAHEBS010000132.1 GCA_024642145.1 Marivivens sp.
TGGCTTCGAATGCGTGTTCGCGGTCGTCGAAAGTGGTCATTGTGCACTCCTGATTTTGGTTTTCCCTTCCAATGTGACCTCAGGGGTGCTTGCCCGCAAGGGGGGCTTGACGTAAGAGGCGGGCAAACGGCGAGCTCCCGCGCCCCGTGGGAGGCCGATCGCATAGCGAAGGAGCAGCCATGTCCCGCCGCAAGAAAGTCTACGAAGGCAAAGCCAAGATCCTCTATGAAGGCCCCGAGCCGGGAACGCTTGTCCAGTATTTCAAGGACGATGCCACCGCCTTTAACGCCGAAAAGAAGGCGGTGATCGACGGCAAGGGCGTGCTGAACAACCGCCTGTCCGAGTTTTTCATGACCGGACTTGCGGCCATTGGTGTGCCCACCCACTTTATCCGCCGTCTCAACATGCGCGAACAGCTGATCCGGCAGGTCGAGATCGTTCCGCTCGAGGTTATCGTGCGCAATTTTGCCGCAGGTTCGATGGCCAAGCGGCTGGGCATGGAAGAGGGCACGCAACTGCCGCGCCCGATTGTCGAATTCTCGTTCAAGAATGACGCGCTTGGCGACCCTTTGGTGCCCGAGGAATATATCATCGCCTTCGGCTGGGCCAATCAGCAGGAACTGGACGATATCATCAGCCTCGCGCTGCGGGTGAACGACTTTATGTCGGGCGTCATGCATGGCGTGGGCATCAAGCTGATCGATTTCAAAGTCGAGTTCGGGCGCATCTGGGAAAACGACTTTCCGCGCTTGCTTTTGGCCGATGAAATCAGCCCCGACAGCTGCCGCCTTTGGGATATCGAAACGGGCCGCAAGCTGGACAAGGACGTGTTCCGCCGCGATCTGGGCTCGCTGACGGACGCCTATACCGAGGTGGCACGGCGTTTGGGGGTTTTGCCTTCGAATGTCACGCACCGCCCCAAGCCCACCTTGATCAACTGAGACCGACGAAGAGGATCCCCGATGAAAGCGCGCGTGCATGTGATGTTGAAAACAGGCGTTCTTGACCCGCAGGGCGAGGCGGTGCGTCACGCGCTGGGGGCCTTGGGTTTTGACGGGGTCAACGGCGTGCGTCAGGGCAAGGTGATCGAGCTGGATTTGGCCGAGGCCGACCGCGCCCGCGCCGAGGCCACGGTGGCCGCCATGTGCGAAAAGCTGTTGGCCAATACCGTGATCGAAAGCTACCGCGTCGAGATTCTCTGACCACTGGACTGGAGCCCGCCATGAAAGCCGCTGTCCTCGTATTCCCCGGTTCAAACTGCGACCGCGACATGGCGGTGGCGCTGCGTCTGGCGGGTGCGGATGTCACAATGGTCTGGCACAAGGACGCAGGTCTGCCCAAGGGCGTCGATCTGGTCGCGGTGCCAGGCGGGTTTTCCTTTGGCGACTACCTGCGCTGCGGCGCGATTGCCGCGCAATCGCCGGTCTCGCAGGCCTTGGTGGATCATGCCAATCGCGGCGGCTATGTGCTGGGCGTCTGCAACGGGTTTCAGGTCTTGACCGAAACGCGGCTTTTGCCCGGTGCCTTGATGCGCAACGCGGGGCTGAAGTTCCTGTGCAAGAGCGTGACCTTGAACGTGGCCACCACCGACAGTGCCTTTACCGGCGGCTATCGCGCGGGTCAGGAGATTTCGGTGCCGATCGCCCATCATGACGGCAACTATTTCGTCGATGACGAAACGCTGGCGCGGCTGAAGGGTGAGGACCGCATCGCCTTTACCTATGGCCAGAACCCCAATGGCTCGATGGCCGATATTGCGGGCGTCTTGTCGGACAACCGTCGCGTCCTTGGCATGATGCCCCACCCCGAGCGCGCGGTCGAAGCGGCGCAGGGCGGCACCGATGGCATGGCGCTTTTCCGCGGATTGATGGGCGTATTGGCCACGGCCTGAGCCACCTGCCTTGCAGCGGGGATGGCGCGGGCCTAGCATTCGGAAATGAACGCAATTTCCATCAGACGAAGGCTCAACCTGCGCCGCTGGATTACCCGGCTGGCGCTGCTGTTGTTCTTTGTGATGGTCGTCGGCGTCATCTATTCGACCAACCAGATCCTGTCTGATCGTCTGACCGCCAGCACCCGCAGCCGCGCCGATCTGCGCCTGACGCTCTATGTGGGCAACCTGATGAGCGAGTTGCAGCGCAACTCGATCGTGCCGCAACTGCTGGCGCGCGACCCCGAACTGATCAACGCGCTGGCCTCGTCCGACTATTCCCGTTCGTCGCTGCGCCTGATTTCCTTTGCGCAAGAGATCGGCTCGCCCTCGATGATCCTTCTGGACCGTGACGGGCGGTCGGTGGCCGCGACCGACCGCAACCGGATCGGCACGGTTCACAAGGCCGACAGCTATTTCATTGATGCGTTGCGGTCGAACCAGACGATCTACCGCACGGTGCAGGACGCCGATGGGCGGTTCACCTTTGTCTATAGCCGCAGACTGGATCAGGGCGGCTCACCCTTGGGGGTGATTGCGGTCGAGGTCGATCTTGGGCGTCTGGAGCGGGGCTGGGCCAGCGTGTCCGACGCGGTACTGGTGACTGATTCCTCGGGGCGGATCGTTCTGGCCAGCGAACCGCGCTGGCGTGGCTTTGACGAAACCACAGCCATGGAAAGTCAGGCCACGCCGACGGCCTTTGCTCTGGCCGTGCGTGCGACGCAGGATTGGTCGCTCGATACCGTTGACGGCTATGTGGCGGGCGAGGCCGTGATGCGGCGCGAATCCCGTGTGCCTTTCCAAGGCTGGAAGATGATCAGCTACACCACCTACGCCAGCGTGCGCGAGCGGGTGAACGGGATCTTGGCGCTGGAGATCATGGGTTTTGCCATTCTGCTTGCCGCTGGCCTGTGGTTCTCATCGCGGCGCACGCTGAGCCAGTTGAGTTTTGTGCAGCGCGAGTCGGTCGAGTTGCGGCAATTGAACGTGCGTCTGCAGCGCGAAATCGCCGAACGCGAAAAGGTGCAAAAGACGCTGGAGGTCGCTGAACAGACGCTGGCGCAGTCATCCAAACTTGCCGCCTTGGGCGAAATGTCGGCCGCTGTCAGCCATGAGTTGAACCAGCCCTTGGCCGCGATGAAGACCTATCTCGCCGGTGCGCGGCTGTTGCTGCAACGGCGGCGGTCAGACGAGGCGCTGGCCTCGTTCCAGCGGATCGATGATCTGATCGAACGCATGGGGGCCATCACCAAACAGTTGAAATCCTATGCCCGCAAAGGGGCCGAGGCCTTCTCGCCCGTCGATATGCGCGCGGCCATCAACGCGGGTCTTGCGATGATGGAACCCCAACTCAAGACCCGCGCGGTCAATATCCAGCGCGCCTTGCCGGCCGAGCCGGTGATGGTGCTGGCGGATCGGTTGCGGCTGGAACAGGTCATCGTGAACCTTTTGCGCAACGCCTTTGACGCCACAAAGGCCGTGCGCGAGCCGCAGATCGAACTGTTGTTGGCAGCAGGCGATAACGCGCTTTTGACGGTGCGTGATAACGGGCCGGGCATCGAGGACCTCGACGCGCTGTTCGAGCCCTTCTACACCACCAAACAGCCCGGCGACGGCGTGGGGCTGGGTCTTGCCATTTCTTCGGGCATCGCCATCGAGCTTGGTGGGCGGCTAACCGCCCATAACGCCCCCGAGGGGGGGGCTGTTTTTGAATTACAGCTTCCTATCTTGAAGAATGAAGCCGAAGCGGCGGAGTGAGTGCCATGACCCGAACCATGAAGATTGCCATAGTGGACGACGAACGCGATATGCGTCAGTCGATCGGCCAATGGTTGGCCCTGTCGGGTTTCGACACCGAAACCTTTGCCTCCGCCGAAGAAGCGCTCAAGGCTCTGACGCCGGACTATCCGGGGATCATCATTTCGGATATCCGCATGCCGGGCATGGACGGCATGCAGTTCTTGCGCAAACTCAAGGGCTTGGACAGCACACTTCCAGTCATCATGATCACAGGTCACGGCGATGTGCCGATGGCGGTCGAGGCGATGCGGCTGGGTGCCTTTGATTTTCTGGAGAAACCCTTCAACCCCGACCGCATGACCGAATTGGCCAAAAAGGCCTCGCTTGCGCGCCGCCTGACCCTCGACAGCCGCGAATTGCGGCGCGAGTTGTCGGATGGCAGCGAGATCATGAAAAAGCTGATCGGAACGTCGGCGGCCATGGTGCGTCTGCGCGAGGATATCCTCGATCTGGGGCAGGCAGATGGTCATGTGCTGATTACCGGAGAAACCGGCTCGGGCAAGACATTGGTGGCCCATGCGCTGCACGCCGTGGGTGCGCGGGCCGCACGCAAATTCGTGCTGCTCAGCTGTTCGGCCTTTGACGAGGAAACATTGGCGCGGCGTCTGTTCGGTCCGGCCCATGATGACGAACCGATCCCCGCCATCGAAGAGGCGCGCGGCGGCACGCTGGTTCTCGAAGATATCGAGGCGCTGAGCCAATCGCTGCAGTCGCGGCTTTTGACGGCGATCAACGAACAGGGCATCCCGCCGGAAACGCGGATGATCGCCATCTGTAACCTGCACGACGAGGGCAAGACCTGCGAAAGCGTGCTGCGTCCCGATCTGTGGTTCCGCCTCTCGGCACTCAAGATCGTGGTCCCGCCGTTGCGGCAACGTGGCGAGGATATCTTGTTGATGTTCACCCGCATGACCGAACGTTTCGCCGATGAATACGGCTGCGACGCGCCTGCGGTGTCCGCCCAAGAGGCCGCACAACTGTTGCAGGCACCCTGGCCGGGCAACGTGCGCCAGTTGATCAACGTGGCCGAGCGCGCCGTGCTGCAAAGTCGCCGTGGGGCAGGGACCATCGCCTCGCTTCTGATGGCTGACAGCGACGATCTGCGTCCTGCGATCACGACCGAGGGCAAACCGCTCAAGGAATTTGTCGAAGCTTTCGAGAAAATGCTGATCGACAACACCATGCGCCGCCACAAGGGCTCGATCGTTGCGGTGATGGATGAGCTGAGCCTGCCGCGCCGCACGCTGAACGAAAAAATGGCCAAATACGCGCTCCAGCGGTCCGATTACCTCTGAGCGCGCCCGTCGGGCAACTTGGCCATTGTTTTTCCCCACCCTTGCCCCTTATGTAGGAGCTACGGACGCCTGCGCGATGGCGCGCGGTGACGTCCGGTCAGTTTCACTGTCGCAAGGCATGGGCGGCGCGAACAAACCGTCGCCGGATCTTGAGACAGAGGATTTGGTCCTACGGGACCGAGAGGACGCCACGGGCGGCGCGAGTTCATCGGACGCGCCCTGGCTTTGGACAAGAGGCGTCCCTTTGGGGCGTCGGAGGTAAACCGCGATGCCGAGCGCGTGCATCATGCAAGGACTGGCAGCGCCCCTTGGGGGGCGCGCGTCCTTTGACGCGCCGATCGCCACAATCAGACATGCCCGCCCCGCCGTAGCCCCCTCAGGGCTGCCGCCTGGTGCGCATGCTTATGGATACAATGGCAAAGAAGATGCTGATCGATGCCACGCACGCGGAAGAAACCCGCGTCGTCGTGGTGGATGGAAACAAGGTCGAAGAGTTTGATTTCGAAAGCCAGTCCAAGCGACAGCTTGCTGGCAATATCTACCTAGCCAAGGTCACGCGGGTCGAACCCTCGTTGCAGGCGGCTTTCGTGGATTACGGCGGAAACCGTCATGGTTTTCTGGCCTTTTCGGAAATCCATCCCGACTATTACCAGATCCCCGTCGCCGACCGCGAAGCGCTGTTGGCCGAGGAACGCGCCTATGCCGCCGAGAGCGATTCTGACGGCGACGAGGAAGAACGCCCCCAGCGCAACGTGAACCGTTCGCGCCGTGGCCGTGGCCGTGGCCGCGCCGCCGAGGCCAACCGTTCGGGCGATGCGGTGGCAACCGCCGAGTCCGAAGCCGGCGCCGAGGCCCGCGAAATCGCGGGCATGGAGACAATTGACCTCACCGACCCCGACGAGGGTCTGAGCCCGATGGAAACCGTCGGCGAGACTCCGGTCGAGGAAGACGAATCTGCCGCTGAGGCACAGGATTCGGATGAGGATGACGGAATCATCTCGGTCGTGGAAAAGGACACCACGATTGAAACCGTCGCGACCGAGGATGACGGCGACGATGTGCGCCCGATGCGCAAACCCCGCGCACGCCGCTACAAGATCCAAGAGGTCGTCCGCGTCCGCCAGATCATGCTGGTGCAGGTCGTCAAGGAAGAGCGCGGCAACAAAGGCGCGGCGCTGACCACCTATCTCAGCCTTGCGGGCCGCTACTGCGTCTTGATGCCCAACACCGCGCGTGGTGGTGGCATCAGCCGCAAGATCACCAATGCGGTGGATCGCAAGAAGCTCAAGGAAATCGCAGGCGAGATGCAGGTGCCCGAGGGTGCCGGCCTCATCATCCGCACGGCGGGCAGCCAGCGCACCAAGGCCGAAATCAAGCGCGACTACGAATATCTGCAGCGGCTTTGGGAACAGATCCGCGAATTCACGCTCAAATCCGTGGCGCCGGCCAAGATCTATGAAGAGGGCGACCTGATCAAACGGTCGATCCGCGATCTTTATTCCAAGGACATCGACGAGGTCATCGTCGAGGGCGATGGCGGTTATCGCACCGCCAAGGACTTCATGAAAATGATCATGCCGTCCCATGCCAAGAACGTGAAACCCTATATCGATCCGATGCCGCTCTTCGCGCGCCATCAGGTCGAGGGTTACCTGTCGGCCATGTTCAACCCGACGGTGCAATTGCCTTCGGGCGGCTACATCGTCATCGGTGTGACCGAGGCGCTGGTCGCGATCGACGTGAACTCGGGCCGCGCCACCAAGGAAGGTTCGATCGAGCAGACCGCGCTCAAGACCAACCTCGAGGCCGCCGAGGAAGTGGCACGTCAACTGCGCCTGCGTGACTTGGCCGGTCTGATCGTCATCGACTTTATCGACATGGACGAGCGCAAGAACAACGCCTCGGTCGAAAAGCGTCTCAAGGACAAGCTCAAGGCCGACCGTGCCCGCATTCAGGTGGGCCGCATCTCGGGCTTTGGTCTTCTGGAAATGAGCCGTCAGCGTCTGCGTCCCGGCATGCTTGAGGCCACGACCCAGCCTTGCCCGCATTGCCACGGCACGGGCCTGCTGCGGTCGGACGATAACGTGGCGCTGAACATTCTGCGCCAGATCGAGGAAGAGGGCGTGCGCGGCCGCAACAAGGAGGTTCTGCTCCGCGTGCCGGTCGGCATTCTCAATTACCTCATCAACAACAAACGGGAACATATCGCGGGCATCGAGGCACGCTATGGCCTGTCCGTGCGGATCGAGGCGGATACCGCATTGATTTCGCCCGATTTCGCGATTGAAAAGTTCAAGACCGCGACCCGTGTCGTGCCCGAGGCTCCGGTGATTTCATCGGCCAGCGTCACGATCCCCGATGAGGATGATCTGGTCGAGGAGATCGAGGACGAGGTCGAGGCCACAGCCGAGGTCGAAGACGCCGCAACCGAGGGCGAAGCACAGGGCGAAGCACAGGGCGACGACAAACCGCGCAAACGCCGCCGTCGCCGTCGTCGTCGCAACGGCGAACGTGGCGAGGGTAATGGCACCGAGGCCGCAGGCGACAGCGACGAGGGTGACAGCAGCGAAGGCGAGGCCGAGGGTGATGAACCCGCCGAAGCCGCTGCCGATGGGGCCGAAGACGGCGACAAGCCGCGCAAGCGCCGCCGCCGTTCACGCCGCCGCCGTGGTGGCGAGGGTCGCGATCAGGCCGGGACCGAGGGCTCTGATGAGGCCGAC
>JAHEBS010000133.1 GCA_024642145.1 Marivivens sp.
ACCCGCATCTGCGCGGATCTGAACGCGGCGACGGTGCTATTGCCGTTGGTCCGCACGATCCTTGCCCGTTGTGTTGATACGGGCGCTGATCTCGCGGCCGAGGACCGCAAGACACTGATCCGGTTCGCAGGCCATGTGCGGCGTCACCTTGCCGCCGAAAACGCGATCCTGCTGCCGATCGCGCGGCTTCGCCTGACACGGCGCGATCTGGACAATCTTTCGCGGCACATGCGGTCCCGACGCGGCTTGTCGCAATATCCGGGGGCGCCGGATGCTGGATGATCTGATGGCGCGCAATCGCAGCTGGTCTGCCAGTCGCCAGGCGCAGGAGCCGGGCTACTTCACCCGCCTCGCAGCGCTTCAGGCGCCGGAGTATTTCTGGATCGGCTGCTCGGACAGCCGGGTTCCGGCCAATGTTGTCGCCGGACTTGATCCGGGCGAGGTGTTTGTCCACCGCAACGTGGCCAACATCATCCATTCTTCGGACATGAACCTGCTCTCGGCGCTGGAGTTCGCGGTCGAGGTGTTGGCCGTGCGCGAGATCATCGTCTGCGGGCACTACGGCTGCGGCGGTGTCAGGGCCGCGACTGAAGATCTGCCCCACGGTCTGACGGACCATTGGCTTGAACCCATCCGTCGACTGGCGCGCTCATTTGCCGTCGATCTGGGACGCGAGACCGACATGGAAGGCCGCCGCGACCGTCTGGCAGAATTCAACGTCATCGAAGGTGTCCGCCGCGTGGGCGAGACGCCGATACTGCAACGGGCCTGGGCGCACGGGGCGAATTGCCGAGTGCATGGCCTGATCTACGGGCTGAAGGACGGGCTGTTACGCGACCTCGATTGCAGCATCGGCCCCGGGCATTTCAAGGACGAGGGAACGCGATGACAGTCCTGCAAGCTGTTGTCAGAGCCGGCTGTGGTTGCGACCGGCATGATATCGCGAAGACGTTGGTTTCTATCGATGCGGCGCTGGCCCTGATCGCAGATCGTGCGGTCCCCGTCGATGGAACGGAAAACATTCCGCTTGGTCAGGCACTTGGCCGCGTTCTGGCAAGACCTGTCAGGTCCCGGTGCATGTCGCCTCCTTTTGACAACGCTGCGATGGATGGCTTTGCTTTTGCCTCTGGGGCGCTGTCGGGTGGTGGGCCGTGGACGCTGGACATTGTCGCGCGGGTCGCGGCGGGGCAGTGCTCGGCAACGCCGCTTGTCGGCCTGCAGGCCGCACGCATCTTTACCGGAGCGCAGGTTCCCGAAGGTGCGGATGCAGTGGTGATGCAGGAAGAGGTCAAACGGACCGGCAGCACCATCCGGATCGACCAGCGACCAGAGTCCGGCCTCAATATCCGCCGCGCGGGCAGCGAAATGGGGTCAGGGGTCACTGTTCTGCAACAAGGTCGACGGCTGGACGCGCGCGCGATTGCCGGCTGTGCTGCTGCCGGCGTGGGGTCAGTGACTGTGCGGCGGCGGTTGCGCGTGGCCCTTCTGGTGACCGGGGATGAAATCCGCGATGCCGGTGCGGGGCGTACCGATGCTCAGATCTGGGATGTGAATACCCCCATGTTGACCGGCGTCCTGACACAGCCCCACCTTGATCTTGTCGCTGTCGAACAGGGCGCAGACAGCCACGACGGGCTGTTTCTGCAGATCGCAGAGATGGCCGCAGTTGCCGATCTTGTCATCACCACCGGCGGCATATCGGTCGGCGAAGAGGACCACGTCAGACCAGTCCTGCTGGCCTTGGGCGGTGATATCCATTTCAGCGGCGTTGCGATCAAGCCGGGCAAGCCAGTTTCTTTTGGCCGCGTCCGGGGTGCGTCCTGGCTGGGCCTGCCTGGCAATCCATTGTCTGCCTTCGTGACCTGGCAGATATTCGGAACGGCGCTGGTCGCCAGACTGACCGGCGACGCAGGCCAAGCTGCCCGGCGCCACGTCATCACGGATGCGGCGATTTCCAGAAAGGCCGGGCGCTGCGAACTGCGGCCCGCAACTTGCGCGGGCTTTGATGGCCAAGGGCGTGAGATCGTGACATTCGACGCTGAAACTCATTCCGCCCATGTCTGCACGCTGCCTGCGGCGGACGGTCTGATCTTTGTGCCCGCCGATTGCGATTTGTTGCCGGCAGGCGCGCTCGTCGAATTCCAACCCTTTTGCCGGACCTGAGGAGGCCCAGAATGAAGCTAGCTTACACGATGGCGCCGGGCCGGGGCGATACCGATCTTATCCTGTCCAAGCTGGCAAAAATGCTGGCCGCGCGCGGCCTTCGTTGCTGCGGCACAGTCCAGATCAACTCGGAGCGCCCCGATGCGGGGCCCTGCGACATGGATGTTCAGGTTTTGCCCGACGGTCCTATTCTGCGGATCAGCCAGGACCTCGGGAACGCCTCCCGCGGCTGCAGGCTTGACCCGGCTGCTTTGGAGACGTCGGTCGGTCTGGTATCCGCCAGCATGGTGCAAGGCGCAGATCTGCTGATCGTGAACAAGTTTGGCAAACACGAAGCCGAGGGACGTGGTTTTCGAACGATGATCGCAGAGGCGCTTTCCAACGGAATTCCGGTCCTGGTCGGCCTAAACATCCTCAACCTTTCTGCTTTTGAGAAGTTTTCAGAGGGAATGGCGGTCAGCGTGGCGCCTGACTGCGGCAAGCTTGAAGATTGGGTTCTTGACAACGTTGCGACGACATTTGAAGCCAGCTGACCTGATCTTGACTCGCAAGCAAACCTCCTGAGCTTTCCATCTGGCCTGCACGAGAGTTCAACAGAGGCTCGGAAGCGCGGTTTGCTGCGCTTCTCATGCGGCAAGATTGATCAGCCCTTTTTGCAAGCCGCCAATAACCTGATCTTTTGCACCATTCGGACGGCCCCATTCGACAATGCGCAAGGCATAGGAGGGCTAGGCTCAATCAAACCGCGCCTCGTAGTGGGCGTTTCGATCAAGGTTTTGAAAGCAATATGTTTTCAGTTGATTGTGGTCGCGCGTAGAGCGAACCAGGGTGCATGAGAACGATGCAACTCACCCTTGGAGCCCCCGCCATGGCCAGCTGTAAGGACGCCGGTCAGATATCTGCACACCATGCCATGGGTGGATCGGAATGCCACGAGCGTCGTCCGCCGGTAACGAAGCCAATTGTCAGATCATGCGGTCCTGCCTTTCTGCGCGGGCTCCGATGAACCGGCCAGAGGGCTGCCCCAAAGCCAGAAAGTTATTGATCTGATCAATGGTATGTATCATCATATAATTCGCACACTCATCTAGCGAATGGCTTCGAGCACGGAGAGATGACCAGTGAAGATCACCCGGATAACGGCACGGGCCGTGAACGCGGAAATGCGCAACTGGATCTTCGTGCGGGTCGAGACGGACCAGCCCGGGCTGTTTGGGTGGGGCGAAGGCACGCTGGAATGGAAGACACGCGCCGTCATGGGGGCCATTGCCGATCTTGAGGCGCTTCTGATCGGGACCGATCCGCGCGACATCGAACAGGCTGTCCGGCGCATGCACAAGCATGGCTTCTGGAAGATGGGAGTGATCGGTACCACCGCGATTTCCGCCATTGAGGTCGCGCTGTGGGATATACTTGGCAAGGAGCTTGGTGTTCCCGTCTGGCGTCTGCTGGGTGGCAAAGTCCGCGACCGGGTGCCGGTCTACACCCATCTGGGCCTTGGAGACATGCGCGCAGTCTACGAGACAATGGACCCTGAAGCGCTGGCAGACCAAGGGTGCCGGGTCGTGGCGCAAGGCTACCGGGCGCTGAAGGTCGTGTTCATTCCCTATACCCACATCCTTGCGCCTACCCGGGCCATCGACCATTGCGCCCGCCTTATGCAGGCCCTGCGAGAGGCGGTCGGACCGGAGGTCGAGATCATGATCGACTTTCACGGACGCCCCGGATCGACGGCGGCAGCACTTGATTACATCCGGGCCATCGCACCGGGGCGGCCACTGTTCGTCGAGGAGCCGATCCAACCGGGCGACGCGGCTGCGATGCGCGACATAACCGAGCGCGCCGGTGTTGCCGTCGCAACCGGAGAGCGGCTGATCGGGCGTGCGGAGTTTGCGGCGCATGTGGCGATCCGGGCCATGCATGTGGCACAGCCAGACATCGCACACACCGGCGGACTGGCGGAAACGAAAAAGATCGCGGCCATGTGCGAAACGGCTGGAATCGGCGTGGCGCCGCACAATCCGCTTGGTCCCATCGCCAGCGCCGCTGCTCTCCATTTCGCCGTATCGACCCCCAACTTCGTCATTCAGGAGGAGATGTCAGGGGCCGTCCCGTGGTTCGACACGGTGGTTCAGGGGCCGATCCACCGCGACGGAGATGCGTGGCTGGTCCCCGAGGCACCCGGCCTTGGCGTCGAGGTGGACGAGGCGGAGGCGGATCGCCACCCCTTCGCACCTGAGGTGCAGCATGCTGTTCATGCCGTCCTTCCGGACGGCACCATCGTGGACTGGTAACATGGCAGCTTCGCGCACCGCGCTTCGCCGGGTTCTGGCCGAACTGGGGGCAGTCTGGCTTGCCGTCATCGGCCTTTATGCCATCGCCTCAATCATCTCGCCGCCGATGCTTCAATTGGGGCAGGTCTTCAACATTCTGCAGGTCGCGTCCTTTCTGGGTGTCATCGCACTGGGGCAATTCGTGGTGGTCCTGTCGGGTGGAATCGACCTGTCCCAGGCCGGGGTCGTTACGCTGACGAACATCGTGGCGACAAGTGTCATGCTTGGCCAGGATGCGATGATCCTGCCTGCCGTCGCGATTTGCCTGGGCCTTGCGCTGGTGATCGGTGCCCTGAACGGCGCGATGGTGGCCGTGCTGGGGATCACGCCGCTGGTCGCCACGCTAGGCATGAACGCGCTGCTGTTCGGGTCGGCGTTGGTTTTTACCGGCGGGGCACCGCGGGGGGCGGGGGCGCCCGCACTGGACGCAATCGGCAATGGTACCCTGGGCGGTGTTCCGGTGGCGACTTTGATTTGGCTCGCTTTGGCAGCATTGCTCTGGGCGCTGATGCGGCAGACGGTTTTCGGGCGTTGGCTTTATTCCGTCGGGGGCAATGCCCGCGCCGCGCATATGATGGGTGTTCCGGTTGAGCGGGTGACGATCACGGCCTATGCCCTGTCGACGCTGATGGCGGCCTGCGGGGGATTGCTACTGACCGCCTATGTCGGCAACCCGTCGCTGGGGATCGGCAACCAGTACCTGTTCACCGCCGTCGCCGCCGTGGTTGTGGGCGGTGCCGCGCTGAGCGGAGGTATAGGCAGCGTTCCCGCGACCGTGGGCGGCGCCGTGTTCATCACCGTCCTTGGCAGCTTCACCAACATCGTGCGGGTCTCGACCGGCGCGCAGTTCGTCATTCAGGGCGCGCTGATCCTGATCAGCGTCTACGCCTACCGCCAGTTCGCGCGCCGCCGTCCCTGACGAAAGGGCGCGAAACCGATGCGGCCGTTGGGGCCGCACAACACTGACCAAAGGGAGGAACACGAAGATGACGACAACAAAGGGCACAAACTGGTCGCGGCGGCGGCTTATGGGAACGGGGCTGGCAGCGATGGGCGGGCTACTTCTGCCAAGCGGCATGCTGCGCGCGCAAGAGGGTGTCACGCTTGATGCCGTGGGCGACATGGTGTCGATGGCCGCTAAGCCCGGGCCCTACAGGATCGGTTTTTCAAACGGCTTTTCGGGGAACTCATGGCGGGCGATGGCCATTGCCGCCCTTCAGGCCGAGGCGACCGCAACCCCCGATATTGCTGAATTCATCGTGGTAGATGGGCAGGGCGACATCAACAAACAGGTCAACGACATCGAGACGCTGATCAATCAGGGTGTGGATGCCATCTTGGTGATCGCCAACTCGGGAGCTGCCGTGGCCCCGATCCTGCGCGATGCGACCGCCGAGGGGATCGTGACGGCCCCGTTCAACCTGCCCGTCGATGGCGAGGACTGGTCCACCTATGTCGGCACCGATCCGGTTCGCAAGGGCGGCACGCTTGGGAAGTGGTTGTCGGATGCATTGGGCGGGTCGGGCAAGATCGTTGCACTTGGCGGTCTACCAGGCAACAGTTATACCGCCGCCGGGTGGGAGGGCGCTCAGGCGCAGTTTGCTCCGGGCATCGAGGTGCTGGCCTTCCGTGACGCCCATTGGGAGGAAGACCGCGCCAAGGTAGTGATGGCCGACCTGATCGCCGCCTATCCGCAGATTGACGGGGTCTGGTGCGATGGTGCGCAGGTCGGCGCCGGTGCGATGAAGGCGCTTCTGGCTGCGGGCAGGCCGCTGGTTCCGGTCACGGGCGACGACTACAACGGCTTGCTCAAGCTGTTTGACTCCGAAAAGGGCAACCAACCGAAGTTCGACATCGGCCTGATGTCCGAGCCGACCTGGCAAGGGATCTTTGCGATGCGCGCGGCGGTGTCCCTGCTGAAAGGTGAGCAGGTTCCAAAGCGGCAGGTGCTGGTGCCCAAGATGATCACGCGCGACAATTACGCAACGTATCTTCGCCCCGGACTGCCGGACGGTGTTTTCACCGACACATCACTGAGCGATGAGGAACTGGCAAAAATCTTCAGCGCATGAGCGAGGATCAGGTCCGCAATAGTGCAGACGCCGCCGCCCCCCGGAAGGGGGGCGGCGCGGCACCGCTTCTGGCCGTAGAATCGATCCATAAGCGCTTTCCCGGCGTGCACGCCCTGAAAGGTGTGAGCTTCGATGTGCGCGCGGGCGAAATCCACGCGCTTGTGGGCGAAAACGGGGCCGGAAAATCGACGTTGATGCGGATCCTTGCCGGCGTGCATCCGCCCGACCAAGGCACCATCCACATTGACGGAACGGTGGTCGCGATCGGTTCTCCGGCAGAGGGGCTGCGTCTTGGGATCGCGATGGTCTACCAGGATACCCGTCTGGCGCCCACGCTGGATGTGGCCTGGAACCTGGCGCTCGGGCATGAACCGGGCGGCGCGGTGTTTGTCGACCGCCGGGCGATGGACGATGCGGCGCGTGCGGCCCTCGCGGCGGTTGGCGCAGATATCGACCCGCGGCGCATGGCGGGTGATCTTAGCCGCGCCGAACGCCAGCAGGTCGAAATCGCGCGGGCTCTGGCGCGGCATGCGCGGGTGCTGATCCTTGACGAGCCGACATCGGCCCTGACCCTGACCGAGACCGAGCGTCTGATGGAGATCCTGTCCGACCTGCGTTCGCGCGGGACCGGGACCGTGTTCATTTCGCACCGAGTCCCCGAAGTTCTGGCTCTGGCAGACCGGATTACCGTTCTCAAGGACGGCGAGGTGGCGGGCGAGGTCGCCGCATCAGCGGCCACGCCGCAACAGATCGTCGAAATGATGGTTGGACGGCCCATCGGGCTGGCCTTTCCGCCGCGCGCCGAGGGCGCTGGCGAAGTGGCTGCGCGTCTGCGACTGAGGGGGGATCCCGACGCAGCAGAGATCGTGTTGCGACGCGGCGTCATCACCGGCTTTGCCGGGTTGCAAGATGCCGGACAGTCCGCCGCTGCCCGCGCGCTGTTCGGCGATACCAGCGTGGCGTATGACAT
>JAHEBS010000009.1 GCA_024642145.1 Marivivens sp.
GATATGGATGCGACGACGCTTGATCTTTACGAGGCGCTCTTGGAAGAAAACGACCACGATATCTATCAGTGGATCACCGGCCAGACGCCCACACCGACCGGTTATCTGGAACTGGTCACAGCGATTTCCGCTGGTGCCAAAGGCGTCGTGCGGCCTTAACCCGATCTTTGCCAATCTTCGCCAAGCTCTGTGCGACAGCCCGCACGGAGGTTCAAGATGACGCTGCACACCGCCCATGATCTCGGTTTTCAAGAGGCCCGCCACGCGGGGTTCGTCAGTCGCTATCTGGAAACGCTGGCACTGGTCGAACGGCTGCATCGCCTGCTTCTGGACGTGATCAAGGACGAGTTCGAACGGATCGGCCAGTTCGAGGTCAATCCGGTTCAGGCACTTTTGCTGTTCAACGTCGGCGAGAACGAGGTGACGGCGGGCGAGTTGCGCAGCAGGGGTTATTATCAGGGCAGCAACGTCAGCTATAACCTCAAGAAATTGGTGGCGCTGGGTTTTATGCACCATGAACGCTCGGAAATCGACCGCCGCTCGGTCCGCGTGCGCCTGACCCCCAAGGGCCAGGAGGTGCGCCGCGTGATGACACGGCTCTTTGCGACCCATGCGCGCGGGATCGAGGAACGGGCGCTCCTTGATTACGACGGGATCGATTCAATCTCGGGTGCTTTGCGGCGCGTCGAACGCTATTGGGCTGATCAGATCCGCTATATCTACTGACCTACCAGTGGCCGACGTTGCCCATGCTGGCCCAAGGCTCGGCGGGGGCCAAGGCATCGCCCTTTTGCAAAATCTCGATCGACACGTTGTCGGGCGACCGCACAAAGGCCATATGCCCGTCGCGGGGCGGTCGGTTGACGGTCACGCCATTGTCCATCAGGTGCTGGCAGGTGGCGTAGATATCGTCCACCTCGTAGGCTAGATGGCCAAAGTGGCGGCTGTCCGAGGGCAGGCCGGTGTCGCCATCCCAGTTGTAGGTCAGCTCGATCGGGCAGTCCTCTTGCCCTTCGGGGGCCATGAAGACCAAGGTGAAACGCCCGCCCTTGTTTTCATAACGGCGCGTCTCTTTCAGGCCGAGAAGCTCGTAAAACGCCTTGGACTTTTCCAGATCCAGAACACGGACCATCGTATGCAGATAGCGAAGCGACATGGGTGCTCTCCCTTTTTCCGGCGGCAGCCTAGGCGGGCGGGCGGCGGATGGCCAGACTCAGAACGCAGAGCGGAGTGAAAGCGTGATCCCGCTGCGCGCCGTGTCATAGGCACCAACGCTCGAACGGTTCCGGTCAAAGCCCAGTTCGATCACCGGCACCAGCCCGAAATGGGTTCCGCCCGACCAGACTGCGGTCAGGCCGATATGGGCAAACTGATCCTGTCGCGGCTCTGGCGTGAACAGCGGCTGGTCGAATAACCGCGCCCCCGCTTCGAGCCCCAGTTCCAGCGACAAACCGTCAATCAGCGGCGGCAGACCGATTTCCAGATGCGCAGAAACCTCGCGCGCCGCGATCGAGGCCGAGGCGCTGTCCGTGTCCTTGTAACTGATCCCATAGGCCAATCGCTGGCCCGCAGACAGGCGGCGGCTGTAATCGAGGCTGAAAACCCGCACCGTGGCATCGCGCAGCGCACTGTCGGCGCGGTCGTGCCAGTCGATATTGGCGCGCGCGACAAGGCTCTGCCCTTGGTGCGGAGCAAAGGTGCCAGCGATGCCCAAGCCATTGATATCGACAAGCTTTATACCGCCAGACCAAAAGCCGGTGCGGTGCGCGGACAGGGATAGCATCCGGTCCGGCTGGGGCGCGAAGTCATAGGATAGTCCCAGATCGGCGCTTTGCTGGCGCATGGCTGCGGCACGGAGCGTGGGGTCGATACTGGCCGCCTCGGGTCCCAATACGATCTGCGTGTCGTCATAGCCCAGCCGCAGGCTCGCGCGCCGTGTTGTGGTTTCGGCCAGACGGTAGCTGAGCGTCGCGCCGGCCGAGATTTCGAGCCCCGAAATGGGCTGGGCGCTGGGATCGGTAAAGATCAGCCCGCCAATCTGGATGTCGGGGCTGGTGGGGCCATTGTTGACGTTGTCGCTGGGCGCCAGTGCAAAGCGGGGATCGACCGACCAGCGCATACGGTCGCGCAGATAGGCATAGTCGCGCGCCACCCGCGCGGCCGTGACAGCATCGGGCGCATATTCCGCTGCACGTCTGAGCCATATCTGTGCCAGCAGCCGTTTTTCATCCGAGGCCAAGGCCTGTGCGGCGGCAAGGGCCGCGTAGTGGCGCAGCGCGTCGGTTTCAGCAAAGGCATAGGCCGCCTGCGCGGCGTCGAAAGCGCGGTCATAATGCCCCAAATCCCGCTCGGATCGCGACACGGCGATCAGGGCCGCCGCGTCACGGGGGTCACGTTCCAGCAGTTTCAGCGCAATTGCCAATGCGGCGCTGGGCTGGCCAGCGGTTTCAAGCTGAAACGCCAGCGCGCGCGCCTGAGGAATGTCAAAGACCGTTTGCGCCGCAGCCGAACTCGCCCACAGGGCGGTGGCCGCAACCGCCAGCCGGACGGCGCGGAACATCACGGACGGACGGCTATGAACACGCCGGTTTCACGCACGGGCACATCGTCATCACCCACAGGCGTGGTGCCCTCAAGCAGGACGATACCGGCGATTTCCTCGCCATTGGGGCCGCCGAACATCGCTTTCCAATAGCCTTGCTGCAGCTGGGTCATGCCCGCGTCCTTGATCTCGTAGCCATAGGCGGTCGAGGTCAGCACCAGAGAATTGGTGAAATCGATTTCCGCGGTGCCAAGCGCCACCGAGCCAATCAGCGGCCCGATCTGGTTGCCGTCGATGTCATAGAGCATCCGGTCCGAAATGATGGCTTCGACCGCGCCGGTCACGTCAAAGTCGAGAATATCGACCACGACCTCGACGTTACCCTCGACAAACTGGAAGGTGCCGGTGCCGCTCTGGGGTCGCAGGATGCGCACGCCCGCATATTCGCCGGTAAAGGTGTATTCACCCTCGGTCGGCAAAGTAACCAATGTATTGCCGAACCGCTGCGCCGTGGCGCCGCCAAAGCCGAAATTGGCGTAATCATTGGTGCCGACAGCCGCGGCCTGAACATAGGTCGACTTGCGGAAAACCGCGTAATACTGGCGCTTGCCGGTCTCGGAGCCCTCGATGCTTTCATAGACCGCGAAGGGGCCGGCCAGATTGGTGGCCTTGGCCTGATAGGTCCCGTCGGGGCCATCGAACGGCAGGTTGTTGATCGTCAACGTATCCGCACCGCTGTCATAGCTCAGGGCATTCATCTGCAGCGAGTCGTTCAGATCCGCCGCATACATCGAATCGTCCGACACATCGGGCGGACCTGCGTCTTCGGGGGGGAAGAACGGGTTGGTTCCGTTGCAGCCGGCAACGATCACCAAGGCCGAAAGAAGAAGATGTGCGCGTGCCATGTCATACCCTGCCCGGTTGCCGATTGGCTTTTTGTTGCGCCAAGAATCCGCGTTCGGGCCTTGAAAGTCAATTGATCCTTGCCCGTTACATGATGATCGCGGCTTTTTTGCGCCACTCGCGGCAGCGCAAACTGCCCACCGCAGATAGGTGGGCGCTGGATTACGGCCACAGGATATGGTGTAAACCGATTCAGCTACCCCGAGCGTTGGAGGACGTCATGCCCGTAACCCCCGAGCAGCAGGCCGAAATCGAGGAACTGCGCGCCAGCCCCCGTTCGACGCTTCGCGCCGTTTCCGAAGGCATGGAGACACATCTCTATCGCGCGCATCAGGTGCTGGATCACGGATTTGTCCGCGTTATCGACTATATGGGCGATGATGCCGCCATCTGTCAGGCGGCGCGTGTGAGCTATGGCAAGGGCACCAAATCGGTGCAGAACGACGAAGGTCTGATCCGCTATTTGATGCGGCACTGGCACTCGACCCCGTTCGAGATGTGCGAAGTCAAATTCCATATCAAACTGCCGGTCTTTGTGGCCCGCCAGTGGATCCGCCACCGGACCGCAAATGTGAATGAATATTCCGCGCGCTATTCGATCCTTGACCGCGAGTTTTACATCCCCGAGCCTTCGGTGCTGGCGGCGCAGTCGGTCATCAACAATCAGGGCCGCGGCGATCTGTTGCAGGGCGAAGAGGCCGCGCGCGTTCTGGAATGGCTCAAGGCGGATAGCACGCGGGCCTATGACCATTACGAGGCGATGATTTCACAAGACGGTCAGCAGGGGCTGGCGCGCGAACTGGCGCGGATGAACCTGCCGGCCAATATCTATACCCAGTGGTATTGGAAGGTTGATCTGCACAACCTGTTCCACTTCCTCCGCCTGCGCGCCGATAGTCATGCCCAATACGAAATCCGCGTCTACGCGCAGAAGATGTGCGAGATCGTGGCTGACTGGGTGCCCGCGGCCTACGGCGCCTTCGAGGACTATCGCTTGGGCGGCGCCACCCTTTCGGGCAAGGCCATGGCGTGTGTGCGTCGCATGTTGAAAGGCGAGGCGGTCACGCAAGAAAACTCGGGCATGAGCAAGGGTGAATGGCGCGAGTTCCAAGAGGCGCTGGATCACAGCGCCTGATGGGCGTTTTGCCGGACCAGCGCGTCGTATCAGGCGCCGCGCAGATTTCCTGCCATTTGGCGTCCGTCACGGCCCTCGATAAGGTCGAACGCGACCTTTTGGTTATCCGCAAGGCCGGTCATGCCGGCGGCCTGAACCGCCGAGATATGGACAAACACGTCCTTGCCACCGTCATCGGGGGCAATAAACCCAAAACCCTTGGTCGTATTGAACCACTTCACGGTCCCAGTAGGCATGGCCCACTTCTCCTTTGTCTTTGACCCCTTCGGGGCCGGGCAGGCCTTAAGTTGCCGCTTGGGCGGTAGTCTGTCAGCCTTGGCCGCAGTTTAGCACGGATTACAAAAACACAAATACTGTCGGAATATGGGGTTAAGTTGCTGATATATTGTTTGAAAACCTGCGATACCTGCCGCAAGGCCCTCGCAGCACTTGCTGCCAACGGACGGAAATATGATCTTCGGGATCTGCGCGCGGACGGGATGGATCCTCAGGATCTGGCGGCCATCGTGGCCCAGAACGGCGCGGCGGCGGTCAACAAATCTTCGACCACATGGCGCGCATTGGATGAGGCGGCGCGGGCGGGCGAGCCCGCCCAACTGATTGCCGCACATCCGACCTTGCTCAAACGGCCCGCCATTTGCATTGACGGGCGGTGGACCTTGGGCTGGAGCGCACAAGTTCAAGCGGCAGTCCTTGGCTAGACCGTCGCAGACCCCTATCTTGAGGCGGAATTGATTAAAGGAGACTGACTATGCGCAACGCAGCGCTGATGCTGGGGATCATCGCCGGATTGATCGGCATGATCGTGGGGTTCTTCAGCTATGGTTATACCGAGCTGGTGGACCGTCACCGCGAGGTGGGTGAGATGTTCGGCTTTGTCCAGAACCCCGAATTCATCCGCGCCATGAGCTTTATCGCGCCACTTCTGGCCATTGCTGGCGGCGCGATGGCGCGGGCGCGGGCGCTTTGGGGTGGTGTCCTGCTCCTGCTGTCGGCCTTGGGCATGTACAATGCATTTGGCTTTAATGTCTTTACGATGTTCCCCATCGGCTTTGCCGGATTGGGCGGCATTCTGGCTATTGCCGCTGGCAAGCCGGACAAGGAAGTTGCACATTTTTGATGTGCAAAGCAAAAAGGGCGCCGTCTGGCGCCCTTTTCTTTCACTAATCCAACATTAGCGCAGATCGGGTGGGGTTGCCTCGCCTTTCAGCGTAACCACGATCTCGCCAAGGCTGGCGGTCGAGGTCTGGGTCTCGCCCAGACGCCGGACCGAGACGGTGCGCTCGGCCACTTCCTTCATGCCGACAGCAAGGATCACCGGAACCTTGCCAAGCGAATGCTCGCGGATCTTGTAGTTGATCTTTTCATTGCGGGTATCGGCCTCGGCGCGCACGCCCGCGGCGCGAAGCGCCTCGACGACCTCACGCACATAGTCATCCGCATCCGACACGATCGAGGCCACGACGACCTGCCGCGGCGCGATCCAGAACGGCAGCTTGCCTGCATGTTCTTCGATCAAGATACCGATGAACCGCTCGAAGGAACCAAGCGTGGCGCGGTGCAGCATCACGGGGCGGTGTTTGGCGCCGTCTTCGCCGATGTAATTGGCATCCAGACGTTCGGGCAGGACGAAATCGACCTGCAGGGTGCCGCATTGCCAGTCACGGCCAATCGCATCCGTCAGCACGAATTCCAGCTTGGGGCCATAGAACGCGCCTTCGCCGGGATTGATGGCAAAATCATATCCTGCGGCCTTGGTCGCGTTGGCCAAAGCGCCTTCGGCCTTGTCCCATGTTTCATCCGTGCCCGCGCGTTGGTCCGGACGGGTCGAGAATTTGATCTTGAAGCTTTCGAACCCCAGATCGCGATAGATCGCGCTCAGAAATTCGATGAACTGCTTGGTTTCGGCCTCGATCTGGTCTTCGCGGCAGAAAATATGTGCGTCGTCTTGCGTAAAGCCGCGCACGCGCATAATGCCGTGCAATGCGCCCGAGGGTTCATAGCGCGCGCAGGACCCGAACTCGGCCATGCGCAGCGGCAGATCACGGTAGGATTTGAGACCCACATTATAGACCTGCACGTGGCACGGGCAGTTCATGGGCTTGAGCGCGTTGACGGTCTTTTGCTTGGCATGTTCCTCTTCGACTTCGACGATGAACATGTTCTCTTGATAGTTGGCCCAATGGCCTGATTTTTCCCACAAAAGCCGGTTCACCACCTGAGGGGTGTTAACCTCGACATAGCCGCCCCTGCGCTGCTGGCGACGCATATAGTCCTGCAATTGCGTGTAGATCGTCCAACCGTTGGGGTGCCAGAACACCTGACCGGGGGCCTCTTCCTGCATATGGAACAGTTCCATCTCGCGGCCCAGTTTGCGGTGGTCGCGCTTGGCGGCCTCTTCCAGACGCATCAGATAGGCCTTGAGGTCGTCTCGGTTCAGAAAGGCCGCGCCATAGATGCGCTGCAACTGCGCGCGGTTGGAATCGCCGCGCCAGTAGGCGCCCGCCACGTGCATCAGTTTGAATCCGTCGGCAGGCACCTGACCGGTATGCTGCAAATGCGGGCCACGGCACAGATCCTGCCAGTCACCATGCCAATACATCCGGATCTTCTGATCGGCAGGGATCGCCTCGACCAGTTCGACCTTATAGGGCTCGCCGCGCTCCTTGTAATAGGCGATGGCACGATCACGGTCCCAGACCTCGGTCCGGACCGGATCGCGGGCGTTGATGATCTGCTTCATCTTGGCCTCGATCGCGCCAAGATCGTCAGGGGTAAAAGGCTCGGCGCGGTCAAAGTCATAATACCAGCCGTTCTCGATCACCGGACCGATCGTCACCTGCACATCGGGCCACAGCTCTTGCACCGCGCGCGCCATGATATGCGCCAGATCATGGCGCACCAGTTCCAGCGCGGGGGCTTCTTCCTTCATCGTGTTGATGGCGATCTTGGCATCGGCGTTGATCGGCCACGCCAGATCGTAATGCGCGCCGTCAACCTGTGCGGAAATCGCGCGCTTGGCGAGCGATGGCGCAATCGAGGCGGCAACTTCGGCCGCCGTTACGCCGGCGTCATAGACGCGCGAATTGCCATCGGGAAAGGTCAGGGAAATCTGGCTCATCGGCCTAGCTCCTCGTCGGTTTGGCGCCCACGGAACGCCCGGTTGCGGGTTATGATGCGGCATATCTGGCCGCGCGCGCGCGCAAGGTCAAGTCCGGCCATGCGGGCTTCTTGCCCTGTCGTTGCGGGTCTGCCACTTTCGGGGCAGGGGGAAGCCATGCGGACATTCGACGAAATCCTGAACATCGCGGCAGAACGCAAAGGCGGCATTGCTGCGGTCATGGCCCAGACCAGCGCACCCAAAACGGTCGAGGCATTGGCCGCGACGCCGGACGACCGCTGGTTGTCGATGATGGCGCGCTCGATCTTTCAGGCGGGGTTCAGCTGGAAGGTCATCGAAACCAAATGGCCCGGCATCGAAGAGGCCTTTGGCGGGTTTGAAATCGGCCCGATTGCCTTTATGGCCGATGACTATTTTGACCGGCTGATGGGCGACAAACGCATAATCCGCAACGGCGCCAAGGTGCGCGCGATCCATGAAAAT
Source organism: Marivivens sp. (assembly GCA_024642145.1). GTDB lineage: Bacteria > Pseudomonadota > Alphaproteobacteria > Rhodobacterales > Rhodobacteraceae > JAHEBS01. The sequence continues at coordinate 8,185 of JAHEBS010000009.1, forward strand.
GCGATTTTTATTCAAGATGTTGCGCGAGACGCAGGTAGTTTTGGCCGCAAGATCGCGGACTGGCCCGCCGAGGACTATGTCGGGCTGTTGCAATGGCTGAGCAAGAAGGGCAGCCGTCTGGGCGGCACGACAGGGCAATATATGCTGCGCACCATGGGCAAAGAGAGCTTTATCTTTAGCCGCGACGTCGTGGCACGGCTGCAGGCCGAAGGGGTCATTGACGGCTCCCCCACATCCCAGCGCGCACTGCGCGCGGCGCAGGCGGCCTTTGATCAGTGGCGCGCGGAATCGGGGCAGAGTTTCAATGTCATCAGCCGTGTTCTGGCAATGAGCGTTGGCTAGGAAAGAGACCGGATGCACGAATATTTGACGACTGCCCAAGGCCGCAGGATTGCCTATGTCATGACGCGTGGGCAGGGTTTGCCCATTGTGTTCCTGTCGGGGTTCATGTCCGACATGGAGGGCACCAAAGCGGTGTTTTTGGAAAAATGGGCTGCCGCGCAAGGCCGTCCGTTCCTGCGGTTCGACTATTCCGGCACAGGCGTCAGCGATGGCGCGTTCGAGGATGGCACCATTGGCCGCTGGTTCGAGGACGCGCGCGCCGCAATCGCGCTTTTCGACGGCCAAGTGATTTTGGTGGGATCGTCGATGGGGGGCTGGATCTCGCTCTTGTTGGCGCGCGCCTGCCCCGAAAAAATCGCGGGTCTGGTGACCATCGCCGCTGCGCCCGACTTTACCGAAGACAGCATGTGGGCTGGCTTTGACGCCACGCAACGCCGCGCGCTGATCGACGAGGGCAAGGTCATGCTGCCCTCTGGCTATGGTGACCCCTATCCGGTCACGCGCAAGTTGATCGAGGATGGGCGGCAGCATCTGGTGCTGCGCAGGCCACTGTCCTTGCCCTTTGCAGTCCGCATGTTGCAAGGGACCAAGGATGCCGAGGTTTCACAGGACGTTGCCCTGAAGATCCTGCACCATGCCGAGGCGGCGGATATGCGGCTCACGCTGGTGAAAGGCGCCGATCACAGGTTTTCGGCGCCAGACTGTCTGGATCATATCATCGCGGCAATCGGCGAGGTCACCTCCCGCGCGGGCTGATCCTACATCACCACGACGCGGGGGCGCGACGGCTGCGTCGTGCTGCTTTCGTCGATGAAATTCAGCACAAACGGGCGGATCGTGTGACGCCAGCTTTTGCCCGCAAAGATCCCGTAATGGCCCGCGCCCGGTTCCAGATGCGCGGCCTTTTTTTCCGGCGGCAGGCCGGTCAACAGATCAAGCGCGGCGCGGCACTGGCCCGGGGCCGAAATATCGTCCTTTTCGCCCTCGACCACGACGACGGCCACATTGGTGATCTTGCCGATGTCGATTTGATGCCCGTTCACGGTGAAGACGTTGCGGGCGATCTCGCGTTTCTTGAACACACGCTCGACCGTCGACAGGTAGAATTCGGCGGTCATATCCATCACGGCCAGATATTCGTCGTAAAACACGTTGTGCTTGTCGTGATCCGAGGCCTCGCCCTTGGACACGCGGAAAATCTGGTCCTGAAAGGCCTTGAAATGGGTCGCCATATTCATCGACACGAATGAGGCCAACTGCAAAAGCCCCGGATAGACCTGTCGGCCCACGCCCGCGTATTTGAACCCGACACGCTGGATCATCGTCGATTCCAACTGGCCCATGGTCACGGTGCGGCCGAAATCGGTGACTTCGGTATGGTTCGCCTCGGGGTCGATGGGGCCGCCGATCAGGGTCAACGATTTGGGTTGGGCCTCGGGGTCCAATTCGGCCAGATAGGCGGTCGCGGCCAGTGTCAGCGGTGCGGGCTGACAGACGGCCATGACGTGCAGATCAGAGCCTAGCGCCTTCATGAAATCGACAAGGTAGAGCGTATAGTCCTCGACATCGAACTTGCCGCTCGAAACGGGAATGTCGCGCGCGTTGTGCCAGTCGGTGATATAGACTTCGCAGTCAGGCAAGAGCGAGACCACGGTCTTGCGCAAGAGCGTGGCATAATGGCCCGACATCGGCGCAACCAGCAGAATGCGGCGCTTGCGCGGCTTGCGGCCCGGAACAAGGAAATGGATCAGGTTGCCAAAGGGACGCTCGACCACGGTTTCGACGCGGACCGAATGATCCTGCCCGTCTTCGCCCGTGATCGGCGGGATGCCCCAGTCGGGCTTGGTGGCCATACGCTCAAAGGTGCGTTCCGTCACCGAACCCCACGCCCCAAGCCATTGCAACATCGGGTTAGCGGTCGCAGCCATGGCCGGATAGGCGGCAAAAGCCCGCGCAGTCGCGCCAAGCCATTGATTGGTATTGCGCGCGCTTTCCATCAGGTCGTAGGTGAACATATACTTCATTGCGGGCTCCGGTCCGGCGGCCTTCCGCGCTGCGGCATTTTTGCCGGCGGGATGCTGCAGGTGCAAAGCTAGGGATTCGAGTAATACATGGCAACAGATGATTTTGACGCTAACGCCGCCGCCGCTGATCTTGAAAAGCTGGAACAGAACCTTGCCCGCATCGAGGAATTGACCAAGCGCCTGTCGGCGGCCGTGACGCGACGGCGCAACATCTCGCCGTCGCTGATGGGGCCGGGGCAGGACCTCTATATGAAGGCCGCGGCAGCCTATTTGGCGGAAATGGCACAAAACCCCGCCAAGCTGATCGAACGGCAGGCCGCCTTTTGGGGCAAGTCGCTGCGTAATTACCTAGAGGTGCAGACACGGCTGACCCAAGCCGAGGCCGAACCGGAGCCGCAGCCAAAACCTACCGACCGCCGCTTTGCCAACCCCTTGTGGGACAGCAATCCCTTTTTCCATCTGGTGAAAGAGCAATACCTTGCCGGCGCCGAGGCCATGCGGGAGACGGTGCAAGATCTCGAGGCGATGGCCCCGCAGGACCGTGACCGGCTGGCCTATTTCAACCAGCAGATCATCGACATGATGGCCCCGACCAATTTTCTGGCGACCAATCCCGATGCTTTGGAAAGGGCGCGTGCGACCAACGGGCAAAGCCTTGTGGATGGTCTTGAAAACCTTGTCGCTGACCTCGAGGCCAACAATGGCGAACTGATCGTCAATCTTGCCGACCGCAAGGCATTCAAGCTGGGTGAAAATATCGCCACCACGCCCGGTGATGTGGTGTTTCGTAACCGCATGTTCGAGCTGATCCAGTACAAGCCCACGACCGACGAGGTCTATGAGCTGCCGTTGATCATCTTTCCGCCATGGATCAACAAATTCTATGTGCTCGATCTCAAGCCCCAGAACAGCTTTGTGCAATGGGCCGTGGCGCAGGGCTTTACGGTGTTTGTCGTCAGCTGGGTCAACCCCGACGCCAGCTATGCCGATGCCAGTCTGAGCACCTATATCGAAGAAGGCTATCTGGCCGCCATGGCCGAGGTCAAAGCCATCTGTGGCACCGACAAGGTCAACACGATCGGCTATTGCATCGCCGGCACCACGTTGTCGGCGACCTTGGGCGTGATGGATAAACGGCGCGACAAGTCGGTCAATTCAGCCACCTTCTTTACCACGCTCACCGACTTCAGCGAACCGGGCGAAGTGGGGATGTATCTGGCCAACGATTTCGTCGATGCGCTGGAAGAGGACATGGCCCAGAACGGGGTGCTTGAATCCTTTATCATGGCCCGCACCTTCAGCTATCTGCGGGCCAACGACCTGATTTATGCCCCCGCCATCAAGAGCTACATGATGGGCGAGGCGCCGCCGGCCTTTGATCTGTTGTTCTGGAACGGCGATGGCACCAACCTGCCCGCCGCGATGGCCACCGAATATCTGCGCAGGCTGTGCCAAGGCAACGCGCTGGCGGGCGAGGGGCTAGAGGTCTGCGGCACAAGGGTCAGCCTCAAGGACGTCAAGGTTCCCCTGATGGCGATCGGCTGCGAGACCGACCATATCGCGCCTTGGGCTGCAAGCTATGAGGGCGTGCAAAAGATGGGGTCCAAGGACAAGACCTTTGTCATGTCCGAAAGCGGCCATATCGCGGGGATCGTCAACCCGCCCAGCAAGAACAAATACGGGCATTTCACAAACCCCGAGCAGGGGCTAACGGCGGCGGACTGGCGCGCAGGCGCAGACCGCCACGAAGGATCATGGTGGCCGCGCTGGGCTGGCTGGCTGGCCAAGCGTTCGGGCGCCAAAATCGCGGCCCGCCCCACGGGCGACAAGGCGCATCCGGCGCTTTGCCCCGCACCTGGCACCTATGTGGTGCGAAAGGACCCTGCCTGACCTAGCGGAAATTATTTTGCTGCAGTGCAGCGAAAAGACTTGAAATGCTGCACTGCAGCATGTATCTGCACGTCATGAATTGAAGGCGGTCCTCCCCCGCCGTTACCCGAAAGGACATCAAAATGGCCAAGACTCAGGACTACACCGCTGTTTTCAAGGATTTCCTTGGCAACCTGCCGGTTGACACCAAAGCTTTTGAAGACGTGTTCAAGAACCAGTCGGCGCTTGCCGAGCGTATGTCGGCCGTCGCTATCGACGCCGCGCAGAAGTCGACCGAGCTGTCGGCCAAGTGGACCAACGACACCCTCACCGGTTTCGCTGCCGTGACCAAGGCCAAGACCGAGCCCACCGACTATGCCAAGGCCGTTTCGGACTTCGCCACCACTTCGGCCGAAGCCGCTGCCCAGCACGTCGCTGCTTTCGCCGAGATCGCCAAGCGCGTCCAGACCGAGACCTTCGAGCTGATCCTCGCCGCCGGCAAAACCGCCGCCGCCGAAGTGACCGCTGCTGCGACCAAAGCCGCGAAGTAAGACATCCTTCCGGCACCCTCCCCGCCGGCCAAGGTAGACTGGGCGAGCTCGTATGAGCTCGCCCTTTCTTTTTTCTGCGCTGCGTTCTAGGCTTCTCTGCACTGCAACATGCAAGGGAGCGTGATCGTGGCAGAAACCGGAAAGCCGCTGCTGATAAAGCGCTATGCCAGCCGCCGTCTCTACAACACCGAAACCAGCGATTACGTCACGCTCGAGGACATCGCTGTCTTCATCCGTGAGGGCCGCGAAGTCCAGATTGTCGATCTCAAGTCAGGCGATGACCTGACACGGCAATACCTGCTTCAGATCATTGCCGAACATGAGAGCAAGGGCGAAAGCGTCCTGCCCGTGAACGTGCTGACCGATCTGGTCCGCAGCTACACCAGTCAGGCCTCGTCCGTGGTGCCGCAATTCCTTGCTGCCTCTTTCGAGATGCTGCAGCAGGGGCAGTCCAAGATCTTTGACAACATGACCAAGATCAACCCCATGGCCAAAATGCCGGGTTTCGAGGCCATGCAGGCGCAGCAAGCGGCCTTTCTCAAGGCGATCTCGGGCGGCATGATGGGCACTTCGGCGCCCGCCAAGGACGATGACGATGGCGATAGCGAAATTGACGCGATCCGCCGTCAGCTGAACGAGTTGCAGTCCAAGCTGTCACGCATGGGCAAGTAACGGCCTGCACGGGGCCCTGCGGGAGGTGGCTTTGGCGACATCTGAAGGGCGCATTACCCTCTGGGGGATCGAGATCTTCGTGGCGACCGCCGAGGAAGGCTCGATCTCGGCGGCGGCGCGGCGACTTGGCGCCTCGCCCGCAACCATCAGCCAACAGCTGACCAATCTGGAAACGGTCATCGGCACCGCGTTGCTGGATCGTGGCGCGCGACCGATGGCCCTGACCGTGGCGGGGACCAAGTTCCTGCGCCGCGCGAATGTGATTCTGAACGAGGCCGAGCAGGCTCGCGCCGAACTGGCCAGCGCCGATCCGACCCAGTTGACGCGCTTGCGGTTGGGAATGATCGAAGATTTTGATGCCGACGTGACGCCGCGCCTTCTGGGTGCCTTGGCCGGCGACATGGGCAGTTGCCAGTTCCTTTTGGAAACCGGCGCATCACACCGCCTGTATGACCAGCTCGAATCGCGGGCGCTGGACATGATCGTGACCACCGATATGGGCGTGGTAATCGAAGGCGCCGAGGTGCATCCGCTGCTTGAAGAGCCCTTTGTCGTGGTGGCGCCAAAAGGCCTGACCAGCCATGGCGCGCCCATGGCCACGCTCGGGCAGTTGCCGTTGATCCATTATACAACCCGTCACCATCTGGGCCGGATGATTGCCGCACATCTGGCACGACAGGACGTGGCGTTGCCCTATCGGTTCGAATTGGACAGCTATCACGCCATTCTCGCCATGGTGGCAGGCGGCGCAGGCTGGACGATCCTGACGCCGCTCGGTTTGCGCCTTGCGCAACGGTTCCGGACGCAGGTCGAGGTCTTGCCCTTGCCGATGGCACCCCTCAGCCGCAGCGTGGCGCTGACGGCGCGTCGTGGCGCTTTTGGCGACATGCCGGCACAGGTCGCAGACCGGCTGCGCGCGCTTTTGACCGAAATCGTGATTGAACCTGCCGTTGCAGAGCGACCATGGCTGGCAGGGTCGCTCCGCTTGCTAGGTTAGGTTCAGGTGCCGTAGGCGCGGGCCTCGCCCATCACCTCGGTTGCGGCGGCGGTCAGAATCTCGCCGATCACATCGCATTCTTCCAGCGTCAGGCGCGCAGGCAGGCGCACGTCGCAGGCTTTCATCAACATGGCGCGGGTCTTGGGCAGGTCGGGGGCCGACCCGAGAAATTTCCAGTTCCAGAAGGCGCGCGCGTTGTCTGGCGTCGAGCCAAATACCTGAACCTTGACCCCGCGCCGCTCGGCGGCCTTGGCGAAGGCCAGCGTTTCTTCGCTGTTCATGCCAACCGTGTTGAACTGGATCGAATCGGGCGCGCGCTCTTCGGGGGCGAGCTTGGCCGGCACGTTAAGCCACGGCGAACGGTCCAGCCGCGCGGCCAGATGGTCGTGGTTGCGCCGTCCGTCGCGCACGCGGCGGGCCAGTTCCGGCAATTGCGGCCGGATCACCGCAGCCGACAGGTTGTTGAGCCGCAGGTTATAAAGCGGCAATTCGTTCTGCCAGCGGGCAAAGGCCGTTTGCAGGACGGGGTGCTTTTTCCAGTTATGTTCGTAGGCCCCTGACATGATCACCGCCTTGGCAATCACCTCGGCGTCGTCGGACACCATGATCCCGCCTTCGCCCGCGTTGATCAGCTTGTAGGATTGGAAACTGAAACAGCCCACCTTGCCGATGGTGCCGATCTTGCGGCCATGCCATGTGGTTCCCAGCGAATGGGCCGCGTCTTCGATCACCGGCACGCCAGCGGTTTCGCACAGGGCCACGATGGCGTCCATATCGGAGGTGTGACCGCGCATGTGGCTGATCATGACCGCTTTGACCGAGGGCAGCTTGGCTGCGAAATCGTCCATGTCGATGCGGTAGTTGTCACCGCATTCGCACAGGACAGGCACGCATTCGGCGTGAACGATCGACGAGGGGACGGCGGCAAAGGTAAAGGCCGGAATCAGCACGCGGTCGCCCGCCTTAAGGTCCAGCGCCTTGAGCGATAGGAACAGCGCGGCCGAACATGACGACACGGCCAGCGCATAGCGCGACCCCAGAAGGTCTGCAAATTCCTGTTCCAGAAGCGCCACGGGCGCGCCTTCGGAGGTATAGCGGAACAGGTCGCCCGAGTTCAGCAAGCGGCGGACTTCGTCCATGGCGGATTCGGGGATCGGCTCGGCATCGTAGACATTGGGTGGCAGCGTCATTTTCGGATTTCCTGAAAGGTATCTTCAGGTTTTCCTAACATGCCTCGTGTAACATTTCCACGAAACTGTGAAGGGCGGCGAATTTTCGCCGCCCCTTTTCGTTAGATCCCGAGCCTGTCGCGGATCGCGTACCACGTCATTGCCAGCGTCAAGAGTGGCATCCGCAGATGTGAACCGCCAGGGAACATCGGCGTCGGTATCGATGCCATCACGTCAAAGCGTCCCGCCTGTCCGGCGACCGCCTCGGCCATGATGCGCCCGACGATGCCGGTATGCGCCACGCCGTGACCCGAGAAGCCCGCGCCCGAGATGATGTTGGGCGCGATGCGCTGAATGCAGGGCAGGCGGCTCATGGTGATGCCAAGCGTGCCGCCCCAGACATAGTCAACCTTGATGCCCTCAAGCTGCGGAAAGAGCGTGCACATCCGCTTGATCAGCGCGGTCGAAATGTCCTGCGGAAAGCCGAGCGTATAGGCCTCGCGCCCGCCAAACAGAAAACGGCCATCCTCGCCAAAGCGGTAATAGTTGACCACGAACTTGGCGTCCGCCACCGCGATATCCTCGGCCAGCACTGCGCGTTGACGCTCGCCCAAGGGCTCGGTCGCGGCGATGAAGCTGTTGATGGGCATCACGCGGGCGTTGATCGCGGGCAGCATGGGCGGCAGATAGCCGTTGGCAGCGATCACCACGTGATCGGCCGTCACGGTGCCGGTCTTGGTCACGATGCGCGCAGGCGCACCCTGCTGGATGTCGGTGACCTCGGTCATCTCATAGATCGTGGCACCCTTGGCCTCGGCCTGACGGGCGAGGGCCAGCACATAGCGCAGCGGGTGGATATGACCTGCCCCGCGGTCCAGCGAACCACCCACATAAAGCGGGCTTTTGACCAGTTCCGAATACTGCTCACGCCCCATCGGTTCGATCTGGTCGTAGCCGTAATGCGTGGCCAGATACGCGATTTCGTCATGCGACTCGCGCAGTTCGCCCGCCGAATATTCGCCATGGGCGACGCCGGGTTTGTACATTGCCTCGGGTCCAAACGCGGCCACCTGTTTGCGCAGAAGGTCCTTGGATTCTTCGGAAATGTCCCAGACGCGCCGCGCATTTTCGCGGCCCATCTGCTTTTCCAGCCAGCGTTGGCTGCGGTTATAGCCGGTCGAGACCTGCCCGCCATTGCGCCCCGACGCGCCGAAACCGGCACGGTGGGCCTCTAGCACAATGACTTTCAGACCCTTCTCGGCCAGAGCGATGGCGGCGTTGAGGCCGGTAAAGCCGGCCCCAACGATGCAGACATCGACCTTGGTATCGCCGTCAAGGGCAGGGCGCAGCGCGGGCACTTCTGCCGTCGCCGCATACCAGCTTGCGGGCATGACACCCGGGCGGTCGTTGCGATAGAGCGGGTTCATACGTTTAACAGCAGATGTTCACGTTCCCACGGGCTGATCACCTGCAAGAATTCGTCATACTCTGTCCGTTTGACGATGGAATAGACCCGCGCGAAATCGGGACCCAGCACATCGTGCATTTCCTTGGCGCCGTCAAAGAGATCAAGCGCGGCGTTCAGGCCCGCGGGAATCGCATCTTCGGCCTCGTAGGCATCGCCGGTGAACCGTTTGTCTGGCCAGATCTCGTTCTTCATGCCCAGATAGCCGCAAGCCAGCGAGGCTGCGATACAGAGGTAGGGGTTGCAGTCCATACCGGCCAGACGGTTTTCAACGCGCCGCCCCTCGGGCTTGGAGATCGGGATGCGGATGCCCGTCGTGCGGTTGTCGCGGCCCCATTCAAGGTTGATGGGCGCGGCATGGTTGCGCACGTAGCGGCGGTAGCTGTTCACATAGGGTGCAATCACCGCGATGACGCTGGGCATATGCTCTTGCAAGCCGCCGATAAAGTTGAAGAAGGCGTCGGTTTCGCCGCCCTGCGGACCCGCAAAGATGTTCTTGCCGTTCTTGTCCACCACCGAGTGATGCACGTGCATGGCCGAGCCGGGTTCGCCTTCGATCGGCTTGGCCATGAAGGTCGCAAAGCAATTGTGCTTGAGCGCGGCCTCACGGATCAGGCGCTTGAAGTAGAAAACCTGATCGGCAAGCTTGACCGGATCGCCGTGACGCAGGTTGATCTCGAGCTGGCCAGCGCCACCCTCTTGGGTGATGCCGTCGATCTCGATCCCCTGAATTTCAGCGAATTCATAAATGTCGTCGATCACGGGGCCGTATTCGTCCACAGCCGTCATCGAATAGGCCTGACGTGCGGCCGCGGGACGGCCGGTGCGGCCCATCATCGGCTCGATCGCCTTGGCAGGATCGGTATTGCGCGCCACAAGATAGAATTCCATCTCGGGGGCAACGATCGGCTCCCAGCCTTCCTTGCGATAAAGATCGACCACGCGCTTGAGCACGTTGCGGGGCGAGAACCCGATGGGGCGGCCCTTTTGGTCGAACGCATCGTGAATGACCTGCAAAGTGCCATCCGCGGCCCAAGGGGCGGCGGTGGCGGTCTCGAGGTCGGGCCGCAGGATCATGTCGGGTTCGGTGAACCCGTCCTCGGCGGCCTCTCCCCAGTCACCGGTAATGGTCTGGAAGAAAATCGAATTCGGGAGATGGAAAAACTGCTGTTTTTCCCATTTTGCCGCAGGCACGGCCTTGCCCCGGGCAATCCCGGGGAGGTCTCCGATGACACATTCCACCTCGTCGAGGCGGTTCTGTTCCAAATATTTTCGAGCGGCGTCTGGTATCTGTTCGATCCAGTTGCTCATGCAAGCCTTCTTTCTTTTAAGAAAGTCACGATCTGTTTGGCCACGATCGGACTGTCTATCGGGTTGCCCAACCCTTCGACCGCCTTGTCCAGGACGGAATCCGGCACTTTGCCGCGACCACGTTGCTCGATCAGGCCACCAACGAAGGGGCTGGTGAATTCAGGGTGCGCCTGCACTGTGAAAGCGCGATCCCCGTAGATCAGCGCAGCATATTCGCAAAACTCGTTGGTTCCACAAACCGCTGCGTCCGCAGGCTTCTCGACCACCTGATCCTGATGCCAGGCATTCAGAGCAACCCGCTTGCCATCGAAGTCATAAACCTGATGGCCGACCGCCCATCCGCCGCCAAACTTGACGACCTTGCCACCCAACGCCTGAGCGATGATCTGGTGGCCGAAGCAGACACCAACCATGGGCACCTTGGCTTCGTAGGCCGCGCGTATGAAATCTTCGAGCGGCGCGATGAACGCGTGATCTTCGTAGACGCCGTGCCGCGAACCTGTCAACAGCCACGCATCCGCGGAATGGATGCCGTCGGGGAAAACGCCATCAACGACCGGATAGCAGTCGAACTCAAAGTCATTGCCTGCCAGAAGTCGTTGGAATTGCTGGCAATAATCCCCGTATTCCGGGCTCAGTTCGTCCGGCGCATGGCCCGTCTGGAGGATGCCGATTTTCATGGGTCACCTAATCTGGTCATATTGGTAGGTTGGTTTGGACTGATCCAAAAGCAAGACATGCGCGGCGGTTTTTCCGCCGCGCACGGCCATTCTCACACCGTATCGAGGTAGAGATCCAGCTGTTGCTGCTTGTTCAGTTCCTTGAAGTAGTGATGTTCCTGCCGCTTGGTCGCAACGAGGTTCTCCACCAGCTGCTGCGGGAAAATCCGCGCGACAAAGCTGCTTTCTTCAAAGGTGTCGATCGACTCTTCCCATGTCGCGGGGATCTGCAGCAGGTCCTGATCGTAGGCATTGCCCTGAATCGGGGGCGGTGCCAGCATCTTGTCCTCGATGCCGATCAGGGCCGAACCCAGAACGGCGGCCATGAACAGATAGGGGTTCACGTCGCCACCGGCCACGCGATGTTCGATACGGCGGGCCTTGAAGCTGCCACCGGGAACGCGGACCGAAGCGGTCCGGTTCTCGTAGGCCCAGCAAACGCCCGTCGGCGCGTGGCTTTCGGGGACCAGACGGTCATAGCTGTTGCCATGGGGTGCAAAGATCAGCGACAGCTCGGGAATGCCTTTCAGACAACCCGCAATGGCCTGACGCAGCAGCGGCGTGCCTTCGAAGGTGCCATCGGCAAAGAGGTTGTTGCCATCCTTGTCGACGACCGAAAAGTGCATGTGCAGACCGTTGCCCGCGTAATGCTCGTAGGGCTTGGCCATAAAGCTGGCGGCCATGTTGTGGTTACGGGCAAGGCCGCGCACCAGCATCTTGAACAGCCACGCATCATCCGCAGCCTTCAGCGCGTCGGGGACGTGCATCAGGTTGATCTCGAACTGGCCCAGACCCACTTCCGAGGTTGCGGCCTCGGCGGGGATGTCCATGTCGTCGCAGGCGTCGTAGAGATCGTTAAAGAACGAGTCAAAGGCGTCCAGCGCCCGCAGACTCAGGATCTCTGCACCGGGGCGGCGTTTGCCAGAGCGCGGCGACGGCGGCTGGCGGATTTCCGAGCCGCTGTCGTCAACCAGATAGAATTCCATCTCGGTGGCGACGACGGGGGTCAGGCCAAGCACCTTGTAACGCTCGACCACACGGGCCAGCGCCTGACGTGGATCACCGGCAAAGGGCGTGCCGTCTTCGTTGAACATCCACATGGGCAGGATGGCCGAAGGCGTGGGCAGCCAAGGCATGGACACATAGCCACGCTCGGTGGCTCTCAGCACGCCATCGGGATCGCCGGTTTCGAACACCAGCGGGCTGTCTTCGACGTCTTCGCCCCAGATGTCGAGGTTAAGGACGGATAGCGGAAACCGCATGCCGTCGGATTCGAGTTTTTCTGCGTAACGCAGAGGGACACGTTTACCGCGAGCCTGACCGTTCAGGTCTGCAGCGCCACAACGAATGTTGCGGACTTGGGGGTGGGCTTTAAGCCAGTTCATCTGATCAACTGTGGTTTGAACCGGATTTTGGTGCGTCGCTCTTGCGGCAAGTGGCTGTTAAGTCTGCGGTTCACCAATCCAAAGAAGCCCACAATCGTCAGGGTCAGCAGGATGAAGTAACACGCCAAAATCGGGTAAGGTATGAAAGGGTTGAAGGTCTTATCCGCGAAATAGCTCGCGTAGTAGAGAGCATCGCCTTGTTGTTTCTGAGCCGGAAAACCGGAGAAGAACACAAGCGTGCTCGAATGATACATAAAGATCGCCTCGTTGGTATAGGCCGGCCACGCCAGTCGCAGCATCGTCGGCCAGACCACGCGGCGGAACCGCGGCCAGCCGGACATGCCGTAGGCGTCGGCAGCTTCTATATCCCCTTTGGGCACCGACAGCAAAGCGCCATAAAAGATCTCACCTGTATAGCCAGTTGTGTTGAAGAACAGCACGACCAGCGCCCCGAGCCATGCCGCCGAGAAGGGCGCAAAGATCGGGAAAGCCTGCTTGAGAGTCAGGAACAGGAAGTAGGCAAAGAAGAATTGAACGAAAAGCGGCGAGCCGCGGAATATGAAAATGAACCACTCCGCCGGTTTGCGCAGCCAGACATGGCGCGAGGCCTTGCCCAAGGCCACGGCTGTCGCTGCGACAAAGCCCGCGATCAGCGACACGGTGCCGAAATAGAGGTTCCAGATCATGCCCGAGCCGATCAGCACCACCTGCTGGCAGATGTTGAAATCCGCCCGCGGCAAAAGACGCTCGCCGATGCCGATGCTGCGCAGACCGTATTGATGAAGGATATCCCAGCAGCTCATTTCGCACCGGCCTTTCTTTGTGCTTCTCCGCCCATGGTGGCCTGACCCTTGGTCAACTTGCGCATGAGTTTGGCGAGGACGAACTCGGATACCTTGGTGAAGCACAGGTAGAAAACCAGCAGCGCGAGGAAATACCACATGCGCCAGTCGGGGTGTGGATATTCGGTAAATTGCGGGGTTTTGATGCCGCCCAGTTCCTTGGCCCAATAAACGATGTCCTTGATGCCCAGCAGGAACAACAGCGGCGTGGCTTTGATCAGCACCATCCACAGGTTCGACAGGCCGGGCAGGGCATAGACCCACATCTGCGGCACAAGAATACGCCAGAAGGTCTGGGTATGGCTCATGCCATAGGCCTCGCCCGTCTCGATCTGCCCGCGCGGCACGGCACGCATGGCGCCATAGATCACGTTGGCCGAGAAGGCGCCGAACACCAGCGCGAAAGTCAGCACGGCAAGGAAAAAGGCGTAGATTTCGTGCACCGATTGCGGTGATGAGGACAGCGGCAGCTTGGCTGCGGCGCAGACCACAAAGTCACTGCCTTGACGGATGGGTTTGTCCCAGTCGGGGCATTTGATGTAGTGGCGGACCGTCTCGAACAACTGGTCGAGCGCGATCACGAAGAACATGAAAAAGGCGATGTCAGGCACACCGCGAACGACCGCGATGTAACCCTTGCCCAGCCATGACAGCGGGCGGAAATGGCTCCGCGCCGCAACAGCGCCGCCAAAACCGAACATGAGTGCCACAGGGGCCGCAACGGCGAGCAGCACGAAAACCGTGCCGACCGACCAGTAAAGGCCCATGTGCTTCGATGTTGTGAGATAGCAAAAGATCCATTCGAGGGATCCAAGGCTGTCAGGATTTGTGCAGGCTGAAATCATGGGGATGTAATAAGGGCGGCGACCCTGAGGCCGCCGCCCTCCTTATGTTAGTATTGCGGGGCTTCTTCGCCGAACCACTTCACCAAAAGCGCGTTCAGCGTGCCGTCTTCCTTCATCGCGGTGATGGCGGCGTTGAACTTGTCCTTCAGCTCGGAATCGCTTTCGCGGATGCCCATGCCGACGCCGCCGCCGAGGGGAACGCTGTCACCTACGAACTGCAGAGCGCCACCAGAGGCTTCGACCACGGGTGCCAGATAGTCGTAATCGGCGAACACGGCATCGGCCTCGCCGTTCTGGACGGCAGCGACGGTTTCGTCAGCCGTGGCGAACTCGAGAAGCGAGGCGCCCGATTCAGCGATGTAAGCGGCCTGGATCGTGGCGGTCTGCGCCGAGATCGTGCCTGCAGCCCAGTCGGCATCCGCCGAAGCCGCAACATAGGCCGAAGCGGTCGGCGGATAGTAGTCTTGGGTAAAGTCGATGACTTCGTCACGCTCGGCGGTGATCGACATGCCGGCGATGATCACGTCGTAGTTGCCCGACACGAGGTTGGGGATGATCGAGTCCCAATCGTTGGTCACCCATTCGCAGGTCAGTTCGGCGCGGGCGCAAAGTTCGTCACCCAGTTCGCGCTCGAAGCCGGCGACTTCGCCGTTGTCGTCGATGTAGTTGTAGGGAGGGTAGGCACCCTCGGTCCCCATACGCACGACGCCATCGGCCATCGCAAAGCCTGCAGTCACGGCCAGTGCGGCCGACATCATAAGAGTAGTCTTCATTATTCTCTCCCTAGGGTTGGTTCTTAGGCCGGCACAGTTGCCGAAAGGAACTGTTTCAGCCGTTCGGTCTTGGGGCTGCCGAAAAGCGTGGCGGGCGGGCCTTGCTCTTCGATCTTGCCCTGATGCAGGAAGACGACGTGATCAGACACGTCAGCTGCCATTCTCATATCATGGGTCACGATCAACATGGTCCGGCCTTCCTCGGCCAGCGCACGGATCACGCGCACCACTTCCTGTTCCAGTTCGGGGTCGAGCGCGGATGTCGGCTCGTCGAACAAAAGCGCCTTGGGTTCCATGCAGAGCGCGCGCGCAATGGCCGCGCGCTGCTGCTGGCCGCCCGAAAGCTGCGCAGGATAATTGTCACATTTGTCGCCGATGCCCACCTTGTCGAGATAGCGGCGGGCAGAAGCCTCGACTTCGGCCTTGTCACGCTTGAGCACGTGGACCGGCGCTTCCATCACGTTTTGCAGGATCGTCATATGCGCCCAGAGATTGAACTGCTGGAACACCATCGACAGGTTGGTGCGAATGCGGATCATCTGGGCGTGGTCGGCAGGGCGACGGTGATGGCCGTGACCCTTCCATTTGACCGGCTCGCCAACAAAGATAACCTCGCCCTGCTGGCTGTCTTCCAACAGGTTGGCGCAGCGCAACAGCGTGGACTTGCCAGAGCCTGACGACCCGATCAACGATACAACGTCACCCGCATGGGCAACGATATCCACACCCTTGAGAACTTCGAGTTTGCCGTAGGACTTGTGAAGGTCACGGATTTCGATGACCGGCGTATCAGACATGCGGTAATGCTTCCCCTATTTGGTCGGAGTAGGTCCTAATTTCCGACCCATTGCAACGCCCTATTTGGCATGTGTGGATAGGCCAAATGCCGAAACGAGCAGTCATAATGCTCAGTTCGAAACAGATTCTGGCGCCTCGGGGAGCGGCAAATCATAGGCGCTTTCCGCGAGGGCAACGATGCCGCGCAGGCCCAGTCGTTGTGCCGAATCTGCGGGCAGTGCGGCGATAGCGCTAGCAATGGCGGCGCGGTAATCTGCGGCATTCCCCGCCCCACGCGTGATAAACGTCATGCCCGGCGAGGCTGCGGTGTGTCCCACGACCTTCAGCGTCCGGATTTCGGGGACACGGCTTTCCAAGATCTCGAACGTATGGGCATCGATCGCGGCAATATCAGCCGCGCCCCGCGCGACCGCGCGCAGGCTCTCGATATGGGCGCCTGTGCGAAGGCCCGCACCCCAATGGAACCCGTGGCTTTGTGCATAGGCAAAGGCCGAACCCCAGCCTGAATGGGACATGGCATCATTAAAGGCGATACGACGGCCGGCGAAGTCCTGCGGTCGCGTGCCGCTCTCGTCTCGGCGTACGACAAAGTGGCTGCGGTAATAGCCCGGCGGACAGCCGTCCAGCCCGTAATCCGCCGCACCAATTTCGGTGACCCTGCCGCGATAGAGCGCCCGATAGGGCAGATTGCAGATTTGGCCCAAAACCAGATCGGGCCGCGCCCAGCCGGCCATGTAATCAACCGCGCGGTCCAGCCCGTCGGGCGCCATGATGGCGCGCGCCCGCAGCGCATCGCGGATCAGGGCCCAGAGCCGGTCATGATCGGCCGCGTTTTCCGGCCGGTCATACATCGGCAGGGCGGCAAACATCAGCCCTGCCTCGCGGCGGCCCGCTGGCGGGCGCGGTGGCTGTCTTGGTCCTCGACGCCCAGCATGGGGGCGATCAGACGCATCAGACTGTCCTCTTCATGGTCGCGCTCGCCATCGGCCAGTACAACCTCCCATAGCTGCTCGATCACACCCAACCGTTCCTCATAGGGCACGGCCGCCTTGACCTCGCGCGTGAAACGCACGGTGTCGGGGGCGCTGGCCTCTGCCGCCTCGCCCTTGGTGCGCAGCGCGGTCGCCTCGAAGGGCGACATCTGGAAACGGCGCATCAGAATGCGGTCGATGCGCTCGACCTCGTGGGGGTCATAAAACCCGTCGGCGCGCGCGATCCGCACCAACAGGGCGGCCAGCGCAATACGGGCCTCGGGATCATCGGGTGAGCGGCCGGCATCGCCGCTGAGGCGTCGAAAAAGATTGTTCAGCATGGCCAAGGTATAGGTCCGCCCCGACGACAGGGGAAGACCCCGCACGCAAGCGCCGATCAAAGTGCCGCGAACAGGCCGCTCAGCCGCGCAAGCTCGTCGCCGATCCCGTAGGGCGGGTTAACCACAAAAAGCCCTGACCCGACCATCCGGTGACCCTCGCGGGCCGGTGGAAAGCGCACCTCGTGCCGCAGGCCTTGGGGGATCGCATTTTCGAGCGCGATCAACATGGGCTCGTGGCTGCCGCCGGTCAGTAACGGATACCAGAGGATGATGACGCCCACCGGCCAGCGTTTGTGAATGCGGATGACCGCTTCGGGGATGTCGACATAATCGCTTTTGACCTCCCAAGAGGGGTCGACCAACATCAGGCCTCGCGCCGGATCGGGCGGGCAGATCCGTTTTGCCAGCCGCAACCCGTCTTCCTTGCGGCAATCAGCGCCGGTCGCAGACATGATCTGCTCGAGCGCGGTAAATTCCTGCGGATGCAATTCGGCCAGAACCATCCGGTCGCTGGGCCGCAGGAGCCGTGCGGCGATCATGGGCGAGCCCGGATAGGCGCTGGCGCCGTGGGCCTCTTTGACTGCGGCAATTGCCCGCGCCAAAGGATGCGCGCCTGCAAACCATGCCGCATTCCGCCCGATCCCTGCCGCCGCCTCGCCCGTTTTCAGCGCCTCGGCAGCATCGAGATGGTAAAGCCCGCGTCCGGCATGGGTTTCCAGATAGGTCAGGGGCTTGTCCTTCTGCGTCAGATAGGCAAGCGAAACCGCGAGGACCGCATGCTTGTGCACATCGGCCAGATTTCCTGCGTGGTAGATATGCTGATAGGAAAGCATCGCGCACCTTTCGGCGGTTGGCAGGGGGGCGCTGCCCCCCTCTGGCCTGAAGGCCATTCACCCCCCGGGATATTTAGCGGCCTCCGAGAAGGCCAGCGGAATTATGACCCTACCCCCTCTCGGAGGCCCCGAAATATCCCGGGGGTGAGGGCGTAAGCCCGAGGGGGCAGCGCCCCCACGATGTTCAGACCAAGCGGCTGGCGTCGACCGCCGCGCGGACAAAATCGCGGAACAGCGGGTGGGGGGCAAAAGGCTTGGACTTCAGCTCGGGGTGATATTGCACGCCGATGAACCAGGGATGGTCAGGCCGTTCGACGATCTCCGGAAGGATGCCGTCCGGCGACATGCCGGAAAACACCAAGCCGCACTTTTCCAGCTTGTCCATGTATTTGATATCGACTTCGTAGCGGTGGCGGTGCCGTTCCTCGATGGTGGTCGAACCATAGACCTCGGCCACTTTGGACCCGTCCTTGAGGTTGGCCGTATACGCGCCAAGCCGCATGGTGCCGCCCTTGTCGTCATCGGCCTTGCGGCTGACGGTATGGTTGCCCTGCACCCATTCCTTGAGGTGGTAAACCACAGGTTCGAAACGCTTTTCACCCTTTTCGTGGTCGAATTCCTCCGAGCCGGCCTTGGTGACGCCCGCCACGTTACGCGCCGCCTCGATCACGGCCATCTGCATCCCGAGGCAGATCCCGAGGTAAGGCACACCGCGTTCGCGGGCAAACTGGGCGGCCTTGATCTTGCCTTCGGTGCCGCGCTCGCCAAAGCCGCCGGGCACCAGGATGGCGTTAAAGCCCGACAGACGCTCGCCCACGTCTTCGCGGTCGAAATCTTCGGCATCGACCCATTCGACATTGACCTTGACCCGGTTGGCCATGCCGCCGTGGGTCAGGGCTTCTTTGATCGATTTATAGGCGTCTTCAAGTTGCACGTATTTGCCGACGATGGCGATATTCACTTCGCCGTCGGTATGGCGGATGCGGTCGACCACATCATCCCATTTATCGAGGTTCGGGCGTGGCGCCGGCGAAATACCAAAGGCGTCAAGCACGGCCTGATCAAGACCCTCGCGGTGGTAGGCCAGCGGCGCTTCGTAGATCGACTTGAGGTCATAGGCCGCGACCACCGCCTCTTTGCGCACGTTGCAAAACAGCGCGATCTTTTCGCGCTCGCGTTCGGGGATCGGATGTTCCGACCGGCAGACCAGCACGTCGGGCGCGAGGCCGATGGATTGCAGTTCCTTGACCGAATGCTGCGTGGGCTTGGTCTTCAGTTCGCCGCTGGCGGCCAGATAGGGCAAGAGCGTCAGGTGCATCAGGATGCACTGGCCACGGGGGCGTTCGTGGATGAACTGGCGGATGGCCTCGAAGAAGGGCAGGCCCTCGATGTCACCCACGGTCCCGCCGATCTCGCAGAGCATGAAATCGACTTCGTCCTCGCCGATGCGCAGAAAGTCTTTGATCTCGTTGGTGACGTGGGGGATCACCTGAATGGTTTTGCCAAGGTAGCTGCCGCGCCGTTCTTTTTCCAGAACGTTGGAATAGATGCGCCCCGAAGAGATCGAATCCGTCTTGCGCGCATGCACGCCGGTAAAGCGTTCGTAATGGCCAAGGTCGAGGTCGGTTTCGGCGCCGTCATCGGTGACGAACACCTCGCCGTGTTCAAAAGGCGACATCGTGCCAGGGTCGACGTTGAGGTAGGGATCGAGCTTGCGCAGGCGGACCGAATAGCCACGCGCCTGCAACAATGCGCCGAGTGCCGCGGAGGCGAGGCCTTTGCCAAGTGACGACACAACGCCACCTGTGATGAAAATATATCGCGCCATGGGCCGAAGCACCCCCGTGTCCAAAAATCGTGTCAGGAAATGCGGCCCGCGCGGGTTCCACCGGAACGCATCATCACGGGATTTAAATATAACCGGATTCGCCCCGCGAACGCAACCGGAGACCCTAGATCATGTTTGACTGGGGAAAATAAGGGCCACGTCTTGTAGGCGCGGCCCGTTTCATCAGTTGGCGGGTGCCGGGACGATCGGCGCGGCATCGCCGCCCGACGCGCCAGGCAGCAGGCCGCCGGTCAGGTCCGGCGTCGTGGGCGTCAGGTCCGCCGGCGCGGTTTCCACAACGGGTTGGTCCATGACCGAGGCACCGCGCGAATTTTCCGCCGCGATGATCGTCAGGGCGACCGAGGTCACGATAAAGAGCCCGGCGATGATCCAAGTGGCGCGGGTCAGCGCGGTGGCGGCACCGCGGCCCGACATCACGTTGTTGCTGGCACTCAGGCCGCCGCCTTCGGAGCGTTGCATCAGCACGATGCCGATCAGGGCCAGTGCGAGGATCAGGTGAATGACGAGGACGGCGCTTTCCATCGGGCTCTCTGCTTGCTGGGCCTTGAACGAGGCGTATCTAGAAGCCTTGGGGCCTCACCGCAACCCCTGATCTGGGCGCGCTGGTTCAGTCCTCGATTTCGTCGACATCAAGCTGTCCGGACAACTGGCGGCGGATGATGCTCCATGTCAGGCCGATGGCCAGAACCAGCGACAGAACCACAAGCCCGATCCATGTGTTCACGGCGGCATCGTCAAAGGCCATCAGGCCCTGGTCAAAGGCGACCCAAAGCACGGTGCCAAAAATGGCGAGCGTCAGCAGGATGCCAAAGACCCCGATCGAGCGCAGGGTGGCGTGCAGATAGACGATATACCCCACGCCCAACAAAAGCCCTGCCAGCACCTGCAGCGACAGCACCTCGCCGCTGCCCCCGCGGACCCAGGCCACAAAACACCAGCCCGTGGGGTTGTAGGTCAGTGCAAGCAAGGCAAAAGCAAAAAGCCAGCGCAGTAAAAAGCCCATGTGGCGGCCCCCTTCTTGGGGTGACTTTGCCGCCGCCTGCGCCATCACGCAACAGCGGCGCGGCGAAAAGGCGGTTTCCCTGCGACGCGCCAAGGGCTATGAGGGCGCGGGATTCCTGAACCGAGGGTCGTAGAATGGCAAACGTGGTAGTCGTCGGCGCGCAATGGGGCGACGAAGGCAAAGGCAAGATCGTTGACTGGCTGAGCGAGCGGGCGGATGTCGTCGCGCGTTTTCAGGGCGGTCACAACGCGGGCCACACGCTGGTCATCGACGGCAAGGTCTATAAGCTCAATGCGCTGCCTTCGGGTGTGGTGCGGGGCGGCAAGCTTTCGGTTATCGGCAACGGTGTGGTTCTGGACCCTTGGCATCTGGTCAAGGAAATCGCCTCGATCCGCGAGCAGGGTGTAGAGATCAGCCCCGAGACGCTGATGATCGCGGAAAACACCCCGCTGATCCTGCCCTTCCACGGCGAATTGGATCGCGCCCGCGAGAGCCAGAATGCGGTGGCCCGCATCGGCACCACGGGCCGCGGCATCGG
>JAHEBS010000134.1 GCA_024642145.1 Marivivens sp.
GACTGACCGGTGCCCCGCGCGCGGATTTCACCGCCTGAGGCCCGCATCTGGGGCCCGCATCCGAGGCGTGCAAAAGATACCGCGTCCGGCATATGTAAAAAAGATTAACATTACCTCTTGAACCCCCTTCCGTGGTCCCCATATCGGCAATGTGAAAGACATTCACATACCGTTTGGAGAGCAAGAGATGACCGACGCAACCGCCACCAACACCTACCCGACCCACGGGCGCGAGCACTGGTTCAACCGCGCCGAGAACTGGCTTGATGACAAAGGCAAAGGCGCTTGGATCGCGCTGATGGTCCTTGGGTTCATCTTTGTCTGGCCGGTGGGTCTGGCCGTTCTCGCCTATATGATCTGGAGCAAACGCATGTTTAGCCGTCACCGTCACCACGCCCACAGCCCGCGTATGGCCGCAATGCACGCCGCCTTCCGCCCGTCGGGCAATACCGCCTTCGACGCCTACAAGGCCGAGACGCTGCGCCGTCTGGAAGACGAGCAAAAGAGCTTTGAGAGCTTCCTTGACCGTCTGCGCGACGCCAAGGACAAGGCCGAGTTCGACCAGTTCATGGCCGACCGCAGCCACAAGCCGGCCCAGCCCGAGGCTGACGCCGAAGCCTGACATCGAACCGGGGGCGGCTGGACCGCCCCCTTTCCACCCTTGTTTTCAGGACAGATGCCGATGAACGCGACCATCACCCCCCTGCCCGACCCCTATGCGCAGCCTGCCTTCTACGCGGGCGTGCCGTTTCGCCGCGCCATGGCTTGGGTCATCGACTGTGCGCTGATTGCCATACTCGCGGCCATCGCCACGCCGTTCACCGCCTTTACCGCCCTCTTTTTCTTCCCTGCCTTCATGGCTGTCGTGGGTTTTATCTACCGCTGGTGGATGCTTTCGGCCGCCTCGTCCACCTTTGGCATGATGGTCATGGGGATCGAACTGCGCGAGGCCAATGGCATGTCGCTGGATGGCCGCACCGCGTTTTGGCATACCGCCGCCTATACTGCGGCCGTGATCATGGCGCCCGCGCAGTTGGTTTCGGCCATCTTGATGCTGACCACCCAGCGCGGTCAGGGTCTGGGCGATATGGTTCTGGGCACTGTCATGCTGCGCCGCAGTCTCTGAGGTTCGCGGCGCGCACAAACACTTGGCGCGCGGCGCGGGGCTTGCTAGGCTTTGCCCATTGCCCCAACGGTCCCGCCCATGCGCCATGGCTTGCCCTTTTCGCCGCAGTTCTATGTGACTGCCCCGCAAACCTGCCCCTATCTAGAGGGGCGGACCGAGCGGAAACTGTTCACGGCCCTGCATGGCGACAATGCCCAGACGCTGAATGATGCGCTGTCTTTGCAGGGGTTCCGCCGTTCCCAGAGCGTGCTTTACCGCCCCACCTGTGCGGAATGTTCGCTCTGTATGTCGGCGCGGATCAGGGTCGCCGATTTTACCCCCAGCCGCAGCCAGCGTCGCGTTTCCGCCCGCAATGAAAACCTGCGCCGCAGGCTGAAGGCGCCTTGGGCCAGCGAAGAGCAATATGCCCTTTTCCGCCGCTATCTGGACCACCGCCATCCCGATGGCGGCATGGCCGATATGGATATGTTCGAATTTGCCTCGATGATCGAGGAAACGCCCGTGCGCACCCGCGTGGTCGAATATTTCGATCCCGCCGACCGCGGCGGCGAAACGCTGGGCCTGCGCGCGGCAAGCCTGACCGATGTATTGGCCGACGGGCTGAGCATGGTCTATTCGTTTTTCGATGTGGGCCTGAGCCAGAACTCGCTTGGCACGTTCATGGTGCTGGACCATATCGCCATGGCCCGCGAGATGGGACTTCCCTACGTCTATCTGGGTTATTGGGTGCCCGGCAGCCCGAAGATGGCCTACAAGGCCCGCTTTTCGGCGCTCGAGGTCTATCGCAGCGGCGGTTGGGTGGCGATGGATGACCCTGCCCGCTATGCGACCACGCCCGACCCCTTGGCCACCGATCCGATCGCCCAGCAGGTGGCACGGATCGCGCTGCCCGACGCTGGCCAAGGTGCCAAAATCAGTGCCAGCCAAGGTGCCGACCGCGCCTGAGGCGCGGCCGGTCCCTTTGTCCGCTCAGTTGCCCAAGAGGTTGGGGATGATCGTGACCACGTCGGGGAACAGCGCCAGCAAGACAAGTCCACCCACCTGAATCAGCACGAATGGCACGACGCCGCGATAGATATGGCCGGTCGTCACCTCGGGTGGCGCGACCCCGCGCAGATAGAAGAGTGCAAACCCGAAGGGCGGCGTCAGGAACGAGGTCTGCAGGTTCACCGCGATCATGATGGTCACCCATTTGGGATCGAACGAGCCGCCGTAGATCACGGGGCCGACGATCGGTATGACGATGTAGATGATTTCGAGGAAGTCCAGAACGAAGCCCAGCACAAACAGCACCAGCATCACGATCAGGAAAGCCGTCCATTCGTTGGAGAAGCTCTTGAGGAAGTCCTGAATGTAATGCTCGCCCCCGAACGAAATCAGCACGAGGTTCAACAGCTGCGAGCCGATCAGGATGGTAAAGACCATCGAGGTCACTTTGGCGGTTTCGCGCACCACGGGCGACAGCACGTGGCAACGGTAGAGCTGCAGCGCGCTCCAGCCAAAACCGAAGACCGCAAAGAGGAACGATCCATAGGCCACGAAAAAGGCGACCCAGTTCTCGAACAGGACCTTGGGCTGGTTGAGGCGCATGTCAAAATTCACGCCGACAATCAGCATCACGATGATGGCAATCGCCGTCCAGTTGACCATGCGCGTCGAACGGCCCTGTTCGGCCAGCTTGCGGTGCGCGGCCAACAACAGCGCGCCACCCGCGCCCAGCGCGGCGGCAGGCGTGGGGTTGGTGATGCCGCCCATGATCGAGCCCAGAACCGCGACGATCAGCACCAAGGGCGGGAACACGACCTTGATGATGGGATTTTCGCCCAATCGCCCCATGGCGGTTTTCAGGCCATAGATCGCCAGCGCCAAAGGCAGGGCGATAAGCAGGGTCGTCTCGCCGGGCGTTGCCACGGGGCTGACCCAGAGCGCATCGACCGCCAGCATCGCCACCAGACCTGCCCCGCCAATCAGCAGCGGGCGCGGATCCGCGCCGGGGTTCACGCCACGGCCTGCAGCCAGAACCAGCGCCAAGAGCAGCGCCGCGACGCCAATGCCCGTCCCCACGGCGGGGGCTGCGGCGATCTTGCCCTCGACCAGCGTCGCGCGTTCCTCATCAGACAACAGACGCGCCTGCGCGACGCCGCCTGCCGCGTCAATCTCGGCCTGCTCGGCCACCGCCTGATCCCAGGCCTCCTGGCCATGCAGCGCGATCATCGAGGCCTGACATTCAGCGCCTACATTGGTGCGCAGGCTGGCCGACTGGCCAGCATCGGAATAGCTGTCGACGATGGTCGACTGGCTGCCGATAAAGCCCGTCTCGACCAGCGCCACAAATCCAAGGATCAGCGCCAAGGGTGCGATCAGGAACCATGTGGTGCGCTCGCGCCGCGTGCTGACCGGACCCTCAAGCCGACCGCCGCCACGAATGGCGGGGGCCTTTTTGGGGTTCAGCAAAGCAAAGCCGAAGGCATAAAGCCCGTAAAGCACAGCCAGCATGATGCCCGGCAGCATGGCAGAGTTGAACAGCGTGCCAACCGAGACCACGGCGGGCTTGCCCAGATAGGTCAGCGCATCGGTGCAACCGGCCAGCGTCGCGCGCTGTTCTTGCGCGGCGGCATAGAGATCCCCCGCCAGCGTGCCCAGAAGCACAATCACGATCGAGGGCGGGATAATCTGACCCAAGGTCCCCGAGGCCGAGATCACGCCCGTTGCCAGTTCCGGCGAATAGCCGTTCCTGAGCATGGTGGGCAGGGCCAAAAGGCCCATCGTCACCACCGTCGCGCCGACGATCCCGGTCGAGGCCGCAAGGAAGGCGCCAACGATCACGATCGACACCGCCAGACCACCCGGCAACGGGCCGAAAACCTGCGCCATGCGGGTCAAAAGCTCGTCCGCGATCTTCGAGCGTTCAAGCATGATGCCCATCAGAACAAACATCGCCACGGCCAACAGCGTTTCGATCGACTGGCCCGCCAGCACACGTTCATTCATACGGTTGACGATAAAGGCGATGTTGCGGTCCAGCGCATACATCCAGCCGCCCTCAAACAGGTGCAACTCGACCCTTGGCAAATCCGGATAGGTAAAGACCGAGATCGCATCCGGCCTGATGCCTTGCACGATCAGCGCCTCGTAGGCAGCCGAACCCGTATCGATGGCATTGTGGATCAAGAGGCCAAAGCTATCGAGCCCCGCAAGGATCGCAAAAGAAACCACCGCCGCGCCGGCGATGGAAAAGGCCACCGGAAAACCCGACATGATGCCGCCGAAGAGGCAGATGAACACCACGATGATGCCGACTTCGATTCCGTCTAGTCCAAACAGCATTTCAGTCCCCGTTAATGGATCGACGCAACAAGCTCGGCCTGCGGGTCACCCGCGGCGTCCTTGTCGTGATAGCGGCCTTCGGCATCGGGGCCACCTTTGCGCTCGAGATAAGAGCGGTAGAAATAGGTTACCGCCTGCAAGAAGATCATGGCCACAAGGCACAAGAGCAGCACTTTGAACAGGATGTAGGCCGAAAAGCCGTTGGGCGAGAAACCCGTGGTCTCGACGTTCCAGCGCAACACGCGTGCCTTGGGCAACATCTTGGTCAGCGTGTCCGAGGCCGAGAAGTTGGGCACCACCAGATGGCGCCACATGAAGAACCAGCCATAAAGCCACAAAAGCACGGCAAAGGGCATCATGAAAAACAGCGAGCCCAGCATGTCGATCAGCTTTTTGGTGCGGTAGGACACACGGCTATACACCAGATCCACCCGCACATGCCCGCCCTGAACGAAGGTATAGGTGGCACAGAGGCAGACGATCATCGCGTTGTAGAGCTTGAGTTCCTCGGACCACCAGCTGACGTCGTAGGTCACCGATTTGCCGATGCCAAAGCTCAGCTCGGCTACGGCAAAAACCCGCTGCATGAACACGATGATGATCTGCTGGACCACCATGACAAAGCCCGCCCATGCAAAGAAACGCCCCACCGTATTGGCGAATTTCTCCATCACGCGGACACAGCCCCACATGAAACCGTTTTTCCACAGCCCGATCGCCGTGACGATCAGGAAGATGTCGAAGACGACAAAGAAAAACTCGGTCGAGGCACCGTAATAGATGAAACGGATCATCGCCTCGGGGTCGCTCCAATGCGCCCAGGCAGAGGGGTGCGACACCACCCACCCAAAATTCCAGAAAGCTTGCAATATGTTAGCGATCACCCAGCCAAACGGGTTGCCGCCCCAGGCTTCGACGAGCCCCATGGTCCATCCCTCGCAGATCTAGTTTCGGCCCGCGGCGGCCAAGGCCCCCGCGCCTCCGACAAGAACGGGCCCGGCGCAGGGCCGGACCCGTCATTCTCAGCAAAAGGCGTTAGCCCATAACGCGGGTGCGTTCGGCGGTGTACTTGCCTTCCGACTTCGACATCCAGCTGGCCGAGGACATCATCGACCCTTCGGCGCTGGCGCGGATCTCGGCAAAGAGGCTGTCGTCCATATACTGGTCGAGCGTCTCTTTCGAGGCGGCACCAAAGGCATCCCAGACGCTGTCGGGGAATTCCAGCACCTTGACGCCACCGGCGATCAGGCGATCCAGAGCCGACGAGTTGTTGGCAAGGAACATCGACAGGTTGTTGATGTTGGCTTCGCCTGCAGCGGTCTCGTAGATCTTCTGCTGGGCAGGGGTGAGGCTGTCATAGACGTCGCGGTTCATCGCCAGCGACAGGCCCGCACCCGGCTCGTGGAAACCAGCCGCGTAGTAGAACTTGGTGATTTCCTGGAAGCCCGCCTTTTCGTCAGCCCATGGGCCGATCCACTCGGTGCCGTCGATCGCGCCGGAGGCCAGAGCCTGATAGACTTCTGCGCCGGGCAGGTTCTGCACCGAGGCGCCGAGCTTGCCAAGAGCCTGACCACCAAGTCCGGGCATGCGGAACTTGAGACCCTGAAAGTCCTCGGGACCTGCGATTTCCTTGCGGAACCAACCGCCGGCCTGTGCGCCGGTGTTGCCACCAAGGAAGGACTTGAGGCCGAAGATCTGACCAAGCTGGTCGTGATACTCCATGCCGCCGCCATAATAGTACCAGTTGTTCAGTTCCTGCGCGGTCATACCGAAGGGAACCGAGGTAAAGAAGGCATATGCCGGATGCTGGCCGACAAAGTAGTAGTCAGCACCGTGATACATGTCCGCCTGACCCGAGGTCACGGCGTCAAACACTTCGAACGCGCCAACAAGCTCGCCCGCTGCCTTGAGATCGACGGTCAGCTGCCCGTCGGTCATGGCGGTAATCGAGTCCGCGCACCGCTGGGCGGCATCATGCACACCCGCAAGTCCACGGCCCCAAGTAGTCACAAGTGTCAGGGTCCGGTTGCCCTGCGCATAGGCCGGTGCGGCCAAAGTGCTGGCAGCCGCGGCGGCAACACCACCAACCGCGCCCTTCGTCAGAAATGAACGACGATCCATATATATTCCTCCCCTATGGATGACGGCCCGCTTTATGGGGCCTTTTCGTGAGTGTGTTCACGCTAGCGGCGTCGAGTTACATGGCAACGAAAAATATGTCGCACCCAGCGCAAAGCCCCATGTTTGGCCCCGATTTTTTTCGAAAAAGCCATCAAGACCTTCTGTAAAAGCCGCTAAATGGTCTGCATCGGTCGTGGGGTCTCCAGATGGTGCCGCGTGATTCGTGATGCGGGGTGTTTTGACGCGCCCCGCAACATTGCGTGGAATGCGGTTATTTTGAAACATTCTTGCGAAAATAGGGGTCATTACGACATTTTATCCACGCGCCACACTTGACGATCTTTGCCGCAGGTGCAAAGAACGCGGCTGAACGGGAGGCATCCATGGGTTGGTCGGTCGTAGAAGACACAGGGCGCTGTTGACGGTGAGGATCTCACCGCCCTTGGCGCCCCCGACCAAATCCGGGGGCTTTTTCATGTCTGGAACGACAAAACGAAGGATGACGGCATGACGCGGCAAATGACCGGTGCAAGGATGGTGGTCCAAGCTCTGAAGGATCAGGGCGTGGACACGGTATTCGGCTATCCGGGCGGCGCGGTGCTGCCGATCTACGACGAAATCTTTCAGCAAAACGATATCCAGCACATTCTGGTGCGCCACGAACAGGCGGCGGTTCATGCGGCCGAGGGCTATGCCCGCTCGACCGGCAAGCCCGGCGTGGTGCTGGTAACCTCGGGGCCGGGCGCGACCAATGCCGTGACCGGTTTGACGGATGCGCTGCTGGATTCGATCCCGATCGTGGTTTTCACCGGTCAGGTCCCCACGTTCATGATCGGCTCGGACGCCTTCCAAGAGGCCGATACCGTGGGCATCACCCGCCCGTGCACCAAGCATAGCTGGCT
>JAHEBS010000135.1 GCA_024642145.1 Marivivens sp.
GGGCGAAATCCGCAGGCTAGAGGCGGCTCTGGCCGGTCGTCTGCCGTCCGATTGCGTGGTTCGCCCGCTTTTTGGCGCCATGCCCTTTGCCGCCCAGCGCGCCGCAATCGAGCCGCCCGTCAAGGGTCGCAAGGTGGTGCTGGCCACGGCGATCGCGGAAACCTCGCTTACGATCCCTGATATCCGCGTGGTGGTGGACGCAGGTCTGGCGCGACGCTCGCGCTATGATCCCGCATCCGGCATGGCCCGTCTGGTGACCGAACGCGTCACCCGCGCCGAGGCGACCCAACGCATGGGGCGTGCGGGTCGTGTGGCCGAAGGACGCTGTTACCGCCTTTGGACACGGGGCGAGGAGGGCGGGCTTGCGGCTTTTCCGCCGCCCGAAATCGCGGCCGGAGATTTGACGCCACTGGCACTGGACCTTGCCCTTTGGGGGTCCGACGATCTGGCCTTTCTGACCCCGCCGCCCGAGGCGACGTTGGCCGAAGCGCGGGCGCTTTTGCACGATCTGGGCGCGCTCGATCCTGCGGGCCGCATCACGACCCATGGCAGGCAATTGGCCGCCATGCCGCTGCACCCGCGGCTGGCGCATATGCTGGCCATCGCGGGCGCACAGGCCGCGCCTCTGGCCGCACTACTGGCCGACCGCGACCCGATGCGCGGGTCAGGGGCCGATGTGTTGCCCCGTCTCGCCGCGTTGCGCGGCGAACGCGGCAACGCCGACCGTGCCACGCTTGACCGGATCAGGACCGAGGCGCAGCGGCTGGCCAAGGGCCTGCCCGAGGGCGGCGACTTTTCGCCCGCCCAGATGGCCGCGTTGGCCTATCCTGACCGCATCGGCCAACGCCGCGCCGGAACCGAGCCGCGCTATCTCCTGGCCGGTGGCAAGGGCGCTATCATCGACAGCGCCGATGCGTTGGCGGGACAAAAATTCATCGTGGCGACCGATCTTGATGGCGACCCCCGCGAAGCGCGGGTGCGCGCCGCGATCGCGCTGGGCGAGGGCGAACTGCGCGAGGTCGCGGGCGCGCGCATCGAACGGTTCGACATGGTCACATGGTCGCGCCGCGAAGGGCGCGTCTTGACGCGCCGGCAGGAACGTCTGGGTGCCTTGATCCTTGGCGAACAGAACTGGCCCGAGGCCCCGTCCGCCGATGTCGCGCGCGCGATGCTCGAGGGCGTGCGCGAGTTGGGCATCACGGCAGGTGGCGCGGCGGCGCTGTTTGTGGCGCGGGTGCAGGCGGCGCGCGCGGGCGGGATCGACCTGCCTGATTGCGCGACCGATGTGCTTTTGGCCAAGGCCGAGGAATGGCTTCTGCCCTATCTCACGGGCCTGCGGACCGCCGAACAGTGGCGGCGTTTCGATCTGCTGCCTGCCCTGCGTGCCCGTCTGGACTGGGGGCAGATGCAGGCGCTTGATGCCGCCGCACCCGCGCATTTTGAAACCCCGCTGGGGCGGCGCATCGCCATCGACTATGCCGCGGCAGAACCCGAAATCACCCTGCGCTTGCAAGAGATGTTCGGCGTCACGCGGCATCCTGTCATTGCGGGTCGCGCGCTGCGCGTCACGCTGCTGTCGCCTGGCGGCAAGCCGGTGCAGACCACAACCGATATCCCGGGCTTCTGGCGCACATCCTACGCGGACGTGCGCAAGGATATGCGTGGCCGCTACCCGCGCCACCCTTGGCCCGAGGATCCGACCGAAGCCGAACCGACCCTGCGCGCCAAGCCGCGCGGGACCTGAGCGCCAGACGGGGGTGGACAGGCTCTGCGCGAGCGCCCACAAATCGACCATGACCAACACGCCCGACATGACCGAACTGGCCGACAAGATCCGCGCGGGCGACCGCCGCGCGCTGGCACGGGCCATCACGCTGGTCGAAAGCGCACGGGCCGATCACCGCCAACAGGCAACCGCGTTGTTGCAGGCGCTGGGACGCGACCGGCAGGCCCTGCGCATCGGCCTGTCCGGCACGCCGGGGGTGGGGAAATCGACGTTCATCGAGGCCTTTGGCCTGATGCTGACGGGGCAGGGCAAACGTGTGGCGGTGCTGGCGGTGGACCCGTCATCGGCGCGAACCGGCGGCTCGATTCTCGGCGACAAGACACGGATGGAACAGCTGAGCCGCGACCCCCGCGCCTTTATCCGCCCGTCGCCCAGCCAGAGCCAGATGGGCGGCGTAGCCCGCCGCACGCGCGAGGCCGTGGCGCTGTGCGAGGCGGCAGGATTCGACGTGGTGCTGATCGAGACCGTGGGCGTGGGCCAGTCCGAAACCATGGTCTCGGGGATGGTGGACCTGTTTGTGCTTTTGATCGCGCCCGCAGGCGGGGACGAGCTGCAGGGCGTCAAGCGCGGCATCATGGAAATGGCCGATCTGATCTTGGTCAACAAGGCCGACGGCGATCTCAAGCCGACGGCCCGCCGCACGCAGGCCGATTACGCAGGCGCGCTGCGCCTGTTGCGCCGTCGTCCGCAAGACCCCGAAGGAATCCCCAAGGCGCTCTGCGTTTCTGCGGTCACGGGTGAGGGGCTGGCCACGGCCTGGGACGAAATCGCGGGCCTTGCCGCGTGGCGGCAGACGCAAGGCCATTGGGACAACACGCGCGCCGAACAGGCGCTGGGCTGGTTTGCCGAGGAGGTGCGCCTGCAACTGATGGCGCGGCTTGCCGCCGATCCAGCGTTAAAGGGCGGGGTCAGGGCGCTGGAACAGGAGGTGGCCGAGGGGCGCCTTTCGCCCGCGGCAGCCGCCGCGCGGGCGCTGGGCGCCTTGGATCAGGGATGACGGGCCGCACTGGTCCGGTCTTTGCCGATTGCGCGCGGCGAGGGGCAAGGAATCCGGTTGACGCGGCCAAGGAATCCACTTAATCGGCACAAACCGAATTCGAGGCCCCGCGTCAGCTGGGCCCATTAGCCGTTATCGGGCGCCCATAGCGGCTCCCAAGAGAACAAGGAAAAAGATCATGTCGCGTCGTTGCGAACTGACTGGTAAGGGCCCGATGTCTGGCAACAACATCAGCCACGCCAACAACAAGACCCGTCGCCGCTTCCTGCCCAACCTGCAGGACGTGACGCTTCAGTCGGACGTGCTTGGCCGTTCGTTCAAGTTCCGTATCACCCCCGCCGCCCTGCGCAGCGTCGATCACCGTGGTGGTCTTGACGCCTACCTTGCCAAGGCCCGCGACGAAGAGCTGTCGGATGCCGCGCTCAAGGTGAAAAAGGACATCGCCAAGGCTCAGGCCGCCGCCTGAAGCTTTGCCTGATGGCAGATTTGCAGAACCCGGCCCGTTAACGGCCGGGTTTTTGCGTTGCCACTTTGCCGCATCGCCGCCCCTTGGCGGCAAACCCCTGCGCATGTAAGTGACGTCTATGCGGCTTTTACGTCAGATCACCGCGGTCCTTTCGATCGCCCTCATGCTGTTGACCGCCCAGACGGCAGCCATGGCGCGCGGTCAGGCGCCCGCGGTGGGCGAGGCGGTGATCTGCCTTGGCGGTCAGGCGGTTTCCGTGGCGATCGACGCCGAAGGCAAGCCTACGGGACCGCGCCACTTTTGCCCCGATTGCGTGATCCATTTTGCGGCGCTTGATCATAGCCCCGTTCTGGCCGTGGCGCCGATGCGCCTTGCGGGTCGCATCGCGACGCTGGCGCTGGCCCAAAGCGCCGCCTTTGCCCAACCCGCCGAACTACGGGCACGGGGTCCCCCTGTTTCTGTCTGAACCCCTCTCTACTTTCAAACGCAGACAGGAATACGAAAATGAAACTCAGACCTTTCATCCTCGCGGCTTTTGCCGCGCTCTTTGCCGCCAGCGCACAGGCCCATGGCAGCGATATCGAAGCCCATCAGGCCTATGCCTATAGCGCCAACCCCGCCTCGGGCGGCGTGTTCATGGTGATCCACAACCATGGCGACGAAGATGACCGCCTGATCGGCGTGCGTTCCGACGCCGCCGCGCGGGTCGAGGTCCACCAGAGCGTGATGCAAGACGGCGTCATGATGATGTCTCAGGCCGAGACGCTGGTTATCCCCGCTGGGGGCGAGTTGTTGCTGGAACGTGGCGGCTATCACATCATGTTCATGGGTATCACCACGCCTTGGCAGCAGGGCGATATCGTCACCGTGACGCTGATCTTTGAACACGCAGGCGAGATCACGATCGACGTGCCCGTCGATCTGACGGGCGCCATGGGTGGCGACGACGAGGCGCATATGGACATGACGACGATGGACATGTCCGCGACCGAAGACGGTGCGTCAAACTAGGGGTTGCGAACGGGATGTGCGGCTTAGCCGCACATCTCTTTGGCGCGGTCGCTGAATTCGCGATAGCGATCCCAGAAGCTCGCCCCCGACATCCGCAGTTCCTCGGCCTTTTCGGGATCGCCAAACAGCGCGGCGGCGCGCGACTGGTCGCTGCTGTTCAGCGTTTCATTGGCGGCGGCCTGCACGCAGGAACAAACCGGCCCGTTGGCCTGCGAACGGCCCGAGGCCATGCAGGCCTGCGAAATCACGCCGACCGCATGGTAGCTGCCCAGATTGCGGTTCTGGGACGAGCCGCCGCGATGACCGCAGCCCGCCAAAGCCAATATCCCTACGATAATTACGATTCTGCGCATCTGCCTGGTCCTGCTCGCCTGCGGGGCTCTTGTTATTCGCGGCCTCCGCGCGGCCTTTTCTACCGTCCACACTGCCGCGCGTCCATTGCCTTGCTGCATTTGTTGCATAGGGGGTTGAACCGCCGCCTGCGCCCTTCTACCTGCTAGGAGAACCACGGAGCGCCCCGCTTTGCTGCACGACCTTATTTCCCCCGAAGCCTTCACCGCCTTTCTCGGGGTGGTTATGATCGACCTGACCTTGGCGGGCGACAATGCGGTGGTCATCGGGCTGGCCGCAGCCGGATTGCCGCGTCATCAGCGTGCCAAGGCCATCGCCATCGGCATTGTCGGCGCCACGGTGCTGCGCATCCTATTCGCCTCGGTCGCGGTGCAGCTTTTGAACATCGTTGGCCTCTTGCTGGCGGGGGGCATCTTGCTCCTTTGGGTGTGCTGGAAGATGTGGCAGGAACTGCGCCACGCGATCCCCGACGTGGATCACGACTATTCTGCGCAGCCGGAAAAGACCCTGCGCCAAGCCGCTGTCCAGATCATTGTGGCCGACCTGTCGATGTCGCTTGATAACGTGCTGGCGGTGGCAGGTGCCGCCCATGAACACCCCACGGTGCTGATCTTCGGTCTGGCGCTGTCGATCGTGTTGATGGGGGTCATGGCGGGCTTTATCGCCAAGCTTTTGCAACGCCACCGCTGGATTGCCTATCTGGGTCTGGCCATCATTCTTTATGTCGCGCTCAGCATGATGTGGGAAGGCGGCCACGAGGTTTTCGAGGTCGTGGCCGAAACCGCCCAACACGGCTAATCCGCTTGCAAAAGCCGGTCCTTTTCGCCATTGAGCCGGCTTGAACCTCCTGCCGGAAGCCCGCTTGATGACCGACCTGTCGCATATCCGCAATTTCTCGATCGTGGCCCATATCGACCACGGCAAGTCCACGCTTGCCGACCGCCTGATCCAGTCCACCGGCACCGTGCAGGACCGCGACATGAAGGCCCAGCTTCTGGACTCGATGGATATCGAGCGCGAGCGGGGTATCACCATCAAGGCCAACACGGTCCGTATCGACTATGTTGCTGATAACGGCGAGAAATACGTTCTCAACCTGATCGACACGCCCGGCCACGTGGACTTTGGCTACGAGGTCAGCCGCTCGATGCGCGCAGTCGAGGGATCGCTGTTGGTGGTGGACTCGACCCAAGGCGTCGAGGCGCAGACGCTGGCCAACGTCTATCAGGCCATCGACGCCGACCATGAAATCGTGCCCGTGCTCAACAAGATCGACCTGCCCGCCTCGGACGTGGATCGGGTCAAGGAACAAATCGAAGACGTCATCGGCATCGACGCCTCGCAATCCATGCTGGTTTCGGCCAAGACCGGCATCGGCATCCATGAAACGCTCGAGGCCATTGTCCACCGTCTGCCCGCCCCCAAGGGCGACCGCAACGCGCCGCTCAAGGCCATGCTGGTCGATAGCTGGTATGACAGCTATCTGGGCGTTGTCGTCATGATCCGCGTCATGGACGGCATGATCCGCAGGGGCGAGCGCATCAAGATGATGCAGACCGGCGCCGTCTATGGCATCGACAAGCTTTCCGTTCTCAAGCCGCAGATGGTCGATATTGCCGAGCTTGGCCCCGGCGAGATCGGGGTTTTCACCGCCTCGATCAAACAGGTGCGCGACACCCGCGTGGGCGACACCATCACACATGAGAAAAAGGGCTGCGAAACGCCGTTGCCGGGCTTCAAACCCGCGCAGCCGGTGGTGTTCTGCGGCCTCTTCCCCGTGGACGCCAACGACTTTGAGCCGCTGCGCGACGCGATCGAGAAACTGGCGCTGAACGACGCCTCGTTCAGCTTCGAGATGGAAACCTCGGCCGCGCTTGGTTTCGGTTTCCGCTGCGGTTTCCTTGGCCTTTTGCACCTCGAGGTGATCCGCGACCGTCTGGAGCGCGAATATGACCTCGACCTGATCACCACCGCGCCCTCGGTGGTCTATCAGCTTTACATGAAAGACGGCGAAAAGCGCGAGTTGCACAACCCCGCCGACATGCCCGACCTGACCTATGTCGATCACATCGAAGAACCGCGCATCAAGGCCACGATCCTTGTGCCGGACGACTATCTGGGCGACGTGCTGAAGCTCTGCCAAGACCGCCGTGGCGTGCAATTGGACCTGACCTATGCCGGTTCCCGCGCGCTGGTGGTCTATGACCTGCCGCTGAACGAGGTGGTGTTCGACTTTTACGACCGCCTGAAATCGGTAACCAAGGGCTATGCCAGCTTTGACTACCAACTGACCGGCTATCAGGAAGACAGTCTTGTGAAGATGTCGATCCTTGTGAATGACGAGCCGGTGGACGCGCTGTCGATGATGGTCCACCGCGACCGCGCCGAAATGCGGGGCCGCGCGATGGTGGAAAAGCTGAAAGACCTGATCCCCCGCCACATGTTCAAAATCCCGATCCAAGCGGCCATCGGCGGCAAGGTCATCGCCCGCGAAACGCTATCGGCGCTGCGTAAGGACGTGACCGCCAAGTGCTACGGCGGCGACGCCACGCGTAAGCGGAAATTGTTGGACAAGCAGAAGGCGGGCAAAAAGAAGATGCGCCAGTTCGGCAAGGTCGAGATCCCGCAGGAAGCGTTTATCTCGGCGTTGAAGATGGATGATTGATGAAAGACGATAGCTATGCCGTCTTTGTTCTCGGTGCCGGCTCGAGCAAGGAATATGATTTGCCCCTTGGCTCAGAACTGAAAGACGATATTTCAGGTCTCTTGAAATTTGAGTTTGAATTTGGTTCATTTAGGGGGGGCGATGAAGTTGTATGGTTAGCTTT
>JAHEBS010000136.1 GCA_024642145.1 Marivivens sp.
AGGCGGTGCCGGATGACGCGGCGCATTTCGTAAGGATGTTTTCCGAGGCCAGCCACGGGCTCGCCGACCATCTCTGGCGTATATCGGCCGCCGAAGGCGAGGACCCGATGGAACGCGCGGTGCGTAACCTGCGCAAGCGGCTTGCCGAATATGAACCCCGCGACGCGCTGGTGGCCGAGATCGACGGCAAGGTTGCCGGTGCGACGCGTGGCTATCTGATCGGCGCCGAACCAGAGCCTATGCCCGATGATGTTGACCCAAACATCAAACCGCTGGTCTTGCTGGAAAATTTGGCGCTGAATACCCGCTACATCAACGCGGTCGCGGTTTGGCCCGCCTATCAGGGATCTGGCGCCGGAACGGCGATGATCAAGGCTGCGCTGCAATCACCCGGCCCCGCCGGAACCAGCCTGATCGTGGAAGACGTCAACCATCGCGCGGCGACGCTTTATCGGCGGATGGGTTTTGTGCAGACCGCCGAAGCCGCCTTTGAACCGGTTGGCTGGCAGACGGATTGCCGTGCGTTTCAACTGATGATTCACCCCGGCTGAACCCGGCCAAAGCCATCCAGGAACCGTCAATAAAACCAAGATATTTTCGCCTAAAAGCACGCGGCACACCTTGCACAGGCCGCACATTCCTTTTATACGCGCGCCACTTCACAGGCGATGTGCGGGCATTCAGGGGAGAAATCCCTGCGTGTCCACCGGTTGGGGGAAACCCTGAGATCACGTCGCCCAGGCGCAAACCGGAAAGGAAACAAGGCATGGCGCTTCCCGATTTCTCCATGCGTCAGCTTCTCGAAGCTGGCGTTCACTTCGGCCACCAGACTCAGCGCTGGAACCCGAAGATGCAGCAATACATCTACGGCTCGCGTAACGGCATCCACATCATGGACCTCACCCAGACGGTCCCGATGCTTGACGCCGCGCTGAACGCAGTCCGCGACACCGTCGCCAAGGGCGGCCGCATTCTGTTTGTCGGCACCAAGCGTCAGGCCTCCAAGGCCGTCGCCGAAGCCGCTGAAAAATCGGCCCAGTTCTACATGAACCACCGCTGGCTCGGCGGCACGCTGACCAACTGGCAGACCGTTTCGCAGTCGATCGCGCGCCTCAAGGCCATCGACGAGTCGGCCGCCAACGGTTTTGAAGGCCTCACCAAGAAAGAGCGCCTGAACGCCGAACGCGAGCAGGCCAAGCTTCAGGCTTCGCTGGGCGGTATCCGCGAAATGGGCGGCCTGCCGGACATGCTGTTCATCATCGACGTCAACAAAGAAGACCTCGCCATCCTCGAAGCCAAAAAGCTTGGCATTCCGGTTGTGGCCGTGGTCGACACCAACTGCTCGCCCGACGGCGTTGACTATGTCATCCCCGGCAACGACGACGCGGCCCGTGCGATCTCGCTCTATTGCGATCTGGTGTCGCGCGCTGCCCTCGATGGCATGTCGACCCACCTGACCAAAGCCGGCGTTGACCTCGGCGCGATGGAAGAGCTGGCCGAAGAGGCCCTTACCGAAGGCGCTGCTGAGTAATTTCGCAGTCCGCGTAAGCATACCGGGCGGCTCGCGCCGCCCGGAAAACCCTTTTCAAGGAGACGAGAGATGACAATCACCGCTTCGATGGTGAAGGAACTCCGCGATTCGACCGGCGCGGGCATGATGGACGCCAAGAAGGCGCTCACCGAAACCAACGGCGACATGGAAGCCGCGGTTGACTGGCTGCGGACCAAAGGTCTGGCCAAGGCCGCCAAAAAGGCCGGTCGCGTTGCAGCCGAAGGTCTTGTCGGTGTGGCCGTGAACGGCGGCGTCGGCGTTGCTGTCGAGCTGAACTCGGAAACCGACTTCGTTGCCAAGAACAACGAATTCCAAGGCATCGTTTCGTCGATCGCCAACACCGCTCTGGCCGCCAAGT
The DNA here is from genome assembly GCA_024642145.1 of Marivivens sp. GTDB lineage: Bacteria > Pseudomonadota > Alphaproteobacteria > Rhodobacterales > Rhodobacteraceae > JAHEBS01. The sequence continues at coordinate 1,911 of JAHEBS010000136.1, forward strand.
CGATTGACGAGCTGAAGGCCGCCGCGCTGAACGGCAAGACCGTTGACGAAGTCGTCACCGACGCCATCGCCAAAATCGGCGAGAACATGACCCTGCGCCGTATGGCCCGCGTCGAAGGCGAAACCGTTGTGTCCTATGTCCACAACGCCGCCGCCGAAGGCATGGGCAAGATCGGCGTGCTGGTCGCGCTGAACGGTGCCGACAACGGCATCGGCAAGCAGATCGCCATGCACATCGCTGCGGCCAACCCCGCCTCGCTGAGCGAAGACGATCTCGACCCCACCGTGGTCGCCCGCGAAAAGACCGTCCAGATGGACATCGCGCGTGAATCGGGCAAGCCCGAGGCCGTGATCGAAAAGATGATCGAAGGCCGCATGAAAAAGTTCATCGCGGAATCGACCCTGCTGGGTCAGGCTTTCGTCGTGAACCCCGACCTGACCGTCGCTGCCGCCGCCAAAGAGGCCGGTGTGACCGTGACCGGATTCATCCGTCTTGAAGTCGGTGAAGGCGTGGACAAGGGCGAAGAAGAAGACTTCGCCGCCGAAGTCGCCAAGATGTCGGGCCGCGGCTAATCTGCCGATCCAAGCCTGGATTCGCGCTGCGGGCCTTAGGGTCCGCGGCGTTTTCTTTTGCGGAGTCGCCCGATGCCCACCCTGCCCCTTGCTACACTGACGGGCTTTCTGACCGGTGGTTCGCTGATCCTTGCCATCGGCGCGCAAAACGCCTTTTTGCTGCGGCAGGGCCTGATGCGCAGCCACATTTTCTGGATCTGTCTGGTCTTTTCGCTATCGGACGCGGTGTTGATCGCCGCAGGTGTCGCGGGCTTTGGCACAGCGGTCGCGGCGCTGCCGTGGTTGCCGCGCGTGATGACCTTGGGCGGCGCGGGGTTTTTGGCCTATTACGGGTTCACCCGCCTGCAGGCCGCATGGCGCGGCGGCGAACATCTCGAGGCCGCGGGCACGGTGCAGGCCTTCTGGCCCACCATGTTGACAGGCCTCGCCTTTACCTGGGGCAATCCGCATGTCTATCTGGATACGCTGGCGCTGATCGGCGCGGTGTCGTTGCACCAGCCCGCAGGCGCGGCCCGCTGGGCCTTTGGCTTTGGCGCGATGGCGGCCTCGTTCGTGTTTTTCTTTACCCTTGGCTATGGCGCAAGGTTGCTGGCACCGCTGTTGCGCAGCAATCGGGCATGGCAGGTTCTGGAATTGGTGATCGGGCTATTGATGTGGGCTCTGGCCGCTAAATTGCTGCTTTCCTGACTTCCCTCTGGCGCGCGATAACAAGCTGAACCATCATCGGGCGAAACCTGCATTCACGAGACAACCCATGAAACACATTGCCAAATCCCTCATCCTCGCCGCGGCGCTGACCGGACCGGCCCTGACCGCCGATGCAGGCGGGATCGCGCCGCAGATTGTCCAAGAGATCGTCGTGGCCGAGCCGCCCAGCAGCCTTGATAGCCGCCTGATCGCGCTCTTGGTGCTGGTGCTGCTGGTCGCGCTTACACAGACCCAGCAAGCGCCGGGCTGTCAGCTGAACGGCTGCAACGGCTGATCAAAGCGCCGTCCAGCCGCCATCGACGCTGATCGTCGTGCCGGTGATCTGGGCGGCGGCATCCGAACAAAGAAACACCGTCGTCCCGCCCAACTGCTCGACCGTGGCGAATTCGCGCGAGGGTTGGCGGAGCAACATCACCTCGCGGATCACGGTCTCGCGGTCCATGCCATGCACCTTCATCTGGTCGGGAATCTGCGCCTCGACCAACGGGGTCAGAACATAACCGGGGCAAATGGCGTTGCAGGTGATGGGCTCTTCCGCTGTTTCCAGCGCGATGGTCTTGGTCAGGCCCACCACACCGTGCTTGGCGGCGATATAGGCCGATTTAAAGGGCGATGCGGTCAAACCATGCGCCGAGGCGATATTGACGATCCGCCCCCAGCCAGCCGACCGCATCATGGGCAGGGCAATGGCGGCCGTGTGAAAGGCCGAGGACAGGTTGATGGCGATGATCCGGTCCCATTTATCGACCGGAAACTGATCGACGGGGGCCACATGCTGGATGCCCGCGTTGTTCACGAGGATGTCACAACGCCCTGCCTTTTCCACCAAGGACCGCGCGGCGGCGGGGTCGGCCAGATCAGCGGCAATATAGCGGGCCTCAACCCCGAACGCGCGTCCCAGATCGGCGGCCAGCGCGTGATCCTCGGGGCGGTCGGTGAAGGAGTTCAACACCACATCGGCGCCTTGCGCCGCCAGTGACCGCGCCACGCCCAGACCGATACCGGAGTTGGAACCCGTGATGATGGCGGTCTTGCCCTTGAACTGCATGCTGATCTCCCGTTGCTTGGCGGGAAAACTGCCATGCTGCGCGCGCAAAGAACAGGGCAGAAAAAAACGCCGGCACGAAGCCGGCGTTAAGTTATTGAGGCAGGTTTCATACAGGCAAGAAACCTATCGAGCAGTGAGTCCCTTATAGGGCTTTGCGCTGCGCGCTCCAAGATAAAAATCGGCGGAGCTTTGCCGATGGCTGTAGATTTTTCCCAGAGTTATCAGGCCCCGAGGCTTTGTTTCTCATCCGGCGTCAGAGTTTTTCCACGGCAAAACATCCAGCTTTGGGGCAGATCGCCCATACGAGGCCCTTATTTTGTGGCCTTGCGCCAAACCCGCGCCGGTTGTGCAATTTTAACGTGTAAGGCTCGCGCGCCACGGCCAAAGTGGCTTTGCGCCCCGCCGCACCGCAGCAATGGTTCCCTCCAACCGCCAGAATGGCCGCGATTCCCTGCCCTGCCCCAACTGCGCGCGAATCGCTGCCGCTTGACCTGATCAGGCCCTGCGGCCATTCTTTTTTCAGCCAAAAGACGGAGATCTTCGTGAAATACGCCCTCTTTCTTACCTTTGCCCTGACGCTTACAAGCTGCGGCACCATCGCAGGTCTGGGGCAGGACATCACATCCGGCGCACAGGCCGTGCAGGACTGGCTCTGATTTTTTCAGGAGACGTTTGAATGATCCGTAAACTCGCGGCCGAGTTCATCGGCACCGCACTTTTGCTTTGTGCGGCGGTCGGGTCCGCCACTATGGGGCAGACCATGGGTGTTGTAACCGGTCTTGGTCTGATGGCGGGCGCCCTGACGACGGGCGGCATGCTGTTTGTCATCATCACGGCCCTCGGACCCGTTTCCGGCGCGCATTTCAACCCTGTGGTGACTTTGGTGTTCCGCACCAAAGGCGACATCACCAGTGGCGCGGCCATCGGCTATGTAATGGCCCAGATTGCGGGTGGTATTGCAGGCGTCATGGCTGTGCATGTGATGTTCGGCCTGCCGGTCATGCAGGTCTCGACGACGGCGCGGGACGGCTACGGCCTGATCTTTGCCGAAGGGATCGCCACCTTCGGCCTGATCTTTACCATCCTTGCCGGTCTCAAGGCCCGCCCCGAAGCGGTGCCGGCCATGGTCGGGCTTTATGTCATGGCGGGCTATTGGTTCACCTCGTCCACCGTCTTTGCCAACCCCGCCGTGACCATCGCGCGGTCCTTGACTGACACGGTGGCTGGCATCGCGCCCCATAGCGCGCCGGGCTGGATCGCAGCCGAGATCGCGGCCGCTTTGCTCGCGGCGGTCGTCTTGCCGTGGTTATTGGCCGAGGAGTGAGGTGACCCAGAGGATCGTTGCATCCTCGGGGCTGGTCGAGACGACATTGTGGCCCATGGCCGCGTCATAATAGGCGCTGTCGCCGCGCTTCATTTCAACGGGTTCATAAAACTCGGTGTAAAGCCGCACCGTGCCGGTCAGGACATAGAGAAACTCTTCGCCATCATGGCGCACCCAGCCGTCAAAATCGTCCATCGAACGGGCGCGAATGCGCGCACGATAGGGCAACATCGATTTCTTGGTCAGCTGGTCGGCCAGCATCACATGTTCATAGGTCGTGGTGATCTGCGGCTGACCCTCGCCCATGCGGCTGGTTGCCATGCGCCCGTTGACGTGGCGCTGGGCTGCCGGTGTGAAAAGCTGCGGCACCGAAATCGACAGGCCGACGGCCAGCTTTTTCAACGCGTCATAGGTGGGCGACATCTGCCCGTTCTCGATCTTGGACAGGGTCGAACGTGCCAGACCCGCGGCCCTTGCGGCCTGTTCCAATGTCCAGTCGCGTTCCTTGCGCAATTCCCGCACCCGCGCGCCAAGATCAAGCGCAGGCGGCGCGGCCTCGGCTGTGCCCGTGGCGCGGGCGATGCGGATGATCGCGGGTTCGGTCATGGGCGCAGCATATAGCGACCCGCATCAGGCTCGGCAACGGCTGCACTGGCGGGCGGCGGCGGGGGACGCTAAAAGAGGCCATGATCAAGCTCGATATCCTTTCGGACCCGATTTGCCCTTGGTGCTATATTGGCAAGGCCAACCTCGACCGCGCGCTCGAGGCCTTGGGCGATACGCCCTTCCTGATCGAATGGCATCCCTTCCAGCTCAATCCCGACATGCCCGCAGGCGGCGTTGACCGGCGTGACTATCTGGAGGCCAAGTTCGGCGGCCAGATGGAGGCCGCCAAGGCCTATCTGAACGTGGCCGAACACGCAAAGAAGGCTGGCGTTGCCATCAACTTTGACCAGATGACGCGCACACCGAATACCTTTGACGCCCACCGTCTGATCCATTGGGCAGGCATCGAGGGGCGGCAGGGGCTGGTTGTTTCGGGCCTATTCCGCGCCTTTTTCGTCGAAGGACGCGATATCGGCGATCACAGCGTGCTGGCCGATGTGGCCGAGGGCGCAGGCATGGAACGGTCGATGGTGGAAAAGCTGTTGGCCTCGGATGCCGATGCCGAAGGGCTGCGCACGCGCGAGGACCATTCCCGCAAGATGGGCGTCAGCGCGGTGCCAACCTTTGTGATCGGCAACCAATATGTCGTTCAAGGCGCGCAGGGTCCGGATTTCTGGACGGACGTGATTGGCGACATACAGGCAGCCCTCGCCGCAGAGGGCGGGCCCGCCGACGAAGCCTGACCTCAGCCTGCCTTGGCGTAGTCCGCCAGATCCTTGGCGATCTGGAACGCGCCCTTGATCCGGTCGGAATCGCGCGACCATGCGCGCATCAAGATGATGCGGTTGTCCTTGACGCGGGCGGTGCCCTGTTCTGCGGAGATGAAATCCACCAGACCCTTGGGCGAGGCGTATTTGTCGTTGTGGAACATGATGGTGACGCCCTTGGGGCCCACATCCATCTTGGAAATCCCTGCGCGTTTGCACATGGCCTTGATGCGCACCACCAGCAACAGCGTGTTGACCTCTTTGGGCAGCGGACCGAACCGGTCGATCAACTCGGCGGCGAAACCTTCTAGTTCCACCTTGGTTTCCAGATGCGACAGGCGGCGATAAAGCCCCAGACGCACGTCCAGATCCGGCACATATTCCTCGGGGATCAAGACCGAGACCCCAAGGTTCAGGGTCGGCGCCCAGTGATCGTCGGTGGCGGCCAAAACCGCATCGCCACCGGCACGCAGGCGCGCG
>JAHEBS010000137.1 GCA_024642145.1 Marivivens sp.
GCTGGTTCATTGCGGCACGTCCTTTGGCAACTACAAGGAAATTCGCAGCTTCCTGCTGCACTCGGCCGAACTGCGCGACGAGGTCAAGAAGATCCTTGGCAAGCTGGGCCACCTGATCGACGGCAAGCTGTTGATCCCGGAGGAAATCGTTCACTATTCGGAATGGCTGCACGTGATGCGTCACCGCATTGCGGACCGCCAGACGATTGACGTGTCCAATATTCGCGCCACCGTCCACCCCGCCTGCCACGTCTACAAGATGGTCCCCGAGGACGTGATCTATGACGACACGGTTCTGGGCGGCAACCGCGTGGCCGTGACCACGGGCCTGCTGCAATCGCTGGGCACCAATGTCATCGACTATTCGACTTGGTATGACTGCTGCGGATTTGGTTTCCGCCATATCATCGGCGAGCGCGAGTTTACGCGTTCCTTTGCCATCGACCGCAAGATCAAGGTCGCGGTGGAAGAGGCCCGCGCCGATGTGATGATCGGGCATGACACGGGCTGCATTACCACGCTCGACAAGAACCAGTGGATCGGCAAGGCGGTGGACAAGGTCTATGCACTGCCGGTCATGGCCGACTGTCAGTTTGCGGCGCTGACCATGGGCGCGCATCCCTACAAACTCGCCCAACTGCACTGGCACGCCTCGCCGTTTGAAGGCCTGCTGGAAAAAATGGGCATCGACTGGGAAGCCAAGAAGGCCGAGTTCGAGGGCTACCTCGAAGAGGTCAAGGCTGGCCGGATCGAGACGCTCTACGACCCCAAGCGGGCCATTACCTCTGGCCCCGGATATGTGAAACCCAAAGCGCTGGCAGGAGCTGACAAGTGACCAAGCCCGTTCTGATCGTCGGCGGCGGCCCCGCCGGCCTTTCCGCCGCCCATGCCCTCGCCACTGCCGGCCAGGATTGCGTTCTCGTCGAAAAAGAAGCCGTGCTGGGTGGCGCCCCGATCCTGTCGGGCTACGCCAAGCTGGTGCCCAGCCACGAATGGGCCAAGGACGCCATCGGCGGCATGGTTGACCGTGTGAAAAACAACCCGCGCGTCAAGGTCATGACCGGCGCCGAGGTGCAGAGCTTTGACGGGGACGCCGGCAATTTCACCGCGACGATGAAGGACGGCAAAAAGGTCGAGGCCGGCGCCACGATCCTTGCAACGGGCTTTACCCACTTTGACAGCGTGAACAAACCCGAGTGGGGCTTTGGCACCTATCCCGACGTTGTGACGACCGTTCAGGTCGAACAGATGCTGTCGTCGGGCAAGGGCGTGCGCTGCCCCTCGGACGGGCGCGTGCCGGACCGCGTGGCGATCCTTCTCTGTGTCGGTTCGCGTGACCGCCAGATCGGCCGCGAATGGTGTTCAAAGATCTGCTGCACCGTTTCGGCCAATATCGCCATGGAAATCCGCGAAAGCCTGCCCAATACCAACGTTTATATCTACTACATGGATATCCGGACCTTCGGTCTCTACGAGGGTGATTATTACTGGGCCAGTCAGGAAGAATATAAGGTCAAATACATCAAGGCGCGCATCGCCGAGGTTACTTCGGATGGCAAGCGGCTGTTGGTGAAGGGCGAGGACACGCTGGTCAAGCGCCCGATCTCGATCCCCTTCGACATGGTCGTGCATGCGATCGGCATGGACCCCAATGTGGACAACATGACCTTGTCCTCGGTCTTTGGCGTCGATCTGAACAAATACGGCTATATCGACAAACGATCGACCTATGCGCATCTGGCCGAGACCAACCGCGCGGGCGTGTTTGTCGCCGGAGCCGCGACCGGCCCCGAGACCATCGACGATTCCATTGCGCAGGGGCAGGCCGCAGCCATGGCTGCGCTGAACGCGCTGCACGCTGCGCATAAGACGGCGGCCGAGTAATGTTCAAGTTCCTGCGCACGCCGGAAAAAGAGGCGGCCCCGACGGGGCCGGTTCTGGACCTGTCGGGTCCCCGCCTGCGCCGTGCCTTTGAAAATCTTGTCGAGGCGGCAGAGGCCACGGGTGGCGTCGAACGCTATGTGACCGCGCTCTCGCTCAAGGCGTCGCTTTTCGAAGAGGTGCTGGGGCGGGGCCATGTGCGCGAGATGACCAAGACCGAGTTTCTCGATCTTGCGGCTTTTATCACCCCCGTGCGTCGGCGCGTGGGCGGCTGGCTGGGGCAATACGGGTTTGACCTGCTGCGCGACCGTCTGGCGCGTCTGATGGATGGCTGGTCCGATCCGGCGACGGGCGCGGCGCGGATACAGGCCTTTTGCGACAGCTTTCCCAAAGACAAGGAACACCGCTGGGTGCGCGACCTTGCCGCCGAGGCGCTGCATTTTACGGCCCCCGACCGCTATCCGCTGATGACGCGTTGGGTCTGGGACCAGAAGGTCGGCACCGGCGTGATCCGCGAGATCTGGTTTGCCGAAGATGTCGATAGCGCCAAGATCGACGTGGGCGACGGCATCGATACCTTCCGCGCGCTGGCCGCAGAACTTGAGGGATTTCTCAAGGAACAAGGCGTGTTCCGTGACCTGCCGCTCTATACCGACCTGCTGATGGCCCATGTTTATGCGGCCTATATCAACGACCGCGGCGGCCAGTATCTACGTCAGGATTTTTCGGCCGAGGGCGACAACATGGCCCATACGCGCCGGATGCTGGGGCTTGATGCCGTGGATACGGAATCGGGCCGCACGCGGCTGAAACTCATCGACGGCACGGCCCATGTTCTGGGCGGGGCTCAGGCAATTACCCATCAGGAGGCTTCCTAATGCCGATCCACGAGAAATCGCTGATCCGGCCCGAAAACCTCGTCACCCATGACGATCTGGTGATCGACGGCGTGGACGTTTCCGGCCACTGGAGCACGTTTATCAAGGGCCGCTCTGTCACGGATTACAACGAAGCGATGCAAGACGAGATCGCAGCCCTGCCGGGCGGCGAGAATATCCATCGCTGCTGGCAATGCGGATCTTGCACCAATGCCTGCACCGTGAACGCGGTCAACAACGACTTTAACCCGCGCTACTGGATCTACCTGATCCGACTGGGCATGGAAGAAGAGCTTCTGCGCGACAAGGACATCATCTGGCAATGCGTGTCGTGCAACAAATGCACCTATGCCTGCCCGCGCGATGTGATGCCCGAAGGCGTGATGAAGGCCACGGCCCATTGGCTCGAACTCAAGGGCCACACGCCCAAGAGCCCCTCGACCATCTTTGACGAAGAATTCACCCGCCAGATCATCAAGACCGGCAAGATCGAGGAAACCCGCGTGATCACGCGCTTTTTCCGCGGCACCGGCCAGCCCCTGCGTCAGAACTGGCTCGAGGCGCTGATTGTGAACCTCGTCAAGCGGTTCCCCGTCTTCTACCTGATGCGTCTGGGTCTGTCGGTCGTGTTCCGCCCCAAGACCCGCGGCTGGAACAAGGCCCGCCACGCCATCAACGAATATGTCCACGAAGTCGAAGAAGCCAACCGCAAGGCCCTTGGCCTTGGCGGTGAGGGAGCCAAGTGATGCCCGACGATCTCAAGAAAGTCGCCTATTATCCGGGCTGCGCGCTCGAAGGCACCGGCCACGCCTATAACCGTTCGACCAAGGCGGTGGGCAAGGAACTGGGTCTGGAACTGGTCGAGTTGAAAGACTGGAACTGCTGCGGCGCGATGGAGGTCAAGAACATCGACCCCAAGATCCAGACCTATCTGTCTGCGCGCAATCTTTCGATTGCCGAGGACATGGGTTTCGACAAGGTCATGGCGCCCTGCAACGGCTGTTATCACAACCTCAAGAAGGCCGAATACGACCTCAAGAACGATGCGGGCTCGAAAGAGGTCAACGCGCGTCTTTCCGGCAAGGCGGGTCACAAGACCTACGAACCGGGCGCGGTCGAGACGATCCACGCGCTGGATTGGATCAAGCAGGCCGTGGGCGAGGAAGAACTGGAAAAGCGGGTCAAGAACTCGCTCAAGGGGATCAAGGTCGCGAATTACTACGGCTGCATGTATACCCGCCCGCGCCATATCTTCCCGGAAAAGGACAAGGGGCCGGCTTCGGAATCAACCTCCAAGCCGCATTTCATGGATGATATCCTTGGGGCGGCCGGCGCGGAAAACGTTGATTTCCCGCTGAAAACCGCCTGCTGCGGCGGCGCGCATTCGCTAAGCGACAGCGACACCTCGACCAAGCTGGTTTTGAACATCCTCGAGGCCGCCGAGGCCTGCGGTGCCGATGTCGTGGCCACCGAATGCCCCACCTGCCACACGGGTCTGGAAATGCACCAGATGCGCGCGGAAAAGGTTCTGGGCCGCAAGACCAACGTCAAGATCCTCTATTTTACGCAGCTTCTGGGCATGGCTCTTGGGCTTTCGGCCAAAACGGTCGGCGTGCAGGAAAACATGTCCGATAGCCGCGCCTTCCTGAAAGAAAAGGGTCTGGGATGACCGCTGACCGCCCCACCATCGACGAGGTCGTGGCACGCACCGACGCGCTGATCCGCGGCGACAGGCCCGTGGCCGATCCCTTGGCTGCCGGAGACGAGCTATTGGCGATGGGCGAGGCGGTGCTTGAGGCCTGGATCGAGAGCCGTGACAAAGACCCCACCGATGACGAGGTCGAGGGGTTCCGGCTGCTCGGGCTGCACCGGCAGGGCGCCAAGGGCGACCCATCATTTAATGCGTGCCGTGAAACATGTCGTGAAATAGTCTATCATCGGAATGTAATTCACGCCGAGACCGACTCAGCCCTGCAACAGCGTATGGTGCGGCTTGGTGCGATGGTGGTTCGGCATCTCGCCCTGTTTGTGGGTGGAAAGCTGCAAGAAGCCGGTCTGGGCGACTTTTGCTGTTCGTCCCGTCCGGTCCGACAGGGTGATGGCAACAAGAATACGACGGGAAATGCTGCGGCGCCCGTTTGAATAAAGGAGACGAAGAATGCCTGTGGTTCGTGGTTGCAACCTGCCTGATGACCTTTTCTACGATGTGCCGAACAATCTTTGGTACCGCGACGAGGGCGATGGCACCTACACGGTCGGCATGACCATGATCGCAACCGGCATGGCAGGCCAGCTTGTGGCCTTTACCGCCAAGAAAGCGGGCAAGTCGATCGCCGCGGGCAAGTCCTGCGCCACGGTCGAAAGCGGCAAATGGGTGGGTCCGGCCAAGCTTGGTTTCGACGCCGAGATCGTGGCCGTGAACGACGACCTGACCGCAACCCCGCGTTTGGCCAATGACGATACCTATGGTGCCGGCTGGATGGTGCGGATCAAGCCCGAAGACGCCAGCGCCACCGGCATTCTCACCCCGGGTTCGGCCGTGGCCGCGCCCTACGAAGCCAAGATGGCAGCCGACGAATTCGCGGGCTGCGCCTGATATTCCCGACCCGGGATGGCGGCCCCGGGACAACAAGACAAGCCGGATACCGCACCGGGAACAGGGACCTGAAACGGAGCGTAACATGAGCGACGAATCCAACGCCAAGTCCATGTCCATCATCGTGACCAAGGGCACGCTGGACTGGGCCTATCCGCCCTTCATCCTCGCCACGACCGCGGCGGCGATGGGGCTTGATGTAACGATGTTCTTCACCTTCTACGGGCTGGGCCTGTTGAAGAAGGACATGAACCTCAAGGTGAACCCGCTGGGCAACGCCTCGATGGAAATGCCGATGATGGGGGGCCATATGGCCATGCCCAACATCATGGCCGCCATCCCCGGTGCCACGGCGCTGACCACCGCGATGATGAAGAACATGATCAAGAAAAAGGGCATCGCCTCGATCGACGAGCTGCGTGAACTGGCCGTCGAGGCGGATGTCAACATGATCGCCTGCCAGATGACCATGGACCTCTTTGAATACAAGAAAGAGGACATGATCGAGAATATCAGCGTGGGCGGCGCAGCAAGCTGGGTTGATATCGCGACCCGCAGCGACATCAACCTTTATATCTGACAAGAGGAATTATCATGGCCGACCAAGTACTTGACGCAAAGGGTCTGAACTGCCCGCTGCCGATCCTGCGCGCCAAGAAGGCGCTTAAGGATATGCCCACGGGCGCCACGCTGGAAATTCAGGCAACCGACCCCGGTGCGGTGAAGGATTTCGAGGCTTTCTGCCGCACCACCGGCAACGAGCTGGTCGAACATCACATGGACGGCGCGATCTACGTTTTCACGATCAAGCACACCGCCTGATCGCCCGAGGACGTTACAAAAAGCCCGTCGCCCGCGTTTGTCGCGGCGGCGGGTTTTTAGTTGCAGAACTCGCGGTAAAGCGTCTCGATCACCCGCGCGGTGCGCTCGCCCCTGAGCGAATAGGTGATGGTGCGGCCATCGCGCTCGAAATCGACAAGCCCGTCTTCGCGCAACCGCGCCAGTTGTTTGGACACCGCAGCCTGCGGGATGCCCAGCATCTCTTCCAACTCGCCCACCGAACAGGCTTTTTCGGACAGACGGCACAGAATCACGAGGCGCGAAGGGTGCGATAACGATTTGAGAAAATCGGTCGTGACCTCGGCATTGCGCAGCATTTCGTCCGAAGTCGGTCCGGTGCGGCAGTCGGTGTTGGTCAGGCTGTCCATGGGCATTACTTCTTCAAACAAATGTGCGAAACGGCATGAGTATCTGCCAATTTCATCCAGAACGCCAGATGGCAAAGCACATCGTGCCAGTTTCGGCGCGCTATTGAACGTGGTGGCCGCAAAGCATTAACTGCGGCATCGGCCGGACAGGGGCCACACCAAAAGGATAAGACATGCGTAACGCTGAAATCGCAGAACGCCGTAAGACCGCCATTGCCCGTGGCGTGGGCATGATGACGCAGATCTATGTTGATCGCGCCGAGAACTCGGAAATCTGGGACGTCGAGGGCAACCGCTATATCGACTTTGCCGCCGGTATCGCTGTGGTCAACACCGGCCACCGTCACCCCAAAGTCATGGATGCCGTCCGCAAGCAGTTGGACAGCTTTACCCACACCTGCCATCAGGTGATGCCCTACGAGCATTACATCCGTCTGGGCGAGCGCCTGAACGCCATGGCCCCCGGCGATTTTGAAAAGCGCACGATTTTCGTGACCACCGGCGCCGAAGCCGTTGAGAACGCCGTCAAGATCGCGCGATTCTCGACCGGCCGTAACGCCGTCATCGCCTTTGGCGGCGCCTTCCATGGACGGACCTTCATGGGCATGACGCTGACCGGCAAGGTGCAGCCCTACAAGGCCGGTTTCGGCACGATGATGCCCGACGTTTTCCACGTGCCTTTCCCCGTCGAGCTGCACGGCGGATCGGTGGATGCGTCGATGAAAGCGATCAACGCGCTGTTCAAATCCGACCTCGACCCCTCGCGCGTGGCCGCGATCATCCTCGAGCCCGTGCAGGGCGAGGGCGGTTTCTACCCCGCGCCGACCGAGTTGATGCGCGCCGTGCGC
>JAHEBS010000138.1 GCA_024642145.1 Marivivens sp.
AGTGAAGCTGACACCGGTCATCGGGAATAAACCCTACCGGCGCGATATACAGACGTTGATCCATCGAAACGAACCAAACCGCCCACATATCTCTTCAGATTATTACTATGTCAAAAAGCGTGAGCGCAAAAATCAACCGGAGGCGCCATTCTTATCCGGCGCGACCGTCCGTTCCTTGTCTCGATTTCCGTCCGCCGTTCCGTCGTTTCCTTCGGTCCGGCGCCCCGTTGCAGCGTTGTGCGCCGCGTCGGTGAGGGGCTATTTACGGATAGGTGCGGGGGGCCGCAAGGGCTTTTTTCCGGAAAGTTCGATTTTTTTGTCGAATTCTTGAATTTCCTCTGTTTCCGGTAGCTTAGGGTCAAATTCGTTCGCATTGACCCCATTTCGCGCAATGAAATTGCTGCGGCTGCATTCCCGCACCGTTGTCGGGGCTCAGGCGCGTTGCAGACGGGCGCGAACCTTGATGCGCGCGGCCAGAAGCAAGCAGATCACGCCCAGATAGAGATAGGGCGCCAGCGGGAATCCCTTGACCAGCCAGACATAGTGCAGCCCCGCCAAGAGCGCCGCGGGATAGGTGAGCTTGTGCAGGCGACGCCATGCTGCCGCGCCCATGCGCCGCAATGAACGGTCGTTCGAGGTCACGGCCAAGGGCAAGAGCAGCGCGAATCCTGCCATGCCCAGCGTAATGTAGGGGCGCTTGACGATATCGGCCCAGATGCGGCTGACGCTCTGGACATCGAGGATCGCCCAGACGCCCAGGTGCGCCAGCACGTAGAAAAAGCAGGTGACCCCCAGCGCGCGTCGAAACCGGATCAGCGAAACGCCCGTCAGATCGCGTAGCGGCGTGACCACCAGTGTTGCGATCAAAAGCTTGATCGCAACCAGCCCATAGGCATGTTCCAGCGCCTTGATGGGTTCGGGACCCATCTGGCCACTGGCTGCTTGCCAAAAGAGCCAACCCGCCCAAGCCGCGCCCAGCCCATAGATCGGCCATGCCGGAATGCGCCGCAGCTGGCCATTGATCGTGCGCGCCACGTCCATCAGTAATTCACCCGCAGATCCATGCCGTCGTAAAGCGAAGCGACCTCGTCATAGCCGTTGAACATCAGCGTATCCTGCTGGCGGGCAAACAGGCCGCCGCCAATGCGCCGCTCTGTGGCCTGACTCCAGCGCGGGTGGCTGACCTGTGGGTTCACGTTGGAATAGAACCCGTATTCCCGCGAATTGAGGTTGTTCCATGTTGTGGGCGGCATCTCGGCCACAAGGCTGATGCGGACGATCGCTTTGATCGACTTGAAGCCGTATTTCCACGGCACCACCACACGGATGGGCGCGCCCGACTGATTGGCCAGCGGGCGGCCATAGATGCCGGTGGCCAGCAACGCCAAGGGGTGGTTGGCTTCGTCCAGTCGCAAACCCTCGACATAAGGGAAGGGAATCACGCGGTGGCGCACGCCAGGCATGACCTCGGGCTGCAGGACCGTTTCAAAGGCAACATAGCGGGCTTCGGGTTTGACGCCGACGCGCGCCAGCACATCGGCCAGTTCGACCCCGTTCCACGGCACAACCATCGACCATGCCTCGACACAGCGGAAACGGTAGATGCGCTCTTCCAGTGTCAGGCCGCCGATCAGATCGTCGATCGTGTAATCGCCGGGGTTATCGACTAGCCCGTCAACCTTGATCGACCATGGCGAGGTCACCAGATCGCCCGCATTCTTGGACGGGTCCGACTTGCCCGTGCCGAACTCGTAATAGTTGTTGTAGCTGGTGATGTCGTCCCAGCTATTGGGCTCCAGATCGCCTGTCTCGGCCTTGGCCATACCGGCAAAGGGCAGAACACCGCCTGCCGCGATGATCTGGCGGCGGTTCAGCCAATGCGCCTTGGGGGTCACATCGGCGTGGGTCAGGGTGTTGGTCCAACGGTGTGCCATCGGGGCTCCTCATGCGTTTTGAGGATATCTAGGCCATTTTCACGTTACAGGGGGTAACGATCCCGATGTGCGCGATCACGAATCCGGTGATCGTAAATATCGGCACGGTCACGAAGCCGTGAGGGCATCGCGCGGGACGCGCATCCATAGGTCGCAAACCCTGTTCGGCAAGTCGATTTTTGTGGCGTTTTTCCTGATCCGCCCGCCGCGCAGCCCCGTATCCAGCCCGATGTCACCTCAGGCATCTGCTTTTGGGAGAACGATCAATGATCCGCAGAACTTTTCTTGCCGCCGCGACAGTTGGCGCCTTTGCCCTGACCATCCCCGCTGTTGCGCAAGACCAGCTTGATATCGTCGAAACCGCGCGCGCCGCGGGGAACTTCACCACGCTGCTCGCCGCGGTCGATGCCGCCGGCCTGACCGATACGCTGAAGGGCGAGGGCCCCTTCACCGTCTTTGCACCCACCGACGAGGCCTTTGCCGCCTTGCCGGCGGGCACGGTCGAGGCGCTGCTGGCCGACCCCGAAAAGCTGGCATCGATCCTGACCTACCACGTCGTGGCTGGCGCGGTGATGTCGACCGACCTGTCAAACATGATGGTTGCGACCGTGAACGGCGCGGAAATAACCATCAACCTCGACAACGGTGTCATGGTGAATGATGCGCATGTGATTGCGGCCGACATCATGGCCACCAACGGCGTGATCCACGTCATCGACAAGGTGATCCTGCCGCCGATGTAACCGCTGACGCGCGGCCCCGGGCAAATGTGTCCGGGGCCAACGCAGCCCGCGTTCAGGCGCGTTCGAATACCTGCGCGGCCAATGTCCGCCGCGATTGAAACCCCAATCGGTGGTAAAAGCTTTCCACCTCGGGCTTGGTGGTTTCAACGTGCAGGAATACGTTTTCCCCGCGCGCGAGGATACGGGCCATCAGGTGGCGGCAAAGATGCTTGGCATAGCCCTTGCCGCGATGCGCCTCGTAGGTCGCAACGCCGCTGATCTCTGTCATTCCCGGCAGCTTCATGCGTTCGCCCGCCATCGCAACCAGTTGCCCGTCAACCTTGACGCCCCAATATTCGCCCAGTTGATGCGTTCTCAGCGCAAAGGGTCCGGGATGTGCGTCGATGGCAAGCGCCAACATCTGTTCGGCATCAGCCGTGCCCAACCGTTCCAGACTTGGGTCAATCTGTGCGACCGTAGGGTCTGTCAGGTGCATCTGGTGGACGTAGAAGTGATGCACCATCTTGGCGCCGTCGGGACAGGCAAACAGACGATCCTGCGCAATGACAATGCCGCCTCGTTCGGCGATCAGGGCCGATAGATCCGCAAGGCTCTGGTCGGTTTCGTCGGGAACCCCACCCAGCGGGCTGACATCGGGCGCAAATCGCCGCGCCCTGCCCTGACCAAGCGCCTCATCCGCGTGTCGCGTAACCAAGGTGCCCCAAATGGGATTGTCGAGGAATTGCACGGGTGCGGTCATGGCTGTGCCCTTTCGCTCTTGTCGTTAGATGCGCTCCAGAAACGGCTTGCGGTGGATTTCGTCTTCAAGGTGATCAAGCTGGGACAGGATCGGGCCACGCTGGTCATCCAGCATCTGCGCCACGCAGCCATAAATCAGCGGCCAGACCTTGGCCCGCCCCTCCTCGACCAGCTTTTGGCCGTAGTCGGTCAGCGAGACGATCTTTTGGCGCTGGTCTTCGGGACCCGGACCGGCGGAAACGACGCCCATCTTGATCAACTGGGCGACAATGCGCGTGGCGCCCGGCTGGCTGATGCCCAGCGCCTCGGCCAGATTGCCGATGGTCAGGGGGCCGTTCTCGTCGATCGCGGCGAGGGTTGGATAGTGATTGCCCTGCAACGGCACGCCGTGGGCCGCCATCACGGACTGGGTTTCGGCCTGCAGCATCTCACCAATGCGACGCAACCGCGACCCAAGCGTCAGATAACCCCTGCCCCGAACCAGATCTTCGACCATCACGTTTTTCCATTCATAATTATATAACCAGTTATATACATGTGAATGCAAATGTCAACCGAGTCGCAAAACAAAGCCCCGCCGGATTGGCGGGGCTTTGAGGAATTGCAGGGATGGTGCTTAGTGGACCACGGCGTCCTTGGGCTTTGGCCGGTTGGAACTGCCAATATGCCCGCCGACGATCAGCCCGTCGGGGCCAGCGGTCACTGGCACCTTGGCGCCATCCATGACCTCGCCACCCAGAATCATTTCAGCCAGCCTGTCTTGCAGCGCACGCTGGATCACGCGCTTGAGCGGTCGGGCGCCATAGACCGGATCATAGCCCTCATCGGCCAGCCACTTGCGCGCCTCTGCATCAAGCTGCAGCTCGATCTTGCGCGCGGCAAGCCGCCGTTCCAGACGTTTCATCTGGATCGCCACAATGCCACCCATGTCGGCGCGGCTGAGACGGTCAAAGATGATCATGTCATCCAGCCGGTTCAAGAATTCGGGCCGGAAGTGCGACCGCACGGCGGCCATCACCTCGCCCTTGGCCATTTCGGCGCTTTCGCCATCGCCAACCTGGCTGAGCGCGGCGGTGCCAAGGTTCGAGGTCAGCACGATCAGCGTGTTCTTGAAATCCACCGTGCGGCCCTGACCATCGGTCAGACGACCGTCGTCAAAGACCTGCAGCAGCACGTCAAAGACCTTGGGATGCGCCTTTTCCACCTCGTCGAACAGGATCACCTGATAGGGGCGGCGACGCACGGCTTCGGTCAGGACACCGCCTTCGTCATAGCCGACATAGCCCGGAGGCGCGCCGATCAGGCGGGCCACGGAATGCTGTTCCTGAAATTCCGACATGTCGATACGGGTCATGGCCTGATCGTCGTCGAACAGAAACTCGGCCACGGCCTTGGTCAACTCGGTCTTGCCCACGCCGGTCGGCCCGAGGAACAGGAACGAACCCAAGGGACGGTTCTCGTCGTTCAGCCCCGCGCGCGCCCGGCGCACCGCGTTCGACACGGCCACAACGGCAGCCTTCTGGCCAATGACACGGCGGCCAAGGTCGTCTTCCATCCGAAGCAGTTTCTCGCGCTCGCCTTCCAACATCCGGCTGGTGGGAATACCGGTCCAGCGCTCGACCACCTCGGCGATCTGTTCGGGCCTTACGGCTTCTTCGACCATCGGACCGTCATCGCGGCTTTCTGCGGCGGCAAGGTCACGCTCTAGCTGCGGGATCACCCCGTAGCTGAGTTCGCCCGCACGCCCGAGGTTGCCTTCGCGTTTGGCGATTTCCAGATCGGCGCGCGCGCGTTCCAGCTTTTCCTTGAGCGCGCGGGCCCCTTCCAGCTTGTCCCGCTCGGCCTGCCAGCGGGCCGTCATAGCGTCGGATTTTTCAAGCAGCTCGGAGAGTTCCTTTTCCAGCTTGCCCAGACGGTCCTTGGAGGCCGCATCGTCCTCTTTCTTGAGCGCCTCGGCCTCGATCTGCATCTGCAGGATCTGGCGGTCCAGCGCGTCGAGTTCCTCGGGCTTGCTGTCCACCTCCATCCGCAGACGGCTCGCCGCCTCGTCCATCAGGTCGATGGCTTTGTCGGGCAAAAAGCGGTCGGTGATATAGCGGTGGCTCAACGTCGCGGCGGCGACAAGCGCAGAGTCAGAGATCCGCACCCCGTGATGGAGTTCGTATTTCTCTTTGATGCCGCGCAGGATCGAGATCGTGTCCTCGACGGTCGGTTCCTCGACCAGAAGGGGCTGGAACCGGCGGGCAAGGGCCGCGTCTTTTTCCACGTATTTGCGGTATTCATCCAGCGTCGTGGCGCCTACGCAATGCAGCTCGCCCCGCGCCAGCGCGGGCTTGATCAGGTTGGCGGCATCCATCGCCCCGTCTGCCTTGCCCGCACCGACCAGCGTGTGCATCTCGTCGATGAACAGGATGATCTCGCCCGCGGCGGATTCAATTTCCTTGAGGATCGCCTTAAGGCGCTCTTCGAATTCGCCGCGATATTTCGCGCCCGCGATCAGCGCGCCCATATCCAACGCAAGCAGCTTTTTGTTGCGCAGCGATTCCGGCACGTCGCCGTCGATGATCCGCAGGGCCAGACCCTCGGCTATGGCGGTCTTGCCGACACCGGGCTCACCGATCAGCACGGGGTTATTCTTGGTGCGCCGGCTCAGGATCTGCATGGCGCGGCGGATTTCCTCGTCTCGGCCAATGATGGGGTCAATTTTGCCCGCAGCGGCGGCTTCGGTCAGGTCGCGCGCGTATTTCTTGAGCGCGTCATAGCCCTCTTCCGCGCTCGCCGTGTCGGCGGTGCGGCCTTTGCGGATGTCATTGATAGCGGCGTTCAGCGCCTGCGCGGTCACCTTGCCGGCGGCCAACGCCTCTGCGGCTTTGGATTTGACCATGGCCAGCGCCATCAAGATACGCTCGACCGGCACAAAGCTGTCGCCTGCCTTGGTGGCGATCTTTTCGGCCTCGTCCAGAACCTTGCCCGTGGTGCCATCCAGATAGACCTGCGAGGCGTCGCCCGAAACCTTGGGCTGCTTGGCCATTGCCAGATCGACAGCTTCGCGCACCCGAGCGGGGTCGCCGCCGGCACGCGTGATCAGATTGCCGGCAAGCCCCTGATCGTCATCCATCAATGCTTTCAGCAGATGTTCGGGCGCAAGACGCTGGTGGCTTTCGCGCATGGCGATCGTCTGCGCGGCCTGAATGAAACCACGCGACCGCTCCGTGAACTTTTCCATGTTCATCGGCTATTCTCCTCTATCAAGCCCCCCGTCTCGGCCTGCCCGCCCTGCGGCACAGATCATTCGGGGTCTCCATCAGAAAAGGTGGAAAGCCGCGCGGTGATTTTCAAGCCCGCGCAGACGTAAATCACCCCTCTGCCGGTCCGTAGCGCATATAGGCAAAGGCGCTGCCGTCCGGTGACCAGCACGGCACGTTGATTGAACCCTGCCCGCCGTTGAACCGCGCCACCTCGCGCCGGTTCTGGCCGTCGGGCGACATCAGGATCAGCCCGACATCCAGATCGCGCGGGTGGTAGAGCGTGCCTGCCGGATAGGCGAGGTAAAGCACATGCGCCCCGTCCGGTGAGGGGTGGGGAAACCAGTTTACAAAGGAATCATCGGTCACCTGCGTCGGCGCGGACCCATCGGGGCGCATCTTCCAGATCTGGGCATGACCCGTGCGATCCGAGTTGAACCAGATCCATTCTCCGTCCGGCGCATAATCCGGCCCGTCGTTATGCCCTTGATCGCCGTCGCGGCCGGTCAACTGCCGTTCGTTCCCGCCATCAAGATCGCATGTGCATATCTCATAGCGCTCGCCCCGCCGCGCGCAATAGGCGTGGGTCGCGCCATCCGGCGACCAGCCGTGCCAGTACGAGGGCGACAGCGGCGTGACGCGGCGCGGCGCGCCGCCTGCGACCGGAAGGCTG
>JAHEBS010000139.1 GCA_024642145.1 Marivivens sp.
GGCAAGGGGCGGATCACGGGCATGATCGAATTGGGCGTTGCAGATTATCTTGATGCGCCCTTGCCGCCAGCCTTGCCGCCGACGCCCTACCGCAAATGGGGCGATTGGCCGGTTTTTCTGGCTTTGGCTGGCGGAATCCTTGGTCTGGCTGTGCGCAGGCGCCGAAAACGCGATTGACCCGCAGGGGTTCAACCCCTACGGCTTTACAACACTCCCCCTCACAACGGCTTCCTGGCGTGACGGGGCATAATCAATGGAGCACTTCATGTCCCGAAACGACTACGTATTTACCTCGGAATCCGTTTCCGAAGGTCATCCCGATAAGGTTTGCGACCGTATCTCGGATGCTGTCCTCGATGCTTTTCTGGCCGAGGAGCCCAACGCCCGCGTCGCTTGCGAAACCTTTGCCACCACCAACCGTGTCGTCGTCGGCGGCGAGGTGGGACTTTCCACCAAGGAAAAGACCAAGGCGATGATGGCGCGCGTTGACGGGATTGTCCGCGATTGCGTGCGCGACATTGGCTATGAGCAGAAAAAGTTCCATTGGGACAAGATCAAGGTCCACAATTACATCCACGAACAGTCCGCGCATATCGCGCAGGGCGTGGATCGCGACGGGGCCGGCGATCAGGGCATCATGTTCGGCTATGCCACGATCGAGACGCCCGAGTTCATGCCAGCGCCCATTCTTTACAGCCACGCGATCCTGCGTCGTCTGGCCGAGGCGCGCAAATCGGGCGCCGAGGAAACCCTGCGTCCCGACGCCAAGACCCAGCTTTCGGTGCGCTATGTCGATGGCAAGCCGGTCGAGGTGACGCAGATCGTGTTGTCGACCCAGCACGCGTCCAAGCGGCAGACCTCGAAGGTCATCCGCAAGATCGTCGAGCCCTATATCCGCGAGGTGCTGCCCGAGGGCTGGCTGACGCGTAAGACCGAGTGGCATGTGAACCCCACTGGCACTTTCGTGATCGGCGGGCCGGATGGCGACGCGGGCCTGACAGGGCGCAAGATCATCGTCGATACCTATGGCGGCGCAGCCCCGCATGGCGGCGGTGCGTTTTCGGGCAAGGACCCGACCAAGGTTGACCGCTCGGCTGCCTATGCCGCGCGCTATCTGGCCAAAAACGTGGTTGCCGCCGGTCTGGCCGACCGCTGCACCATTCAGCTGTCCTATGCCATCGGCGTGGCCAAGCCGCTGTCGATCTATGTCGATACCCATGGCACCGGCCACGTGGACCCCGCCAAGATCGAGAACGTGCTTTTCGAAGTCATGGACCTGACCCCGCGCGGCATCCGCACGCATCTGGACCTTAACCGCCCGATCTATGCGCGCACCGCCGCCTACGGCCATTTCGGCCGCGCGCCCGACGCAGATGGCGGTTTCAGCTGGGAACGCACGGATCTGGTCGACAGGCTGCGGTCGGCTTTCTGATCCGGCCAATACCTGCAAAGGGGCGCGATTACGCGCCCCTTTCCTTTTGGCGCGCCCCTGCTATAGCGGCGCCTCGCTTTTCCCGCGGAGGCTACCGATGCCAAAGACCGACGTTTCCGGCCTGACCCAGTTGGGCCAACACACCGATATTCCGACCAGCCCCGAAACCGCTGTGCTGGAACGCGTGCCTTCGGGCAATGCCGGCACCCATTTCGTGGTGCGTTTCACCGCGCCCGAGTTCACCTCGCTCTGTCCGATGACCGGACAGCCCGATTTCGCGCATATCGTGATCGACTATGTGCCGCGTGAATGGCTGGTCGAATCCAAGTCGCTCAAGCTTTACCTGACCTCGTTTCGCAACCACGGCGCGTTCCACGAAGATTGTTCGGTCGGGATTGCCAAGAAGCTGGTCGAACTTCTCGATCCGGTCTGGCTGCGCATCGGCGCCTATTGGTATCCGCGCGGCGGCATCCCGATCGACGTGTTCTGGCAGACGGGACCCGCGCCCGAGGGCGTCTGGGTGCCGGATCAGGGTGTGCCCGCCTATCGCGGTCGGGGCTGAGCCTTGTCGGGCGAGGTGGCCAGCAATCCGCCGCGCCGCATCATGGTGATCGGCGCGTCGGGCGCGGGCAAATCGACGCTCGCCCGCCAGATTGGCGCGGCCTTGGGTCTGCCCGTCATTCATATGGACCCGTTCTTTTTTCAATCGGGTTGGGTGCAGCGGCCTGCGGCTGAAACCGATGGTTTGGCCATCGCGGCGGCACAGGGCAAGGCGTGGGTGTTCGAGGGCAACAATTCGCGGACTTTCGACGCGCGTGCCGAGCGGGCGGATCTTATCATCGTCCTGCGCGTGGCGCGTATATTGCGGCTGTGGCGGAACATAGGGCGCACCTTGCGCCACTACGGCCAAACCCGACCCGACATGGCCCCCGGCTGTCCGGAACGATTCGACTGGGGCTTTCTTTTGGACTTTGTCTGGCGATGGGACAGCCATGGACTGGCCAGCCAAGAGGCCTTCTTGGCGCGCTGGCAGGGGCAAAAGCCCATCGTGCACCTGCATTCGGCGCGCGAAATCCGACATTTTGGCCGCCATGCGTCAGATATGCTTGCCTGTTTGACCATGGACGGTGAATCCTGAGGCAAGGCGTGCCCGAGGGCAAACAGTGGCGCGCCTTCGGGGGAAACATGTCACAAGATCCGCGCAGGATCATTATCGTCGGTGCGCCCGGCGCGGGTAAAACCACGCTGGCGCATAGGCTTGGCCAGATTTACGGGCTACCGGTCCATCATGTGGACCGTTTTTGGCATGACCGTTGGCCAGATATTGCCCCTGTCACGGAGGTGCAGGCCAAAGTGCGCGCGATTCTGGAAATGCCTGAATGGATCATGGATGGGATCACACCGCCCGAGCTTGCCAGCATGGGCGCAACCGCGGATCTGGTAGTCAGCTACCGGATCGGAATGGCTGCCAGATACTGGCGTTGCGCCAAGCGCACGTGGGCACACCACGGAAAGAGCCGTGCCGATGCAGGGCCTAAGTATCAGGACCGTTTTATCCACCAATTGTATTTCCGGACCATCCCGACCTGGGGCACACGCATCCGCCCCCGCATCGAGCATGCGCTGAGCGAGGTGCGTCCGCAGCGTCCTGTGATCGAGTTCGCATCGGTCGCTGCGATCGATCGGTTTTGCGCCGATCCAAAGCCGCTGATTTCGGCGGCGTTGGGCATTGATCCCCGTTCTGTGACCCCCTAAAGGGGCGCCCATGAGTATCAAGACACATCCCAGCGGCGCCCCTTGGCGCAATTTCTATGGCCGTATCCATGGCAAGACCCTTAACGCGGCGCAGAAAAAGCGGCTGGAAGAGGATCTTGGGCCATTGACGCTGGCTGGTGTCAGTCATGAGGACAACCCCGATCGCCGGCCGTTGGACATGGCGCAATTCGGTGGGCGGCCGCTATGGCTGGAAATCGGCTTCGGCGGCGGCGAGCATCTGGTGCATATGGCCAAGACCTATCCCGAAATAATGATCATCGGCGCCGAGCCTTTCATCAACGGCGTCGCCATGCTCTTGGGCAAGATCGAAACCGCGGGCGTTACCAATCTTGCGCTGCATCCGGGCGATGTGCGTGACCTGTTTGATGTGCTTGCCGATGGTGCGATCGCCAAGGCCTTTCTCAACTACCCCGACCCGTGGCCCAAGGCGCGCCATCACCGCCGCCGCTTTGTCACCCCCGAATATCTGGCCATGTTGCACCGCGTCTTGGCGCCGGATGCAGAGTTCCGCGTAGCGACCGATATCGAGGACTACGTGCGCCAGACCTTGGAAGAGGTGCCACCTGCGGGCTTTACCCGCCTTGACCAGCCGATGGATGTGGCGTGGGACGATTGGACCTCGACCCGCTATGAACAAAAGGCGCTGCGCGAAGGTCGTGTGCCGCATTACCTGACATTCCGGCGCGTCTGATTTCGCTAGGGGGCTGGACCCCGGGGCAGAGGTTGGGCAGTAATGCCGCGACCAATTCCTGAGGAACACCATGTCCGGCCACGGCACCCCGATCCCGATGACTTCGCGCAAAAGCGGCCCGCTGAACGGTGTGGCCCATGTGCCGGGCGATAAATCCATTTCGCACCGTTCGCTGATCCTTGGCGCCATGAGCGTTGGTGAAACTGTGGTGACGGGGCTTCTGGAGGGCGAGGATGTGCTTGACACCGCCAAGGCCATGCGCGCCTTCGGGGCCGATGTCACCCGCGATGACTCTGGCGTCTGGCGTGTGCAGGGCGTGGGTGTTGGCGGGTTCAAGGAACCAAGTCAGGTCATCGACTGCGGCAATTCCGGCACGGGCGTGCGGTTGATCATGGGGACCATGGCGACGACGAACATGACCGCGACCTTCACTGGCGATGCCTCGCTTTGCTCGCGCCCGATGGGTCGCGTGACTGATCCCTTGGCCCTCTTTGGCGCGCAAGCCTTTGGCCGCAAGGGCGGCCGCCTGCCCATGACCATCGTCGGGGCCGCCGATCCCGTTGCGGTGCGCTACACGGTTCCGGTCCCCTCGGCGCAGGTGAAATCCGCCGTGCTGCTGGCGGCGTTGAACGCCCCCGGCGCGACCGTGGTGATCGAGAAAGAGGCAACCCGCGACCATACCGAACGGATGCTGGCGGGCTTTGGCGCCACGATTTCGGCAGAAGAGACCGATGAGGGCCGTGTTATCACGCTGATGGGCAGACCCGAATTGAAGGCACAAACCATCGTTGTGCCGCGTGACCCCTCGTCGGCGGCATTCCCCGTCTGCGCGGCGCTGATCGTCGAAGGTTCTGATGTTCTGGTGCCGAATATCGGCCTGAACCCGACCCGCGCGGGCCTGTTCACCACGCTGCGCGAGATGGGCGCGGATCTGACCTATGAAAACCTGCGCGAGGAAGGCGGTGAACCCGTGGCCGATCTGCGCGCGCGGTTTTCGCCCGACCTCAAGGGCATCGAGGTTCCACCGGACCGCGCTGCCAGCATGATTGACGAATATCCGGTTCTTTCGGTTGTCGCGGCCTTTGCCCAAGGCCAGACGGTGATGAAGGGCGTCAAGGAACTGCGCGTGAAGGAAAGCGACCGTATCGACGCGATGGCCAAGGGTCTGCGCGCCGCTGGGGTTACGGTGGAGGAAGGCGAGGATTGGTGGATCGTCCATGGTCGTGGCCACGGCGCGGTGACGGGCGGCGTCACGGTTGAAAGCCGTCTGGACCATCGTATCGCCATGTCGTTCATCGTCATGGGCATGGCGTCCGAAAAACCGATGCGCGTCGATGACGCGAGCCCCATCGCAACCTCTTTCCCGATTTTCGAGCGGCTGATGGCAGACCTCGGCGCGCAGATCGTGCGGAACAATGTCTGACCTGCCGCCCGGATACGAAGAACGCAAGGCCGCGCGTCGACGCCGGTCGCGCTATATCCTGATCGGGTTGTTCATCCTGATCGCCGTCTTGCGCCTGATCGAGAGGACGCCATGAGCAAGAAGATTGTCTGGGTAACGCTGGCGGTGTTGGCCGCCGTTCTTATGGCGGCCCTTAATGTGGCGGCACCTGCCGGCGTGCCTGATCTGCGGATTTTCGGCTATTCCGCGGCGGCCTTGGCGGAATGGGCGCAGAATGATGCGGCGGTCGAGTTGGCGGCGGGGCCGCTCTGGCGCATCGACACGGTGTTTCCCGGTGTCATGACGATTGTCCTGTTGATGCCGCTTGGCGCCAGATCTCCGCGCTGGCTGCCTGCCTTGATCTATTGCGCGGCGGATTACGCGGAAAACCTGATCCTTCACGCCTATTACCTGCAACGCGCCACGATGGAGGCGCCAGCCCTCGCCGGTATCATCACGCCCATCAAATGGGCCGCGGCGGCGGTGGCGGCGGTTATGATGCTGATGGCAATCCGCAAGTGGTGGCGGGCATGAGCTTTACCGTCGCCATCGACGGACCGGCGGCGGCGGGCAAAGGAACGATCAGCCGCGCGGTTGCGGCGCATTTCGGCTTTGGCCATCTGGATACAGGACTGCTTTACCGTGCTGTCGGTGCGCTGGGCGGCGATCCCGTGGCTGCGGCCAAGACCCTGCGCCCCGAGGATCTGCAACGCGGCGATCTGCGCACGCTCGAGGCTGGTCAGGCGGCTAGCCGCGTTGCGGTCATCCCCGAGGTGCGCGCCGCACTGCGCGATTTCCAGCGCACTTTTGCGCTGCGGCAGGGCGGTGCGGTGCTGGATGGTCGCGACATCGGCACGGTGATCTGCCCCGAGGCCGAGGTGAAGCTTTTCGTGACCGCCAGCGCCGAAGTGCGCGCCCATCGCCGCTGGCGCGAACTGGGCGGTGATGAGGCCGATGTTCTGGCGCAGGTTGTCGAGCGCGACCGTCGCGATATGGACCGTGCCGATAGCCCCCTCAGGCCCGCCAAAGATGCCGTGGTGATCGACACGACCGACATGACAATTGATCAGGCTGTGGCCGCCGCGCTCGCCGCTGTTCAGCGCGTATATTCGGCACGTTAACCGCCCTTTTTATGACCATTCCTGACGCGCAATCTATTTTTTAGAGTTCGAGAGATTCCTCTCGTTTTGGGCAATTCTCCGGCGTATCTTCCGGCCATCACAGGAGGTGATATCATGCGCATTCTCATGACAAGCGGCCTCATTGCTGCCGCGCTTTCGGGCCAGGCATATGCTGACGGCTTTGGAAATTCGACTTTCTCTGCAAGCTATATTCTCGCGCCCGATGACAGCTACGATTATGTCGCACAGATCAGCGGCTCGACCGAGTTTTCGATGGGCAACTTTACGTTGCAGGCAGACCTGTTGGGCGAACAGGACGGTAACGGTCTTGCGGGCAGCGTTATCGCCCTGCATGTGTTCACCGAAGTATCGCCCGGGCTGGACTTGGGCTTTGCGGTCTCGCACGACAGCTATGGCCATGACTCCGACTTTGCCTATGTCGAAGCCAAATATGTCTCGGGCCCGAATTCGTTCGAAGGTGTGGTTGGTCTGGAAATCGCCGATCCGACTGACGACTATATCAAGATCGAGTATCGCCACGACTTTGGCGCGATTACCGGTGTGCTGGGCTATGCTGCCAACATCTATGGCAGTGGCCAAACAACTTTCCCCTATGTCGGTGCGTCCTATGATCTGGGCAACGGCATGTCGATCGATGCTTCCTATGCTGCGGCCGATCAGGGCGACTACCGTTATATCACGCTTGGATTCACCAAGAAGATTGGCAATGGCGTGACCTTTGGTCAGCGCGGCTACGCGGGTCTGTTGCCGGGCTACTAAGCACTCCAACCGCTTTGCAAAAGGCCGGGTCCAGCGCCC
>JAHEBS010000010.1 GCA_024642145.1 Marivivens sp.
GGCGCGGTTGAACCAGTGCTCGCGCCCGTGGGTCGGGTAGGTGTTGGTGGCGGTTGCGTCGGTCATCTCTTGCTCTCCAAACGGTATGTGAATGTCTTTCACATTGCCGATATGGGGACCCCGGAAGGGGGTTCAAGTGGCAATGTTAATCTTTTTTACATATGCCGGACGCGGTATCTTTTTGCGGGCCTCAGATGCGGGCCTCAGATGCTGGCCCCAGATGCTGGCCCCAGGTGCTGGCCTCAGGCGGTGAAATCCGCGCGCGGGGCACCGGTCAGCCGCGCAAGGTCTGCGGGCGATAGCGGCATGATGTGGCGCGGCGTGCCCGCGGCAATCCATATTTCGGTGAAATCAAACAGGCGGTGATCAAGGAATGTCTCGACCGGCGAGATATGCCCCACCGGCGAGACACCGCCGATAGCAAAGCCTGTCTGCGCCCTGACCGCATCGGCATCGGCCCGCCCCAAAGCCTCGCCCGCCAGCGCGCTGGCCTTGGCCGCGTCCACGCGGTTGCCTCCCGCCGTGACAAAGAGAACCGCGCGACCCGTGGTCTGGCCCTGAAAGATGATGGATTTGGCGATCTGGTCCAGCGTGCAGCCAGCCGCCGCGGCGGCCTGTTCGGCGGTGCGCGTTTCGGCGGCCATTTCGATGGGCCGCGCGGTCAGCCCTGCGGCCTCGACAGCGGCGGTCACGCGGGCAAGGCTTTTGGACAAGGGTGGCTCCTATGGCTGTGGGGCGAGTTTATCGCACGTCGGGCGATTGACCAGCCCCCGTGCGCCTGTTCATCTGCGCGCATGAGTTTCGAGCAACGCATCACCCGCGCCCCCATCGCCTATGAACCCGAACGCGGGCACGAGGCGCTGTCCGCCCTGCCAGCCCTGCCACCGGCAACGGCCGGCGTTTTTGCCGGCGCGGCGGGCTGCAGCCCCTATCTGGCGGGCCTAATGCGGCAAGAGGCGGGCTGGATCCTGCCCGCGCTGGATGATCCCGAAGCGGCGTTGACGGCGGAACTGGCACGGTTGCGCGCGGCGGGCCATGACGACATGGCCAGCGTGTTCAGACAGGGCAAACGTCGCGTGGCGCTGTTGGCGGCGCTGGCCGATCTGGGGGGCGTCTGGCCTTTGGAAAGCGTCACCGCGGCGCTGACGGATCTTGGCGACGCTGTGGTGGATACCGCCATCAAACGTCTGGTCGCGGCCGAGATCGGGCGGGGTAAGTTACCGGGCCTTGCGCCCGAGGACGCCGAAACCGGCGGCGGCATGTTCGCACTGGCCATGGGCAAGATGGGCGCGGGCGAGTTGAATTATTCCTCGGATATCGACCTGATCTGTCTGTTTGACGAGGCGCGGTTCGAACCGGACGACTATCACGATGCCCGCGCGGCCTTTATCCGCGTCACGCGGCGCATGACGGCGGTCATTTCGGACATCACCGCCGAGGGCTATGTGTTTCGCACCGATCTGCGGCTGCGGCCCGATGCGGCGGTCACGCCGGTCTGCATGTCGATGGAAGCGGCTGAGAACTATTACGAAAGCGTCGGGCGCACATGGGAGCGCGCGGCCTATATCAAAGCCCGCCCCGCGGGCGGCGATCTGGGTGCGGGCGGACGTTTTCTTGACGGTCTGCGCCCCTTCGTCTGGCGGCGGCATCTGGATTTCGCGGCCATTCAGGATGCCCATGACATGCGTCTGCGTATCCGCGAGCACAAGGGCTTTGGCGGGCCGCTGCATCTGCCGGGCCATAACATGAAGCTCGGGCGCGGGGGCATCCGCGAGATCGAGTTCTTTACCCAGACGCGCCAGTTGATAGCGGGCGGGCGCGACGCCTCGCTGAGGGTGCGCACGACCCGCGAGGGGCTGGAACGCCTGCGCGATGCGGGCTGGGTCAGTGCGGGCGACGCCGCGCGGCTTTATCAGCACTACCGGTTTCACCGCGAGGTCGAGCATCGTTTGCAGATGATCGGCGACAACCAGACGCAGGACCTGCCGACCTCACCCGAGGGGTTTGACAGGCTCGCGGCCTTTATGGGGCGCGACACGGATGCGCTGAAGGGTGAATTGCTGGAACGTCTGGCCGAGGTCCATGAGTTGACCGAGGGGTTCTTTTCCCCCGGGGCGGCCGAGGCCTTGCCCGATGACGGTTTCGGGGCCGAGATCACCGCACGCTGGGAAAACTATCCCGCGCTGCGTTCGGCCCGCGCGGTCGAGATCTTCAACCGCCTCAAGCCCGAAATCCTGACCCGCCTGCGCGAAGCGGCCCGCCCCGAAGAGGCCTTGACGCGGTTTGACGGGTTTCTGGCGGGATTGCCGGCGGGCGTGCAATTGTTCTCGCTGTTCGAGGCCAACCCGCAACTGACGCGGCTG
The DNA here is from genome assembly GCA_024642145.1 of Marivivens sp. Lineage (GTDB taxonomy): Bacteria > Pseudomonadota > Alphaproteobacteria > Rhodobacterales > Rhodobacteraceae > JAHEBS01. The sequence continues at coordinate 2,364 of JAHEBS010000010.1, forward strand.
ATCGTCGATGTCTGCGCCACGGCGCCGGCGCTGGCGCAGTATCTGTCGCGCAACGCGGGCGTGTTCGATGCGGTGATTGCAGGCGCATTCTTTGCGCCTTGGCCAGGACCTGCGGCGCTGACGGACAAACTTGGCCGCGCCATGGCTGCTGCGGGCGATTATGAGGCGGCGCTGCGCGCGGCGCGGCTTTGGCACCGCGAATGGCATTTTCGCGTTGGGGTCCATCATCTGCGCGGTTTGATCAGCGCCGCCGAGGCCGGCGTCCAATATGCCGATCTGGCGGGAGCGACCATTGCCGCGCTCTGGCCGGTGGTGGTCGCGGACTTCAGCCGCCGCCACGGCCCGCCACCCGGACGCGGGGCTTGTGTGTTGGGCATGGGCTCACTGGGTGCCGAGCGGTTGAATGCGGCCTCGGATCTGGACCTTATCGTGATCTATGACGCGGCGGGCGCCGAGGCCTCGGACGGGCCGCGCCCCTTGGCCGTGCGCCCCTATTATGCGCGGCTTACGCAGGCCTTGGTCACCGCACTTTCGGCCCAGACCGGCGAGGGGCGGCTCTACGAGGTCGATATGCGGCTGCGGCCCTCGGGGCGGCAGGGGCCGGTTGCGACGGCGCTGGCGGGTTTTGGCGACTACCAGCGCAACGAGGCCTGGACATGGGAACATCTGGCGCTGACGCGGGCGCGGGTGATCGCGGGCGAACCTTCGCTCGGGTCCGAGATCGAGGCGCTGCGCCGCGCGGTTCTGGCAGAAAAGGCGGGTGGGGCCGCGGTCCTGGCGGACGTGGCCGAAATGCGTGGCCGGATCGCTGCGGCCAAGGCGCCGCAGGGTTTGTTCGATGCCAAGATCGGCGGGGGGCGGCTGCAAGATATCGAGCTTTTGGGCCAGACGGCGGCGCTGCGCGCGGCGGTTGCCGAGCATGGCACCGAGGCGCAGATCATGGCAGGTGTCGCAAGCGGCTGGTTGAGCGCCGCGGATGCGATGGCGCTTTTGCGCGCCTATGAGCTTTTGTGGAAGATGCAGGCCGCGGCAAGGCTCTTGACGGGCGGGGCGCTGGACCCCGAGGCCTTGGGCGAGGGTGGCTTGCGATTCTTGCTGCGCGAGACGGGCGCTGCGAGGGTCGAGGATCTGGCGGCCGATCTGGCCGCGGCGGGCGAGGCGGCGGAAGCGGTGATTTCACGGCTCTTGCAAGGAGAGGCAGGCCAAAATGCGTGATCCCAACGACCCCAAGGGGCTGATCCGCGAAAGCTATCGCATCGAGGGCATCGGCGCGCCCGAATGCCGCTCGATCTTTCTGGATTGGGCGCTGAGCCTTGGTGCAGGGGCCGACGCGCGGGTCGCGGTGACAGCCCTTTTGGCGCAATATGCGGCAGAACCTGCCGACCACCCGATGAGCGTGGTGCTGCGTGCGGCGCTTGAACAGGGCAGCGCGCCAAAGCGGCGCGGGGGTGCCGCCGGTCGGCGGACCTGATTAAGGGGCTCCGCCCCCGGCGCCTCTGGCGCCGTCCCCGGGGTATTTCGGGTCAGAAGAATCAGGCGGTGGCGGCGGCCTCGAGCCCGGCCACGTCGAGTTTGTTCATCTGGAACATGGCTTGGGTTACGCGCTGGGCGCGCGCCTCGTCCTCGGTGCCCATCAGGCGGATCAGGGCCTGCGGGATGATTTGCCAGCTAACGCCGAACCGGTCGGTCAGCCAGCCGCAGCGGCCCTCTTTGCCGCCATCGGCGGTCAGGGCGGCCCAAAGCCGGTCAACCTCGGCCTGATCGGCCACATGGACTTCGATCGAGGCTGCGGGGCTCGGTGTGAAATGCGGGCCGCCGTTCATGGCACTGAAGCTTTGGCCGCCCATGTCCCAATGGACCAGAAAAGCGCGCCCCTCGGGGTCGCCGCGCATGGGGAAGACATGGGTGATGCGCGCATCGTCAAACAGCGAGACATAGAACCGCGCGGCGGTTTCGGCCTCGGTATCAAACCAGAGGCAGGTGCGGATTTGGGCGGGCGCTGACATGGGGCGGGCTCCTTTACCGCGCAGCGTGGCGCGGCGCGGGCCGCCCCGCAAGCGTTATCGCGCGAGCGCTGCCGCCTCGGCCGCGAGACGCGTAATGCCATCCCAGTCACCCGATTTGACCATGGCCGCCGGTGCGACCCAGCTGCCGCCGACGCAAAGCACATTGGCAAGCGACAGATAATCGGCCGCGTTTTTCAGGCTGACGCCCCCTGTGGGGCAAAAGCTGACCTGCGGAATGGGCGCGCCGATGGCCTTGAGTGCGGGCGCGCCGCCGTTGACCTCGGCGGGGAAGAACTTTTGCACCGTATAGCCGCGCGCCAAGAGGCGCATGACCTCGGTCGCGGTGGCAGCGCCGGGCAAAAGCGGCAGGTCATTGGCCTCGGCCGCATCCAGAAGCGCATCGGTGACGCCCGGCGAGACGCCAAAGGTTGCCCCTGCGCGTTTGGCGGCTTCGACATCGGCGGGGGTCAACAGTGTCCCCGCACCGACAGCACCGCCTGGCACGCGGGCCATTTCCGTAATCGCTTCGAGCGCCGCGGGGGTGCGCAGCGTCACTTCGAGGGCGGGCAGGCCACCCGTGATCAGGGCGCGGGCCAGATCGGCGGCGGTGGCCGCATCGTCGATGACCAGCACCGGCACAACGGGGGCCAGAAGGCAGATGTCACGCGCGCGGGCAGAGCTTTCGGTCGGGGTCATGGGGTCCTGTCCTTTGTCAAACGACAACAGCGGCGCCATCGGTGGCAAGGCCGACCGTCTGGCGGAATATCTCGAAAAGCTCGCGCCCGTTGCCGTGGGTGTTGCCCGACAGATCGGGCCGTGCGGGCGTGCGCGACGCTAGATCGACGTTCTTGACCTCGATCGTGCCCGCGCGGGCATCGAGCCGGATCACGTCGCCGTCTTGCACATAGGCCAAGGGGCCGCCCTGCGCGGCTTCGGGGCTGATGTGGATGGCCGACGGCACCTTGCCACTGGCCCCCGACATGCGTCCATCGGTGACAAGCGCCACGTTCAGACCGCGTTCCATCAGGATCGACAGGATCGGCGTCAGACCATGCAGTTCCGGCATGCCATTGGCGCGAGGCCCCTGAAAGCGGACCACGACGATGGTATCTTGGGTGATGCGACCTGCGCGAAACGCGTCGCGCACCGCGTCTTGGTCGTGAAACACCATGGCAGGCGCCTCGACCACCTGACGCTCGGGGGCGACCGCCGAGATCTTGATGACGCCAGTGCCGAGGTTGCCTTGCAGATGTGTTAGGCCGCCATGGGCGGAAAAGGGCGTCGCGACTGGGCGCAAGATCTTGTCGTTATGGCTTTCGCGGGTGCCATCGACCCATGTCAGCCCCGCCTCGCCAAGGCGCGGTTCTTGCGTGTAGCGTCCAAGACCCGATCCGGCGGCGGTGCGCACGTCTTCATGCAAGAGCCCTGCCTCCAGCAGTTCGGCGATCATGTATTGCAGGCCACCTGCGGCGTGAAAATGGTTCACGTCTGCCAGACCATTGGGATAGACCTTGGCCATCAGGGGCACGATTTCCGAAAGGTCGTGGAAATCCTGCAAATCCAGCGCCACGCCTGCGGCGCGCGCCATGGCGGGCAGGTGCAGGACGAGGTTGGTGGACCCGCCCGTCGCCATCAACCCGACCATGCCGTTCACAAAGGCCTTTTCGTCAAGGATTTCGCCCACCGGTGTGAATTCGTTGCCAAGGGCGGTGATTTCCAGTGACCGCTTGACCGCAGCCACCGTCAGCGCCTCGCGCAGGGGCGTGCCGGGATTGACAAAGCTCGACCCTGGCAGGTGCAGGCCCATGATCTCCATCAGCATCTGGTTGGAATTGGCCGTGCCGTAGAAGGTGCAGGTGCCCGGACCGTGGTACGAGGCCATTTCCGATTTCATCAACTCCTCACGGCCGACCTCGCCCTTGGCGAAGGCCTGCCGCACGCGGGACTTTTCATCGTTGCTGATGCCGCTGGTCATCGGACCGGCGGGGACGAAAAGCGCGGGGATATGGCCAAAGGTTGCCGCGGCCATCACCAGACCGGGCACGATCTTGTCGCAGACGCCCAGATAGAGGGCCGTGTCAAAGGTGTTGTGGCTCAGCGCCACGCCAGCGGCCAGCGCGATGACGTCACGCGAAAAGAGCGACAGTTCCATCCCCGATTGGCCCTGCGTAACCCCGTCGCACATGGCTGGCACGCCGCCCGCGACCTGCGCCGTGGCGCCCATGGCGCGCGCCGTTTCGCGGATCAGGCCGGGATAGACCTCATAAGGCTGATGCGCCGAAAGCATATCGTTATAGGCGGTGACGATGCCGATATTGGGGGCGCGTTCGCCCGCCAGCAGCGTCTTGTCCGCGTCGGTCATCGCCGCATAGGCATGGGCCTGATTGCCGCAGGTCAGATGCGCGCGGCGCGGGCCCTTGGCGGCGGCGTCGGCGATGCGCGCCAGATACTGGCCGCGGCCCTTTTCGCTGCGGGCGCGGATGCGGTCGGTGACTGCGGCGATTTGGGGGTGGAGGCTCATGCCGTTCTCCTTGGATTTCGCGCCGGTGCTATCACGATAAGTTAGCGCTAACAACCGTCGATAGCCAGCGGTTTTATTGTTTCCAGGCTCTGCTCAATCTTGTCGTTTTGCGCGAAATGGGCACGCGTTAACCCAATTTTTGCCACGTTTTAACGTGAAAGTCAGAGCCGGGAAATCTCAATGGGCCTGATGGTCCGGGGGTAATAAGATGAATATCCGCAAGAGTTTCATGGCCTTGGCTGCGGTGGCCGCGATGGCTGGCTGTGCAGGCACCGACATTCCGACGCGTCTTGAGCCGATGAACTTTGATGCCACCAATACGATCGGCGTGCAAACGCAGATCCACAACTACGATATCCGTTCGGTCAATGTGGTCGTTCCGGACGAGCTGCAGGTCTCCGAGGCCAATAGCTATTATCCCAATGCCGACATCGTCTGGCGGGGCGAGCCCTTTGGCGACCGTCATGAACAGTTGCGCGCGATGTTTCAGGATGCGGCCGATAGTGTCGCGCCGATGGTCCATGGCAGCGTGCCGGTTAACATCACGCTGGTGCTGGAACGGTTCCACGGGGTGACCGAAAAGACCCGCTTCAGCGTGGGCGGCTATTATTCGGTGCATTTCATCATGACCGTGACCGACGCCGAGACGGGCACCGTGATCGAGGGCCCTGTTCGCATCGAAGGCAGCCTTGCCGCGCCCGGTGGCGAAGCGGCGTTGGAGCTTGACCGCGCGGGCCAGACGGAAAAGGTGCGCGTCAGCGCCTATCTGCGTCAGCTTTTCTATGCGGAATGGGCGAGCTGAGGATAGGTCAAACCCCTTCCGCCACGGCGCGATAAAGGATAGAGGGCGGGCATGATGTCCGCCCTTTCCCATGACCGCCCCATTGTTCGTATGACCCCCAAGGCCGAGGCCCGCGCCATCCGCCACGGTTTTCCTTGGGTCTATGCCAACGAGCTTGTCCTAGACCGTCGCACCAAGGCGCTGGCGCCTGGGTCCATCGCGATCCTCGAGGATGCCGAGCGGCGGCAGATGGGCACCGTTGCGGTCAACCCCAACTCCAAGATCACGGTGCGAATGCTGGACCGCGATCCCGCTGCGGCGATTGACCAAGGCTGGTTTGCCCAGCGCATCGGTCGCGCGCTGGATATGCGCACGCGCCTTTTCGCGCAGCCCTTTTACCGCCTGATCCACGCCGAGGCCGACGGCCTGCCCGGCGTGGTCATCGACCGTTTTGGCGATCTGGCGGTGGTGCAGCCCAATGCGGCTTGGGCCGATGTGCTGATTGGCCCCTTGGCGGATGCCTTGGTCGAGGTGACAGGGGTGCGGACGGTGATCCTGAACGGTTCGGGCCGCGCCCGCACGCTGGAAGGTCTGCCCGAGGTCACCGAGGTGATCCGTGGCGCGGCCCCTGCGGCACCGGTGCCCGTGCCCATGAACGGGGCCACCTATATGGCGGATGTGGTGGGCGGGCAGAAAACCGGCCTCTTTTACGACCAGCGACCCAATCATGCCTTCGCGGCAGGTTTGGCCAAGGGCGGGCGGGTGCTGGATGTGTTTTCGCATGTCGGCGGTTTTGGTCTGGCAATGCTGGCGGGCGGTGCCGCATCGGCGCTGGCGGTCGATGGTTCCGCAGCGGCGCTGGAACTGGCGCGCGCGGGGGCCGAGGCCTCGGGTTTTGGCGCCCAGTTTGACACGCGTCAGGGTGACGCCTTTGACGCGCTGGCCGATCTGGCACAGGCGGGCGAGGTTTTTGACGTGGTGATCTGCGATCCGCCGGCCTTTGCCCCCAACCGTCAGGCGCTCGAGGCAGGATTGCGCGCCTATGAGCGCATCGCCCGACTGGCCGCCCCCTTGGTGGCCCAAGGCGGCTATCTGGGCCTGTGTTCTTGCTCGCATGCCGCCGATCTCGGCCAGTTCCGCGCGGCTTCGTCCCGTGGCATCGGGCGGGCAGGGCGCGCGCCGCAGTTGATCCACACCGGATTTGCCGGACCCGATCACCCGCAAATGCCGCAACTGGCCGAAAGCGGCTACCTGAAATCGTTGTTCTTCCGCCTATGAAGGCGGTCCTGGACGCCTGCGTGCTGTTTCCCACGGTCATGCGCGAGGTGTTGTTGGCGGTGGCGGATGAGGGGCTTTACCGCCCCGTGTGGTCTGCGCGCATCATGGAAGAATGGCTGCGCGCCAGCCGCCGATTGGGCGCGGCAGCCGAGGTGCAGGCACGGGGCGAGGCCGCCGTGATGACAGCACGGTTTCCCAAGGCCGAATTGCCGCCCGCGCCCGGGCTCGAGGCCAGACTCTACCTGCCCGATCCGGCTGATATCCATGTGCTGGCGGTGGCTATTGCGGGGTCTTGCGATGTGATCGTTACACTCAATGCTGCGGATTTTCCGCGCCATACCCTGCGCGAGGAAGGGCTGGACCGTGCCGATCCGGATAGTTTTCTCTGCGCCCTTCATGACCGTGATCCTGTTGCCGTGACCCGCGCCGCCACGCGCGTGCTGGACGAGGCGCGGCGTCTATCGGGCGAGGACTGGCAGATGCGGGCCTTGTTGAAAAAGGCGCAACTGCCCCGTCTGGGCAAAAGGCTGACAGCCTAGGTCGCCTGCCAACGCGCGGCATGATCGCGGATCGCCGCGATGCGCTGCTCGGTTGCGGGATGGCTCATGAGCCATGCGGGCGGGCGTTTGTTCATGCCCGTCAGGTGGTCAAGCCGTTGGAACAGGCTGATCTGCGGGTCGATCCCGATACCCGCACGGATCAACAGCGCCGAGGCCCATTCGTCGGCCTCGTATTCATCGCGCCGCGACAGCCGCGCGGCGAGCGAGGCGGTGATCACGTTGGCAATCAGCACGCCGATGAACGGCAAGAACCGTGACAACTGCAAGATGAGCGCCATTTGCAGGGCGCTCTGGCCGGTAAAGTCGATCATGCGACGCCGCGCGTGCCCCATGGCCACATGGCCCAGTTCATGCGCGATCACGGCGGCCAATTCCGGGGCGCTGACCAGGCCGCGCCGATAGGCCTCGATAAAGCCCCGTGTCAGATAGATACGCCCGTCTGCGGCGGCCAGCCCGTTGATCGGTTCGACATCAAGGACGCGCACGGAAATTGACGGCAATTCCAACACTTGCGCTAGCTTCTTCAACTCGTTTTCAAGCGCCGCCTCATGCAGCGGAACCGAACGCTTCTCGAAATCGGCGGTCATGCGCCGGACGGTAAAGCGTGTCGCCACAACCGCCCAAAGCACCAAAAGCAGGAAGGGCAGCAGCCGCAGGATCATCGGCGGGCCCGACGTTCGACCATGGCGCGGCGCAGCATCAGCCCCAAGCCAAGCGTGACGGTGCCTGCCGCCAGCAACCCGCTCATATCGCCTGCAAGCTCTGCGATCATGTCGATATTGGCGGCAAAGCTCGCGCCCAAGCCCACATAGGCCATGACCCAGACGATCTCGCCCGCGACTGCGGCCAAGGTAAAGATCATCCAGCCCAGTCCCCCCGCTCCGGCGGCCAGATTGGCATAGGGGCCGAGCGGGCTGAGTAGCCAGCGGCTGAGAAAGACGCCGCTAGGCCCGTAGCGTCCTGTCAGATCGCGCGCGCGTTCGGCCAGTTTGCGGCTTTTGGCGCGCCGCGCCAAACGCGCCTCGATCCGTCCGCCCGCGCTGCGGCCAGCCAGAAACCCCAGTTGATCGCCTGCCACCGCGCCCGCCAGTGCGGCACCGACCGTCGCGGCGAAACCCAGATCGCCCGAGGCCACAAAGGCCCCCGCCGACAACATCAGCAACGAGGCAGGGATCGGCAGCGCCAGACAGCTCAGAAACGTGCCGACCCCCAAAAGGACCACACCGTGCTGGGCCAGTTGCAGCAAAATCCAGTCGGTCATTGTGCGGGTGCCATCCGGTCCAGATAGGCCTGCAACTCGGCCAAGACCTGTTCAAGCGGCACGCCCCGTGCAGCGGCGATATCGGCCAAGGTCGGGCGTCGTCCGTGATCGGGCGGCAGACCCAAGGCGCGGCCCAGATCGCGCGGATCGACCTGCCAGCTATGGGCGATGTAATTGGGCGTCATCCACGCCTCTGGCGGTTCGTGGCGATGCGCGGGATCGGACCAATGCAGCGCAAAGACCGCGAAACGCACGGCAAAAAACAGCGTCAGGGCCACGGCGAGCGCAAAGCCCACAAACAGGGCGCGGTGGTTGAGCCAAAGGTGACGGATATGGTTCATCTCTGGAACTTGGGGCGGACATCCCATCGGGTCAAGCCCGCCTAGCGGCCCAAAAGCCGCACCCCACGCTCGATCCCCGCAAGCGTCATCGGCACCATGCGGTCCTCGCCAAAGATATGGCTGATGATCTTGACCGAATGGGTATGACGCCAATGCGCCTCGGGCAGGGGGTTGATCCAGAGATGGTTGGGCCAAGCGGTGCGCGCACGGTCGAGCCAGATGGCGCCGGCTTCGGGGTTCCAATGTTCGTTGGCGCCGCCCGCATGGGTGATCTCATAGGGTGACATCGAGGCATCGCCCACGAAAATGCATTTATAGGACGGGCCAAGCCGGTTCATCAGGTCACGCGTGGCGATCCGTTCGTCAAAGCGTCGCCGGTTGTCGCGCCAGACATGTTCGTAAAGACAATTGTGAAAGTAGTAATATTCAAGGTTCTTGAACTCGGACCTTGCGGCGGAAAACAGTTCTTCCACGGCCTTGATGTGCCAGTCCATCGACCCGCCAACATCCAGAAACAGCACGACTTTCTGTGCGTTGCGCCGTTCGGGACGGGTCTGCACATCCAGCCAGCCATGGTCGGCCGTGGCGCGGATGGTGCCGGGCAGATCCAGTTCCTCGCCCGCGCCCTCGCGCACCCAGCGCCGCAGTCGGCGCAGCGCGATCTTGATGGTGCGGGTGCCAAGCTCGGCCTGATCGTCGAAATCGCGAAACTCGCGACGGTCCCAGACCTTGACCGCGCGCTGGTTGCGCGACTTGTCCTGCCCGATGCGCACGCCTTCGGGGTTATAGCCATAGGCGCCAAAGGGCGAGGTTCCCGCCGTGCCGATCCATTTGGACCCGCCCTGATGGCGCCCCTTTTGTTCAGCCAGCCTTTCGCGCAGGCGCTTCATCAACTCTTCAAAGCCGCCCGCGCCCTCGATCAGCGCCTTTTCCTCGTCGCTGAGATATTTCTCGGCCAGTTTTTCCAGCCACGCCTGCGGCAGGTCGATGGCATTGATCACCGCTTCGGCGGAAATTTCCGACAGGCCGCCGAACACGGCGGAAAACACGCGATCGAAACGGTCGAAGAACCGTTCGTCCTTGACGAGGATCGCGCGGGACAGGTGGTAGAAACCTTCGGGCTCGAACAAAGCAAGTTCGGCCTCCATCGCTTCGAGAAACCCCAGATACTCGCGCAGCGAGACGGGGATGCCTTCTTTGCGTAACGCCTGAAGGAAGGGCGTGAACATCGGCTCAGCCGATGGCGGCGCGGTCGATGCCGATCACGATGGCCAGACCAATAAGCCCGCCCAGCATCGCCAACACGGCGCCCCATTGGCCCATATCCAGCCCGTTACCGCCGCGCAGACGCGCAAGGGTCGCGCCGATAGCCGCGCCAATCAACAGGCCGCCCAGTGGATAGATCATGCTTTGTCTCCGCGTCAGGGACGCAAGGCGGCCATCGATGCCAGTTGCATCGCCGCGCTGCGGTCCGAGCCGAAGCCGTAGCGCGCCCAAGCCAGACTGTCCAGACGCGCGGCCTCGGCCTCGGCGGCACGGCCGCTTTGTGCCAGCGCGGTTGCGCGCAACAGCATGAGCCGCGACGTCAGCGCCGCGTCCTGACCGCGGATGGCGGCCGGAACTGCCTCTTCGACCAGCGCCAGCGCCCGTGCGGGATTGCCGCCCGCCAACATCAGCGCCGCCAACTCGCCATTGACATTGGCCAGATAGATCTGCGCCTCGGGGCGGCCCGACAGGAACAGGCGCGCCGTTTCAAGGGCGTCGATGGCATGGGCGGGTCTGGTCTGCGCCTCCAGCCGTCCCAGAATGTAATAGCCAAAGCCAAGGCGCGTGTCGGTCATGCCGCGTGACTGGGCGATGGCGATGGCGCGTTCCGCCCCGAGAATGCGGGTTTGCGTGGCGCGACCATTGGTCAGGGCCTGCATGATGGCATCTTTCCAGTCGCCATCGAGCCCCGCACTGACAGGTGCGCTGTTGCGGCCCTCACCGGCGGGGTTCAACCGCGCAAGGATTGCGGGCAGGCGGGCTGCAACCTCGGCCTTGGTCATGCCGCTGTGCAGTTCCGGCGCATAGAGCGCACGCAGCGCCAGCATGTCAAAGCCCGTCAGGACCGGCGTGATATTGTCGTCGTTGAAAACGGAATCGGGCAGGCGGAACAGATCGTTCAGCGGGCCCATCGACTGGGCGAGTTCCTCGTGCAGGCAATCGCGCATCTCTTGGGGCGACACATCCACTGGCAAAAAGATCGCGGCGCGGGTGCGGATCACGACATTGGCCCATTCCACCTCGGGCGAGCGGCGCTTGGCGCGGAATTCCTGCCAGTCGGCGACGTTGGGCACCACGAAACAGGCCGCGTTCGAGACGACCGAGGTGATATCCTGACGCGACACGGTCTGGACGGTGATCTGTGCGCTGTCAGCCGAAACAAAGCTGACCGGCAGGCCCGCCTCGTTGCGCAGACGCCCGACCAGTTGTGCAAGGTCGTCAGCCAGAAAGCCCGGCGAGGTGCCAAGCAGGCGAATGCCGATAGGGCCCTCGAAACGCGACAGCACCGGCAGCGCACGGCCGCTTTCCAACTGGAAGGTCAGGTCCAGAATGTCTTGGGCCATCTGTGCATTGCTGCGCAGGGCGGGCAGATGTGCGGGGGTGGTGAAATGGTGCGCGGCGATCCCGCTCAGCCGCAGATCGGGCTGGGCGCGGGTGGCCTCGGGTTCTGGCGCTGCCATGCAAGCTGCAAGGACAGGCAGCGCCAGAATACCAAGACCCAAACGGGCCAGTACAGAAAAGAAACGACTCACAAGACCAGCCCCCCAAGGCCATCAATGGGGAAAGGCTGGCAGCCAGCGGCTAATGTGGCAAGTTAAGGTCCATTTTGCGGCGGTTTTGCCTTATTTCCGCACACGAACACGAAACAATTATTGGCCACGTCCGCGATTGAGGAACATCAGCCGCTCGAACAACGCCAGATCCTGTTCGGTCTTGAGCAGCGCGCCATGCAAAGGCGGCAGCGCCGCGCCGCCCTCGCGCCGCAGGTCTTCGGGCGAAAGATCCTCGGCCATCAGCAGGCGCAGCCAGTCCAGAACCTCGGAGGTCGAGGGTTTTTTCTTGAGCCCCGGCGTTTCGCGGATCTCGAAGAACCGCGTCAGCGCCGCCGTCACCAGCGCGCCCTTGAGGCCGGGGTAATGCATCTCGACGATCGCACGCAGGGTATCGGCATCGGGAAAGCGGATGAAATGGAAAAAGCAGCGGCGCAAGAACGCGTCGGGCAGTTCCTTTTCGTTGTTTGAGGTGATGATCACGATGGGGCGTTGCCGCGCGACCACGGTTTCACCCGTCTCGTAGACGTGAAACTCCATCCGGTCGAGTTCTTGCAAGAGGTCGTTGGGAAACTCGATGTCGGCTTTGTCGATCTCGTCGATCAGCAGCACAACTTTTCCTGTCGCCTCAAAGGCTTGCCAGAGCTTGCCCTTGCGGATGTAATTCTTGACGTCATGCACGCGCGCGTCGCCCAGCTGGCTGTCGCGCAGGCGGCTGACCGCGTCATATTCGTAAAGCCCCTGCTGCGCCTTGGTCGTTGATTTGATGTGCCATTCGATCATCGGCAGACCCAGCGCGCGCGCCACCTGACGTGCCAGTTCGGTCTTGCCGGTGCCGGGCTCGCCCTTGACCAGAAGCGGGCGTTCCAGCCGCACGGCGGCGTTGACGGCGACCTGCATTTCCTCGGTCGCGATATAGGCGTCGGTGCCTTTGAACTGCATGATGGTTCCTTGTCTTGGGTCGGGGCGACACTAGCAGGTCAGGCGGCCGGTGCAATTCGTGAACGGGCAAGGAAAATTGGGGGGGTGACACTCACCCACAAACTGAGTAAACGGGCCGCAGATTCAGGGGAGGGCCCAATGCCGCAGTCTAATACGCAGCTTGAGGCACAGGGTCGAACAGAGGGAGCTGCCATGAAAGCCGAAGTTTTCCTGCCGGAAGACTACCGTCCTGCCGAAGACGAGCCTTTCATGAATGAGCGCCAGACAGAGTATTTCCGTCGCAAGCTGATTGCTTGGAAGTCCGATATCCTCGAGGACAGCCGCGATACGATCGAGGGCATGAAGGACCAGACGCGCAACATTCCCGATATTGCCGACCGTGCAAGCGAGGAAACCGATCGCGCGCTGGAACTGAGGACCCGTGACCGTCAGCGCAAGCTGGTGGCCAAGATCGACTCGGCCCTGCGCCGGATCGACAACGGCGAATACGGCTATTGCGAAATCACGGGCGAGCCGATCTCGCTCAAGCGTCTCGACGCGCGCCCCATCGCCACGATGAGCCTCGAGGCGCAGGAGCGTCACGAGCGCCGCGAAAAGGTCCACCGCGACGACTGATTTGCCATGACCGCGCCCGCCAGAACCCCGCTGCCCCATGACGGCCATTCCGTCACCGTGGCCGGCGGCGGGATTGCGGGGCTTGCGGCGGCAACGGCCTTTGCCCGTCAGGGTGCCAAGGTTTCCCTTTATGAAAAGGCCGATGCGCTGCGCGAGTTTGGCGCGGGGCTTCAGATAACGCCCAATGGCGGCGCGGTTCTGCGTGCCCTGGGGCTAGAGGCCCGCGCCGCGGCGATTTCGATTGCGGCGCAGGCGCTTGAACCCATCGATGCGCTGACGGGCCGACGGTTGGCGCGGTTCGATCTGACCGCGCGCGGGGCCACGCCTTACCGGTTTTTCCATCGTGGTGATCTGTTGGACCTCTTGGCGCAAGGTGCGCGCGAAGCGGGGGTCGATATTGTTACCGGCGCGCAGGTTGGCTGGTCGGACGAGGGTGCGGTTATCCATGACCATGCTGCCACAGCGGACCTGATGGTCGGGGCAGAAGGGCTGCATTCCGGCCTCCGCGCGATCCTCAATGGCGGTGACCGCCCGCAGTTCACCGGACAGGTTGCGTGGCGCGCGGTGATCGAAATGGCCGACGCCGACCCCGTCGCGCGTATCTGGATGGCGCCGGGGCGGCATGTGGTGACCTATCCACTGCCCGACGGGCGTCTGAATCTGATTGCGGTGCAGGAACGCAAGGGCTGGACCGCCGAGGGCTGGAACCACCCCGACGAGCCTGCGAACCTGCGCGCGGCCTTTAGCGATGTCTGCCCCGCCTTGGGTGAAATCCTGTTGCAGGTGCGCGAACTGCGGCTTTGGGGTCTGTTCCGTCACCCTGTGGCGCAGCATTGGCACGACAAATCCCGCGCCATCATCGGCGATGCCGCGCATCCGACGCTGCCGTTTTTGGCGCAGGGTGCCAATATGGCCTTGGAAGACGCTTGGGTCTTGGCGCGGGAAACGGGGCGCGGCGGCGATCTGGCGGCCGGATTGGCGCGGTTTCAGGCGCTTCGCCGCCCGCGCGCTGCGCGCGCCATCGCTGCGGCCAATGCCAATGCGGTGAATTACCATCTCAGCGGCGCAAGGCGCGGGATCAGCCATCTGGGACTGGCCGCGATCGGGCGCATGGCGCCGACGCTGTTCATGGGGCGTTATGACTGGCTTTACGATCACGACGTGACCGCAGGCTAGGGGCTAGGCCGCCAGTTCGATCCAGACCGGTACGTGATCCGACGGCTTGGCACGGGCACGTTCATCGGCCTCGATCCGGCAATCGACCAGCAGATCGGCGGCCTGCGGCGTCAGCAGGGCGTGATCGATGCGGATCCCGTTGTTTCGCTCCCATGAATTGGCCTGATAATCCCAGAACGAATAATGCCCCGCACCGCGAACACGGGCGCGGAAGGCCTCGGTAAAGCCCAGATTCAGAATCTTGCGAAAGGCCGCGCGGCTTTCGGGACGATAAAGCGCGTCTTCAACCCAAGCCTCGGGGTGGCGCGCGTCTTCGGCCTGAGGGATGATGTTCCAGTCCCCCGCCATGATCGCCGGTTCTTCGGCCGCCATCAGCGCGGCCGCGCGGGCGCGCAGGCGGTCCATCCAGGCAAGTTTGTAATCGTATTTCGGGCCTGGCGCGGGGTTGCCGTTGGGCAGATAGAGGTTGCAAAGCCTGATCGCGTGGCTGTCGCCCACAACGGTCGCCTCGATCCAGCGGGCCTGTTCGTCGCTGTCGTCACCGGGCAGGCCACGGGCCACATCCTCGAGCGGCAGCTTTGACAGGATGGCCACGCCGTTGAAGCCCTTTTGACCATGGGTTTCAACGTTATAGCCGCGATCCTCGAACAGTTCGCGCGGGAAACCCTCGTCCACGGATTTGATTTCCTGCAACAGCACGACATCGGGGTTGGCCTCGTCCAACCAGCGCAGCAGGGTTTCGATGCGCGCCTTGATGCCGTTGATGTTGAAGGTGACGATCTTCATGCGTCAGATCGAGAAAGACGTGCCGCAGCCGCAAGACGACGAGGCATTGGGGTTGTCGATGGCAAACCGCGCGCCGATCAGTTCCTCGGTATAGGTGATGGTGGCACCGGTCAGGAAGGGCAGCGAAACGGGGTCGATCACCACGGTTTCGCCGGCATCCGACAGGACCA
Source organism: Marivivens sp. (assembly GCA_024642145.1). Taxonomy (GTDB): domain Bacteria; phylum Pseudomonadota; class Alphaproteobacteria; order Rhodobacterales; family Rhodobacteraceae; genus JAHEBS01. The sequence goes on from JAHEBS010000010.1 coordinate 17,617, forward strand.
GATCATCGTTCTGCGCGTCATCAAGTTTAAGTTCGTATTGAAACCCCGAACAGCCGCCGCCGGACACTGCGACACGCAGGGCCTTACCCTGCGCGGCGGCGCCGATCTCGGTCAGGCGCGCAAAGGCGCGGGGGGTGACAGTCGGGGGCAGGGTGAGGTCCATCGGAAAATCCTGATGCTGTTGCCCCGAAATATAGGGTGGCTTGGGCCAAGCCGCAACTGCGGCTCAGACGCGGGGCGATGTCAGTCGGACAATCGTGCGCACCAGTCCCGGCCAGATGCGCCAACACAGCAGGTAAAAGGCCATCATATGCGGCAAGATCACCTCGGCGCGGGGCCGCGCGATCAGTTGCATGATAGCTTCGGCGCAGCGCTCGGGCGTGTAGCTTGGAAAGGTCTGCTCGATCCGCGGCATCTTTTCCAAGGCACCGGGATTTGCCTCCCAATAGCCCGATGTAACCTTGCCAAAGGTGATGTGGCAGCTGCGCACGCCCGTGCCGTGCAGGTCCTGACGCAAGGCGTCATGCAGGCCCCTGACCGCCGCGCGCGTGGCCGCATAGACCCCTGCAAAGGGCCAAGGCACATAGGCCGCGGGCGAGTTGACGTGGATGATCTGCCCCGAGCGGCGGGCCAGCATGGCGGGCAGAAAGGCGCGGGTCACCAGAAAATCGGCGAAAAAGGGCGCATCCATCATCGCGCGCGCCTCGGCGGGGGTGGTGTCCTCGATCCGCAGCCAGCGGCCGGCACCGGCGCAATGCACGATGACATCGGGACAGCGCGCCCCCAGATCGCGGGCCAAGGCGTCGATCGCATCGGCGTCCGCCGCGCTCAGCGCGCGCACCTCGGCGCCTGTGGCCGCGGCCAGACGTGCCAGTTCGTCTTCGCGTCGCGCAATGGCCAGAACGTCCCAGCCCTTGGCGCGCAACGCAGTGACGGTGGCGGCGCCGATCCCGCTGGAGGCGCCGGTGACAAGGGCAAAGCTCATGAATCAACTCCGTTTCGGTTGGGGCAGTCTGTCAAATGCCGCGGGCCGCGCCTATAGTTGCCGTAAAGGCAGAACAGGTAAAACGAATGGCAGCCCCTTTTGCAACCGACCCGGCGACCTGCCGCGGGCGGCTCTATCCCGAGGAAGAGAGCACCTTTCGCTCGCCCTTCCAGCGCGACCGTGACCGGATCATCCATTCCAGCGCCTTTCGCAGGCTGAAACACAAGACGCAGGTCTTTATCGAACATGAGGGCGATTATTTCCGCACGCGCCTGACCCATTCCATCGAGGTGGCACAGGTCGCGCGCACGATCGCCGGTGCGCTTGATCTCAACCCCGAACTGACCGAGGCGGTGGCGCTGGCCCATGACCTTGGCCACACGCCTTTTGGCCATACGGGCGAGGATGCGCTGAACGCGCTGATGGCGCCCTATGGCGGGTTCGACCATAACGCGCAGGCGTTGCGCATCGTCACCTCGCTCGAACGTCACTATGCCGAGTGGGACGGGCTGAACCTGACGTGGGAAACGCTGGAGGGCATCGCCAAGCACAACGGTCCGGTGGCAGAGCCATGGCCCTATGCGCTGGCTGAATACAATGCCCGCCACGATCTGGAACTGACGACCCACGCCAGCGCCGAGGCGCAGGTTGCGGCAATTTCCGACGATATCGCCTATAACAACCACGATCTGCACGACGGGCTGAGGGCCGAGTTGTTCTCGACGGACGAACTGGCCGAACTGCCTGTGCTGCACGACTGTTTCGCCGAGGTCGATCGCAAATATCCGGGGCTTAATTATTATCGTCGCCGCCACGAGGCGCTGCGGCGGTTCTTTGGCATTCTGGTCGAGGATGTGATCCGCGTCAGCCGCCGCAATCTGGCCGAGCTTGATGCGCGCACGGTGGCCGATGTGCGCCATGCGGGGCGCACGATGGTGCAATTCACGCCCGCCCTTTGGCAAGACCTCAAGGTGATCCGCAAATTCCTGTTCCATCGCATGTATCGCGCCCCCGCCGTGGTCGAGATGCGCCGCCATGTGACGGGTGCGATCAATGATCTCTTTCCGCTGTTCATGGCCCAGCCCGAACATTTGCCCAAGCAATGGCGCAAAGACGTGGCCGAGGCCGCGACAGAAACCGCGCTGGCGCGGATTGTGGCGGACTATATCTCGGGCATGACCGACCGTTTCGCCATTCAGGAACATGCGCGGCTGACGGGCAGCGACATCATCGAGAAGACACGTGTGACCACCGACAATAAGGCCAGCTACCCCTGACCGTTGACCTTGGGGATTGCTCTGCTATTGCGGACAACGAACCAAGGAAGCGACACATGAACCTCTTTTCCGATATCCGCGCGGCGGTGGTCGACCAGCTTCAGGCCATGGTGGCCGAAGGCGTCCTGCCTGCCGGCCTTTCGTTTGATGCCGTAGCGGTCGAGCCGCCGCGTGATGCCGCCCATGGCGATATGGCGACCAACGCCGCCATGGTGCTGGCCAAGCCCGCGGGCCAGAACCCCCGCGTGATTGCCGAAAATCTGGCCGCGCGCCTTCTGCAAGATCCCCGCATCGTCGCAGCCGATGTCGCCGGCCCCGGTTTTCTCAACCTGCGCCTTGACGCCGCGATCTGGCGCGATCTGGTCAAGGCGATCTTGACCGAGCCCGGTTATGGCCGCCTGTCCATGGGGCAAGGCGTCAAGGTCAACGTCGAATTCGTGTCCGCCAATCCCACCGGCCCCATGCATGTGGGCCACACCCGTAACGCGGTCTTTGGCGACGCGCTGGCCGCGTTGCTGGATTTCGCGGGCTATGAGGTCACGCGCGAATATTACGTCAACGACGGCGGCGCGCAGGTCGATGTGCTGGCGCGGTCTGCCTACGAACGCTACCGCGAGGCGCATGGGCTGGACCCCGAGATCGCCGAGGGGCTTTACCCCGGTGATTACCTTGTTCCCGTGGGCGAGGCGCTCAAGGCCGAATACGGCGCGCGTTTCCTTGACCAGCCGGAATCCGTCTGGCTGCCCGAGGTGCGCGAATTCGCCACCCAGCGCATGCTGGTGCTGATCCGCGAGGATCTGGCCGCGCTGGGCGTGACCATGGATGTGTTCAGTTCGGAAAAGGCGCTTTACGGCACCGGCAAGATCGAGGCCGCGATAGCCAAGCTGCGTTCGATGGATCTGGTTTACGAAGGCGTGCTGGAGCCGCCGAAAGGCAAGTTGCTGGACGACTGGGAGCCGCGCGAACAGACGCTGTTCCGCTCGACCGCGCATGGCGACGATGTGGATCGTGCCGTGATGAAGTCCGACGGCAGCTGGACCTATTTCGCGCCCGATATCGCCTATCACTTTGACAAGGTCGAACGCGGTTTCGATCTGTTGATCGACGTTCTGGGCGCGGACCACGGCGGCTATGTCAAACGCATGAAGGCCGTGGTTTCGGCGCTGTCGGGCGGTCGCGTGCCGTTGGACGTCAAGCTCATCCAGTTGGTCAAACTGTTCAAGAACGGCGAGCCCTTCAAGATGTCCAAGCGGGCAGGGACCTTTGTCACCCTGCGCGACGTCGTGGAACAGGCCGGCGCCGATGTGACGCGTTTCCATATGCTGACGCGCAAGAACGATGCGCCTTTGGACTTTGACTTTGCCAAGGTGCTGGAACAGTCCAAGGACAATCCGGTTTTCTACGTGCAATATGCCCATGCCCGCGTGCAGTCGGTGCTGCGGCGCGCGCGCGATGCAGGGCTCGCGGTCGATGATCCCACGCTGGCCGCCGCCGATCTGGGTCGGCTTGGCCATGAGGCCGAGATTGCGGTGATCAAAAAGCTTGCCGAATGGCCGCGGCTGGTTGAAATCGCCGCGCGCGGCAACGAGCCGCACCGTGTGGCCTTCTACCTCTATGAACTGGCGTCGGACTTCCACGGGTTGTGGAACCGCGGCAATGACGATACCGCCCTGCGGTTCTTGCAAGAGGGCGATGCCGCCACCAGCCAGTCGAAAATTGCCCTCATCCGTGCCGTAGCCGTTGTTATTTCGGCCGGTTTGGGTATTCTCGGGGTCAAGCCGGCAGACGAGATGCGGTAAACGCACAGGTTCCGGCAGAGGCAAGAGTGACAGGTTGCGGCATGTGAGGCATGCCGTTTCCGGGCAGTGAGGCAGAAATGGCGGTCATGTCGAACCAGCCGGCGCAGATGCGTCCGGCGCCTTCATTAGGCACAATCCTGCATTATAGCGGGGCTGCGGCCTCGCTTGCGCTTGTGGCGATCATCGCGGTCTGGGGTGTCAAACTTGCCGTGCGCGATGTCAGCGGCGTGCCGGTGGTGCGCGCGGCGGCTGGCGCGATGCGGGTTTCGCCCGACGCGCCTGGCGGCGAGATTTCCCCCGATCTGGGGTTGGCGGTCAACGCGGTCGCGGCCCTTGGCGAGGCCGAAGGTCCGGGCGATGTGCTGCTGTTGGCGCCGACCCAGCCTGATCTGACCGAAGAAGACCTTGAGGCGCAGCCCATGGCCGAGGCGGGCGAGGTGGGCTTGGGCTCATCGTTGACCGTCGCGCCTGATGCCACCGCCACGCCGGAGGCCAGCGCCACAGAGCCCGCACCTCAAACCACCGATATCAACGCGCTGATCGCCTCGATCGTCGCAGGCGAGGCGCCTGCGGCGCCGCTGGACGAGGGCGAGGCCATGCCCGAGGAAGTTGACGGGGCGGCTGCCGCCGAACCCGTCGCCGAACCCGTCATTGCACCCGTCATGGCCGCGCCGGACATGGCTGTCGTGCAGCAGCGCCGCCCGATGCCGCGCCCTGCGTCCGTGACGGCGAGCGCCGCCGTGCAAACCGCCGCGACCCCAGTCGCGGCCACGGGCTTTGCCGCCGAGCCGCCTGAGGGCGCGCAGATCGTCCAGCTTGGGGCCTTCCCCACCGCTGAACTGGCCCAGAGCGAGTGGCAGCGCATCCAGTCGCTGGCCACGCCCTATCTGGCAGGCAAGACGCCGTTCATCCAAGAAGCCCAGTCTTCGGGTGGCACCTTCTATCGCCTGCGCGCCTTCGGCTTTGCCGATGACGCCGAGGCGCGGGGCTTTTGCAATGCCTTCGAAGGGCTGAACCTCAATTGTATCACGGTCGCATCGCGCTAATCGGGGCCTGCGTCTCTGTTGACATTGTGCCTGCGCCACCGGACCTTCGGTGGCGCGAGTTTTGGAGCGTTCATGTCGGGTGATTTCGAAGAGATCGGGCAAAGCGTCGGCGACCGTCTGGCCGCCGAGGCGCTGATCGTCGATGTCGGCGCCTATGAAGGACCGCTCGATGTGCTGTTGATGCTGTCGCGCACGCAAAAGGTCGATCTGCGGCAAATCTCGATCCTTGCTCTGGCCGAGCAGTATCTGACCTTTGTCGAACAGGCCAAGGAACTGAGGATCGAACTGGCCGCCGATTATCTGGTGATGGCGGCATGGCTTGCCTATCTCAAGTCGCGCCTTTTGCTGCCGCCCGACCCCAGCGAGGAAGGCCCCTCGGGCGAGGAACTGGCAGCGCACCTGCAATTCCAGCTCGCAAGGCTCGAGGCCATGCGCGAAAGCGCGGCCAAGTTGATGGGGCGCGACCAGAAGGGCCGCGATTTCTTTGCCCGCGGGCTGAGCCTTGATGTCGAGCGGGTGCGCCGCGTGACCTATACCGCGACACTGCTTGACCTGATGCAGGCCTATGCCCGCATCCGGACGCGCGACGATTTCCGCCCCTTTGTCTTTGACCGCGACGCGGTGATGTCGATGGAACAGGCGCTAGACCGTCTACGACCGCTGATCGGCCATATGGGCGATTGGGCGGACCTGTCGTCCTACCTGCCCACCGGCTGGGGCGAAGACCCCGCGCGCCGCCGCGCTGCCACCGCCGCGACCTTTGCCGCCTCGCTTGAACTGGCCAAAGAGGGCCATATCGATATCCGCCAGAGCGAAACATTCGCGCCGATCCAGATCCGCAGAAAGACCAGAGACAATGGCTGACCGCGACGAACAGAGCCTCTTCGAGGCCCCGCCCATCGCCGAACAAGAACGCATGATCGAAGCGATCCTGTTTGCCACGTCGGAACCTGTGACGCTGCAGGATCTGGCAGGCCGGATGCCCCATGGCAGCGACCCCGCCGAGGCGCTGGTGCATCTGCGCCGCCGCTATGAGGGGCGCGGGGTGCAGGTGGTGCGCGTGGGCGATGCATGGGCGATCCGCACGGCGGCCGATCTGGGCTTCTTGATGCGCAAAGAGGTGGTCGAGACGCGCAAACTGAGCCGCGCGGCGATCGAGACACTGGCCATCGTTGCCTATCACCAACCCGCCACCCGTGCCGAGATCGAGGAAATCCGCGGGGTTTCGGTCAGCCGTGGCACGCTCGACCAGTTGATCGAACTGGGTTGGGTCAAGATCGGTCGACGCAAGATGTCACCGGGGCGGCCTGTGACCTTTGTCGTCACGCCCGAGTTTCTGGACCATTTCGGGCTGGAAACCGCCCGCGACCTGCCGGGGCTGAAAGAATTGCGCGCCGCGGGGCTCTTGGACAGCCGCCCGCCGCCGGGACTGATCCCGATTGGCGACGGCGACGGCGACAATGAAGATCAGCCCGATATGTTCGGAGACGAATAGGCCGTGAACTTTAATATCAACCAGCTTTTTCGCCTGGCCTCCCGTATGCGGCTGATGCGCCGCCCCAACCAGCCGCTCCCCAGCGACCCCAAGGCCCGTGCTGAGGAAATCGCCCGCCGCCAGACCATGCGCCGCGCGGGCCAGTCGGTGCGAATGCTGGTGCGCCTGTTGCGCATGTTCCGCTGATCAATCGTCCTCGGGTGCATACCAGAGGTATTCGCCAACCGTGACAAACCCGATCCGCTCATAAACCGGCAGACCCATCTCGGAGGCTTGCAGCACGATGCGCCGCGCGCCCAAGGTCTGGGCGCGATGCATGCAATATTCGGTGATGACCCGCCCGTAGCCCCGCCCACGCGCCTTTTGCGGTGTCGCCACCGCGTAGATGCCCGCGATCTCGCCGGTCATGACCAGCGTGGCGTAGGAAACCGCCGTGCCGTCGTGCATCATCACATAGCGTTCGGTCCCCGCGAGGCCTTCGGGCGGCAGGCCGCGTTCGATCTTGGAATAGGCATCGGCGAATTTGTCATCGAACCCGTAGGCGCGACAAAGGCCGACGCCCGCGGCGCTGCGGTCATCGGCATCCGTCAGGGTCAGGATGGACATGCCCGCAGGCAGCGTCGATGGGGCGAGATTGCCCAGCGTATATTCCATAGCCGGCAGGCTGCCTGCCGCGATATAGCCCAGATCCAGCAGGGCATCAGTCACCGCGCGACGCTGCGCGTTGATTCCGAGCCACCAGACGCTTTTGGTGCCTGCCGCTTTGGTGGCCTCGTCCATCTGGCGATGCAATGCGGCCAGATCCTGCGCCTGCCCCGTGCTGATGATCGCGGGGTTGAAAAGCGACAGGGGTAGGCCGGTCACCGCGCCGCGATCGGCACCTTGGGCAAAGACATGGCCACCGGCGCCCGTGGCCAATGCGGACCAAAAGCGCGCCAGATTGGCGTCATGGGACCGGTTGTCCTGTTCGCTGCGCGGCATGGGGGCACCTCTTGTCGGGTCCAAGGTTCCCGCGAATTTCCGATTCGCACCAGTGGCGGCCACGCGGGGCTCTGCCCCGCACCCCGAGGTATTTTACGTCAGAAGAAGTTCAGGCGCGGAAGTGTTTGGAGAGTTTCAGCCCTTGGCCCTGATAGTTCGAGGCGATTTCACGGCCGTAGATCTGTGCGGGGCGCTCGGCCATCTGTTCGTAGACCAACCGGCCCACGATCTGGCCATGTTCCAGCACGAAGGGCGCCTCGTGGCAGCGGACCTCGAGCACGCCACGGCTGCCGGCGCCGCCGGCATCGGAATGGCCAAAGCCCGGATCGAAGAAACCCGCGTAATGCACGCGGAACTCGCCCACCATGGCCAGATAGGGGGCCATTTCGGCGGCGTAGTCGGGCGGTATGGTGACCGCCTCGCGGCTGACCAGAATATAGAAGGCGCCGGGATCGAGGATCAGGCGGCGGTCGGCGCTGTGCAGTGGTTCCCAGAACTCGGCGGGGTCGTAATGGCCGATCAGGTCGAGGTCGATGACGCCGGTATGGGGTTTGGCGCGATAGCCCACCAGCGTGCCTTGGGCAGGGGCCAGATCGACCGAGAAGCCAAGTCCGGTGTCGATCACCGCAGGGCCGCCCGTCACCAGCGGCGTCGCGGCATGAAGCGCTGTCAGCGCGGCATCGTCCAGCACCGCCTGACCTGCACGGAAACGGATCTGGTTGAGCCGCATGCCGGGCCGCACGAGGACCGAGAAGGACCGCGGGCAGATCTCGGCATAGAGCGGGCCGGTGTAGGCCGGACCGATTCGGTCGAATTCGACGCCGCCGTCGGTGATGGTGCGGGTCAGAAGATCGAGCCTGCCGGTCGAGCTTTTGGCATTGGCGACCGCCTGGATGCCTTGGGGCAGGGCGAGGCTTTCCATCAGCGGCACCACATAGACGCAGCCCTTTTCCAGCACCGCGCCATTGGTCAGATCGATGCGATGCATCTCGAACTCGGCAAGCCGTTCGGCGACGCTGCGGCCAGCACCGGCAAGGAACGAGGCGCGCACGCGATAGGCGACGGTGCCCAGCCGCAGATCGAGGCTGGCCGGCTGGATCTGGGCGTCAATCACGGCTGGATCTGCGGAAATCGCGCCCTGTGCGATCAGGGTGCGGATGGCTTGGCTGGGAAGAACGCCGGTCATCGAGTGCCTCTTATGAAAACGCCCGCCCGGGTTCACCGGACGGGCGATTTAATGGTCGGGCTAGCAGGACTTGAACCTACGACCTTCTGACCCCCAGTCAGACGCGCTACCAGGCTGCGCTATAGCCCGACTGCCGGCCTTCTGCCCGTTTTTGCCCGGAAGGGCAAGACGAAAATCGTGAAAATCCAGACCCAAATCGCGGCTTTCCCGATCAGGCCATCTGATCGGCAAGCGCGGCCAACCTTTGGGCCAATGGCAGGATCCTGCTGGCGCGTTTTTTCAGCCCAGCGGGGCTGGCGCTGGCAAGAATAGCAATGATTCCCGCATCTTGGCGGTCAAAGCTCGACCTGGGTCTGATGGGCGAGACCTTGGCGGGCGCCGCGGGTTCTTCTGTCATGGCCGTTTGGGTCAGGGGCGCATCCGCGGCAGGCGGCGTCGTGGCCGCATTGCCTACGGCCTCTTCGAAGGATGGATCCTCGATCGGGTCGGGGCCAAGGGCGATCACATGTTTGATGCCCTTTTCCCGCAACACCTTTTGCGCGCCCTTGATGGTCATGCCCTGTTCATGCAGCAACATGCGTATGCCGCCCAGTAGCGCCATGTCCTCGGGGCGGTAATAGCGACGTCCGCCGGCGCGTTTGACCGGCTTGATCTGCGTGAATTTGCTTTCCCAAAATCGCAGCACATGCGGCGGCACCCCGAGCCAGTCGGAGACCTCGCTGATCGTGCGAAAGGCTGAGGTGGACTTGGCCATCAGGCCTTAGTCCTTGTTGCCGGCGGCCACGCGGTCTTTCATCAGATGCGAGGGCCGGAAGGTCAGCACCCGACGCGGCAGAATCGGAACTTCCTCGCCGGTCTTGGGATTGCGGCCCACGCGTGCGGCCTTGTCCCGAACCGAGAAAGTGCCGAACGAGCTGATCTTGACAGTCTCGCCACGCACCAGCGCATCGGAAATATGACCTAGAACTTTTTCGACCATGGCCGCGCTTTCATTGCGCGACAGGCCGACCTCATTGTGGATGGCTTCGGCAAGATCCATCCGGGTCAGCGTTTTATCAGACATCCCGTTCCCCTGTTTTAGCGCAAACTTAAGAGCAGGGGATTTCACGAGTCAATGATTTCGCCTTGTCCAAGCCGTTGATTCTTGGGCAGAGGCCGCTACCAGCGGATTACAACCGCGCCCCAGGCAAGCCCGCCGCCGATCGCCTCGGTCACGATCAGGTCGCCGCGCTTGATCTTGCCCTCGGTCACGCCCACCGACAGTGCCAGTGGAATCGAGGCGGCCGAGGTGTTGCCGTGGTCCTGAACGGTGACGATCACGCGTTCCATCGGCACGCCAAGTTTCTTGGCCGTGGCCTGAATGATGCGAATATTGGCCTGATGCGGCACAACCCAGTCAACCGCATCATCGGTCAACCCGATCTGCGCCAAGGCACGGTGCGCGGTTTCGGCCAGCTTTTCGACCGCGTGGCGGAAGACCTCTTTGCCTTCCATCTTGAGAAAGCCGGTCTCGCCCGTGGCCACGCCGCCGTCGACGTAGAGAATGTCTTTGTAGCGGCCATCGGAATTGAGGTCTGTGGCCAGAATCCCGCGGTCGGCGTTGGTGCCGGCGCCATTTTGGGCCTCGAGAATCAGCGCGCCGGCCCCGTCACCGAACAGCACACAGGTGCCGCGGTCGGTCATGTCGATGATCCGGCTGAAGGTTTCTGCGCCGATGACCAGCACGCGACGCGCCTGACCGGCCAGAATCAGCGCATTTGCCGTGGTCATCGCATAGGCAAAGCCCGCGCAAACAGCCTGCACGTCAAAGGCAAAGCCCTGCGTCATGCCCAGCTTGTGTTGCACCATCGTGGCACATGAGGGAAAGGTATTGTCTGCGGTGGTCGTCGCCACAATGATCGCGTCCAGATCAGCGGCGGACATATCGGCATTGGCCAGCGCATGCTGTGCGGCCTTGGCCGCAAGGTCCGAGGTCGTTTCACCCGGCGCGGCGAAATGGCGGCGCTCGATACCCGAGCGCGAGCGGATCCACTCGTCCGTGGTATCGAGAATTTCTTCGAACTCGGCGTTGGGGACGACCCTTTCGGGCA
>JAHEBS010000011.1 GCA_024642145.1 Marivivens sp.
TGATGATCGGGTCGTCAGGACCGCAGATGCACGAGGCGAATTTCGTGAATACGATCGGTTCGGGCGGCACGGCCATACCGCTTTCGGCGGCGTGGTCGGCGTAGTTGAGCCCGATACCGATGAACTTGTCGCTGCCTGCAACCGGCGCGCCAAGGCGGGGGTTTCCCGCCACCAGCGGCAGCCCGTCAGGATCGATGGCCGCAAGCCTGCCCAGATCGGCCAGCACCGCACCCGCCAGATCCGGAATATGCGCGGACAGGTCCCGCAACCGGCCCTCGCCGTCGATCATCCCCGGCTTTTCCGCGCCGCGTGCGCCATAGCGAACAAGTTTCATTGACCGATCTCCAGATTGACTTTGCCCGCAGGCTCACACGCGGGGCCGAATTGTCAAAGCACTTACTTGGCCTGATCACCCGTAAGGTGTGTCTCGGGAAGCGCGAAAATCAACCACATGGCCGAACCGCACATGGTGATCGCCGTGAACCAGAATCCCGCGGCCGGATTGCCCGCCAGATCCGACACGATGCCCATGGCCAAGGCGCCCAGCGCATAGCCCAGATCGCGCCAGAACCTGTAGGCACCGAGGATCGAGCCGCGCCACTCTGGCGGTGCAAGATCGCCCATGGCGGCGATAAGCGTGGGATACAAAAGCGCCATGCCAAACCCCGTGACGGCCGCCAGCGCCGCCCATGCCGCAACGCCCGTGACCAAGGGAAAAGCCGCGATGCCGCCCGCACAGATGACAAAACCCGCCACCGTTGGCTTTTTGCGCCCGATCCGGTCGCTCAGGGGGCCGGTCACCAATTGCCCCGTGCCCCAGACCAGCCCGTAAGCGCCTGAAACCCACGCGATCTCGACAAGGCTCGCGCCCTGCGTGGTCAGAAAGACCGGAACCAACACCCACATCGCCGCATCGACGAATTTTTCGATCGATCCCGCCTGCGCGACCGCCTGCATGGGCAGGCTGCGCCATGTGACCAGCGCCATGGCCCGACCCGCGGTCAGGGGCGCGCCGACGACTGCGCCGCCCGCGGCCGCACGCGCCTGTGCCTCGGCCCGCGCCAAAGGCAGGGTTTCGGTAAACCAGATCAGGGCCGACGCCAAAGCCACCACGGCCACCACAAGGCCAAAGACCAAGAGGCTGAGGCGGGGATCAAAGCGACTGGCCAGATAGCCGGTGGCAATCCCTGCCAGCGCCACGCCGGTATAGCCTGCAAATTCGTTAAGCCCCGTCGCCAGACCCCGCTCGCCCTGCCGCACGATGTCCAGCTTGGCGGTGACGGTCATCGACCAGGCGAAACCCTGATTGACCCCCAGCAACACATTCGCAGCCACGATCCAGCCCCAACTGGGCGCCCAGTAGAGCATCAGCGGAATAGGCAGCGCCGCCAGCCAGCCCCAGATCAGCACAGGCCGACGCCCGTAGGTTTCACTTAGCCGCCCCGAGGCAAAGTTCATGGCGGCCTTGACGATGCCAAAGCTGATGACAAAGGCAAAAAGTGCGGTCACCGAGCCGCGCTCGAGCCCAAAATCACGCTCGGCCAAGGCGGGGATGACCGTGCGTTCCAGCCCGATTGTCAGGCCCACCAGAAACACTTGCCACAGTTGCTGGATGAAGGGGCGCAGGTTCGTGCGGAGGCCGATACGGGGTTCCATGGCGCGGCTCATTTCCTCTCGCGACGTCACATCTGGTTTTCGCAATGTGTATCCCGCGCGCCCCGAGGTCAAGCGTCACAGTCGGGCGCGGTGGCGGTCCTGCAGCAGCGCGGTGGTCTGGGCCAGTTCGGTTGCAAGACGCCGATCATCCCAGCCCAGCGCGGCACCCGTCACTTGGGCCATGGCGGCCAGCGTTGCGGCGCTCAGGCGTCCGGCAATCGCCAATTGGGTGCGACGCAGCACAAGGTCTTGCAGATGCACCACGGCCTCATGTCTGACGATCCAATCGATCTCGCCCTGTGTCATGTCATCGGTGCCAGGCAGGGTCCTGTCATCAGCAGTCACCTGCGCGGCGATCGCCTCGGCGCGCGTGCCGTAGCGGTCGAGCCAGCCCTCGATCCGCTGCGCGGGCTGTCCGGTCGCAGCAGCAACGCGCGCCACCCAGACGGCGCGTGCCGCGCCCTTGGGAAAATCCCGCCCGCCGCCAATGGGCAGGTCACGGGTCGAAACGCTGCGGCCGGCCCCCAGCCGCGCCAGCACATCATCGGCGACTTCCTCGGCAAAGCCGCGAAAGGTCGTCCATTTGCCCCCCACCAGTGAGATCACGTCAAAGGGCCGCGTCGCATCTGCGGGCAGCGTCGGCGTCGAGTGATCGCGGCTGATCAACCCCGGCGCGGCGGCGTCGCTGCGCGGCAAGGGCCGGATACCGGAATAGGCATAAACAATCTGGTCGCGGTTGATGGCGATGGCGGGCAGCACCCGCTTGGCCATGGTCAGGAAATAATCCACCTCGGGTTCGGTGCAGGCCGCCGCATCGGGATCATCGTCAGGCAGGTCCGAGGTGCCCATCAACACGCGGCCTTCGTAGCCGTAGATCAAGAGCAGCCGCCCGTCATCGGCCTCGAAATACAGCATCCGCCCGTCCAGCGCCGTCAGCAGCGCGGGGTGATCCAGCAAGATGTGCGATCCCTTGGTGCCGCCGATGAACCGCGTCTCTTGGCCCAACACCGCGTTCACCCTGTCGATCCACGGACCGGCAGCATTCACCACCAGACGGGGCGCGACATGGCGCGTGCCTTGCGGGCCAACCAAGGTCAAAGCACCCCGATCAAGGCCCGCGAGGCTGGTCCAGTTGAGCGCCACGCTTTCGGCGTTGGCCGCAAGCCCCTCTTGCACAAGTTCCAGCACCAGCCGTTCGGGATGGGTCACGCGCGCGTCGTGATAAAGCGCAGAGGCAATGATATCCGGCGCGAGGTGGGGCATCGCGGCACGGGTGCGGGCGCGGCCCATCAGGCGATGGCGCGGCATGACGCGTCCGCGCGACCCGAATAGGTCATAGACCAGTAGACCCGCCTCGATCAGTGCGGCCCCGCGACTGCGCCCTGCGGTTTTTGAACCGAACAGTGTGCGGATCGCCGGACCGATCCCGCCCCACCATGAATGCAGCGGGATCATCGTCGGCAGGGGGCGCACAAGATGCGGGGCATTGCGCAACAGCAGGTTCCGTTCAAGCGTCGATTGCGCGACCAGTCCGAATTGCCCCGTTTCCAGATATTTGAGCCCCCCATGGATCATCCGCGAGGGCGCGGCCGAGGTGCCCGATCCGAAATCGCCTTTGTCGATCAAGATCACCCGCAGGCCTTGGGCGCAAAGGTCGCGAAACAAACCGGCGCCGTTGATGCCCGCGCCGATGATCGCCACGTCAAAGGGCTCGGGTGTCGTCATCTGTCTCAGCCGATCCTTTCGATCGCGACGGCGGTCGCCTCGCCGCCGCCGATGCAAAGCGAGGCAACACCCCGCCGCAGACCATAGGTTTCCAGCGCCGCAAGCAACGTCACCATCACACGTGCGCCCGACGCACCGATGGGATGGCCCAGCGCGCAGGCGCCGCCGTGGACGTTCACCTTGTCGTGGGGCAGGTCCAGATCACGCATCGCAGCCATAGCGACCACGGCAAAGGCCTCGTTGATCTCGAATAGATCCACGTCTTTCAGGGCCCAGCCGGTTCGGTCTGACAGTTTGCGCATGGCGCCGATGGGCGCGGTCGGGAATAGGCTGGGTTTGTCGGCATGGGTTGTATGCCCCACCAATCTGGCACGCGGCGTCAGGCCGCGTCGCTCGGCCTCGGAGGCGCGCATCAGCACCAAGGCGGCCGCCCCATCGGAAATGGACGACGCGTTAGCCGCCGTCACAGTGCCGCCCTCGCGAAAGGCGGGGCGCAGCGTCGGGATCTTGTCCAGACGCGCCTTGCCCGGTTGTTCATCGGTATCGACGGTGGCCTGCGCCTTGCCCGCGCGGACGCTGACGGGCGTGATTTCGGCCTTGAAACGGCCCGCGGCGATGGCCGCCTGCGCGCGGGTCAGCGAGGTGATGGCAAAGTTGTCCTGCGCCTCGCGGGTGAACTGATAGGCCTCGGCGCAATCCTCGGCAAAGGTGCCCATCAAACGGCCCTTGTCATAAGCGTCTTCCAGCCCGTCAAGGAACATGTGGTCCATGATCTGCCCGTGACCCATCCGATATCCCGCGCGCGCCTTGGGCAAAAGGTAGGGCGCGTTCGACATGCTTTCCATACCGCCTGCGACCACCACCTCGGCACTGCCGGCGGCGATCAGGTCATGCGCCAGCATGGCGGCTTTCATGCCAGAGCCGCACATCTTGTTGATCGTGGTCGCCCCCGCGCCCAAGGGCAATCCCGCGCCCAGACCTGCCTGCCGCGCGGGTGCCTGCCCCTGCCCCGCAGGCAAGACGCAGCCCATGATGACCTCTTGCACCGCCTCGGGGGCAAGCCCCGCGCCCTCTAGTGCCGCACGAATCGAGGCCGCGCCCAGTTCCGAGGCGGTTGCCGCGGCAAGATCACCCTGAAATCCGCCCATCGGCGTGCGGGCCGCGGCCACGATGACAATCGGATCGGCGGAATGGCTGAGAGACATGGCGGGCTCCTGCATGGGTCGGCATTCAGGGCAGAGCCTGTCCGATTCCGCGCGCCTGCGCCAGCGTAACGGGGCGAAACCCTGCCAATGCGCGGCGGCGACCCGCTTGCCACACACTTGGCGCAATAAATTACCGCAAACGCCCTTGTGGTCGCAACATTGCTTCGACACACTGGGCTTTCAAGGGGGGTGAAGGCCCGCGACCGCGTGGCCTTTGGGGGGAAACTGGAATTCAAGACACGGGAACCGCCGCTCCATGAGCCCATCCCCAATCAATCAGACCGCCGCGCGCGGCTTCATCATCCCGATTGGCGGCGGTGAAGATCGCGTCAAAGAGCGTCACATCCACCGCCGGTTTGTCGAGCTGTCCGGCGGGTCGAATGCCGATATCGTCGTGATCCCGACGGCATCCGAGCTGGAAACCACGGGCGAGGATTATCGCCGGATTTTTCTGAACCTTGGGGCCGAGCGCGTCGATTTTCTGCCGATCACAAAACGCGCCGACTGCGACAACCCGCGCTATCTGGAGATGCTGGACCGCGCTTCGGGGATATTCATCACCGGCGGCAACCAGCTTCGTCTGTCCACGATCCTCGGCGGCACCGGCATCGCGCAGAAAATCCGCCGCCGCAATGCGCAGGGCGTGCCGATTGCGGGCACATCGGCGGGCGCCTCGATCATGTCGGAACACATGGTCGCGGGCGGTGACAGCAACGCCAGCCCCACCGAGGACGCCGTCAGCCTTGCGCCGGGTCTGGGTCTGACCAACGCCGTGATCATCGACCAGCATTTCACGCAGCGTAACCGTCTGGGCCGGCTTTTGGCCGCGGCTTCGTACAACCCCTTCTTGCTGGGTCTTGGCATCGACGAAGACACAGCGGCCTTTATCGGCCCCGATGGTGTATTCGAGGTCGTGGGTTCCGGCACCGTGACCGTGGTTGATGCCTCTGGCCTGACGCATTCGTCGATGTGGGAAGCCGCGCGCGGTCAGTCATTGACGCTCTTGGACCTCAAGGTTCATGTCATGGGCGAAGGCTGCCGTTACGACCTGACTGCCCGCCACGCCTACCCGCCAGATCCAGATTCCGCGTTCTGCGCGCTTCCCGAAAACAAGGCCGGATAGGCCAGACATTTCCAGCACGAGGTTCACATCATGAAGATCGTTTCGACCAATGTCTTTGTCGGCCCCAACACTTGGGCCTCTTTCCCCGTCATTCGCCATGTCGTCGAATTGGGTGTGCTAGAGGAATGGCCATCAGTGCGCATCGGCGAAGCGTGGATCGAGGCACTGGTGCAGGCCCTGCCGGGCCTGCGTGAACACGGCTGTTCCTATCGTGAACCCGGCGGGCTGGTGCGCCGCCTGCGCGAGGGCGAGGGCACGTGGCTGGGCCATGTCGCCGAACACGTAGCCATCGAGATCCAGTCAGTCGCGGGGTCCGATGTGACCTTTGGCCGGACGCGCGGCACCGGCGTGCCCGGGCAGTATAACCTCGTCTATGAATACCGTCAGCGCGACGTGGGCCTAGAGGCAGGCAAGCTGGCGATCCGCCTGCTGATGCATCTGTTGCCCGCCGATATCCGTAAATTGACGGATTATGAATATGACGCCGAATTCGACTTTGCAGCCGAGTTGAAAAGCTTTGTCCTCATGGCGCAGCGCAAGGAATTCGGTCCCTCGACCGGTTCGCTGGTCAAGGCTGCCGAAGAGCGCAACATCCCTTGGATCCGGCTCAACAACTCGTCTCTTGTGCAGTTCGGCCACGGCAAATGGCAGCAGCGCATTCAGGCCACCATCACCAGCCAGACCAAACATATCGCGGTCGAGATTTCCTGTGACAAGGAAGACACCCACAATATGCTGAGCGATCTGGGCCTGCCGGTGCCGCAGCAGCGTGTGGTCTATTCGCCTTCCGAGGCAGTCCGTGCCGCGCGTCGGCTGGGCTTTCCGGTGGTGGTCAAGCCGCTCGACGGCAACCACGGACGGGGCGTGTCGATCAACCTGACCACCGACCAACAGGTGGAAGTGGCCTTCAAAGAGGCCAAGGACCAGTCGCGCGGGCGCAGCATTCTGGTGGAAACCTTCGTCACCGGCATGGACCACCGGATGCTTGTCGTGAACGGCAAGCTTGTGGCCGTGGCCAAACGTGTGCCGGGCCATGTGGTTGGCGATGGCAAGCGCAGCATCCGCGAACTGATCGACATCGTGAACCAAGACCCGCGCCGCGGCATCGGCCATGAAAAGGTGCTGACGCTGCTTGAACTCGACAGTCAGGCCGAACGGCTTTTGACCGAGGCCGGCAAGGACGCCGACACCGTGCTGCCTGCGGGCGAGATCTTTTACCTGCGCTCGACCGCCAACCTGTCGACCGGCGGCACGGCAATCGACATGACAGATGTCTGCCACCCCGATAACCGCGACATGGCCGAACGCACGATCAAGGCCGTGGGTCTGGACGTGGGCGGGGTCGACTTCCTGTCGCCCGACATCACCAAGAGCTATAAGGAAATCGGCGGTGCGATCGTCGAGGTCAACGCAGCGCCTGGTTTCCGCATGCATGTGGCCCCCTCCGAGGGCGAGCCGCGTGACGTGGCCGGCGCCGTGATGGACATGCTGTTCCCGCCCTCGACACAGGCGCGCATTCCGATCGCGGCAATCACCGGCACCAACGGCAAGACCACCACCAGCCGGATGCTGGGTCACATCATGAAATCCTCGGGTCGGATCGTCGGCATGACCTCGACCGACGGGGTCTATGTGGATGGCAAGCTGACGGTCAAAGGTGACATGACGGGTCCGGCCTCGGCCCAGATGGTCCTGCGCGATCCCGATGTGGATTTCGCCGTGATGGAAACCGCTCGCGGCGGCATCGTGCGTTCGGGTCTGGGTTATCAGACCTCGAATGTCGCGGCCTGCCTCAATGTGACCTCGGACCACCTCGGGCTTGGGGGGATCAACACGCTCGAGGAACTGGCAGCGGTTAAACGCGTGGTGGTCGAAACCGCGACCGATACCGTGGTGCTGAACGCCGATGACCTGCACTGTCTGCGCATGGCCGATTTCTGCGAGGCCAAGCATATCTGCTATGTGACGATGAACAGCGACAACGCGCTGGTCAAAGAACACATCCGCGCGGGCGGACGGGCGGTCGTGCTGGAAAAGGCCATGAACGGCGACATGATCACCGTTTATGCCAAGGGCATGCATATCCCGATCCTGTGGTCGCATCTGATCCCCGCGACGATGGAGGGCAAGGCGCTCTATAACGTGCAGAACGCGATGTTCGCCTGCGCCATGGCCTATTCTCTGGGTGTCGATCTGGACAATATCCGTCATGGTCTGCGGACCTTCGACACCTCGTTCTTCCAAGCGCCAGGCCGCACGAACGTCTTTGACGAACACCCCTTCAAGGTGATCCTCGATTACGGTCACAACCCCGCGGCACTGGCCGCCATGGCCGATCTGGCCGACAAGCTAGAGGTCAAGGGCCGCCGCATCGTGGTCGCCGCCATGCCGGGCGACCGCCGTGACGAAGACATCGCAGCGGCTTCGGCCGAGCTGGCGGGCCATTTCGACCACTACTTCCTCAAGCCCGACGACAACCGCCGCGGGCGCGGCCCGGTGGAAGTGCCGAACCTGATCCGTGACGCGCTGATGGCCAATGGCGTCAAGGCCGAGCAGATCACCATCGCCAACAGCGAAGTCGAAGCGATCGACACCGCCTTGGCCTCGGCTGCGCAGAATGATCTTCTGATCATCTTTGGCGACGACCTCACGCGGTGCTGGAAACAGATCATCTATTTCAAAAAGGCCGAGCGCGAGGCCATCGCCACCCCCGCCCCCGCCCGCACCGAGGTCAAAGGACCGGGCTTCGAAGATGTGATGGCGGGCGGCGACCAGTTGATCCGCGACGAACGCGGCGTGCGGCTTGCGCGCGCCGATGTCGAAGACGCGGACTGACGAACACAGATGGTCCGCGCCGAAGACCTGCTTTATGCCGCATCCTTTCCGGTGCCGGAAAATCCGGTGCTGGAACTGGATGGCTGCCGCCGTTTGATGGGCCCGAACCTGTTCGGCCAAGAAACCGGCGCGGTGGGCGACGCCCTGTGTCGCGGGGTTGATCCCGCGCCCATATTGGCCCGCTGGCGGGACGAGGCGCGGCGCATCCTCAGCGCCCTTGGCAAGGACGCCGAGATTCTGCGCACAAGGCTCTGGGACGGCGGCTGCACGATTTTCGTCAGCGCAGAGGCCGACCAGATGATTGCGGCGACCTTCGTGATCGAGGCGGCATGGCACCTGACCGCCTGCCGCCATATTGGCCAGAGCGGAATGGCCTTCGAGACCATCGTGGCGGATATCGCTGGCATTGCCAAAGCCGAGGCCAACCCCGCCCTTGTGGCGCTGGTGGCCGAGGCGGCGGAACGTGGCATCGACCGGCTGTTGGAGGACGACCATCTGACGCTGGGCCACGGCGCGGGATCGCAGACATGGGATACCGCCGCCTTGCCCGCAGCCCCACATTGGGCGGCGCTGCATGACATCCCCGTGGCGCTGGTCACGGGCACCAATGGCAAGACCACGACGACGCGGCTTTTGGCGGCGATGGGCACAGCGGCGGGCAAGGTTTCGGGCCTGTCCTCGACCGATTTCGTGCGTGTGGGTGACGAGATCATTGATCGGGGCGACTATTCGGGCCCCATGGGCGCGCGGCTTTTGCTGCGCGATCCACGGCTGGAGGTCGGCGTGCTAGAGGTCGCGCGCGGTGGTATTTTGCGCCGTGGCCTGCCCGTGACGCGGGCGCGTGTGGCCGTGGTGACCAATGCAGCCGCCGACCATCTGGGCCAATACGGAATCAACACGGTGGCGGAACTGGCCACCGCGAAATTGACGGTGCGCCGCGCCTTGGCCGAGGACGGTGTGCTGGTGGTCAACGCAGGCGATGCGCCCGTGATGGACGAAGTGCGCGCGCTTGGCCTTGCGCCCGTCTGTTTCGCGCTCGACCCTGCGAACCCTGCAATTGCCGAGGCGCGTGCCGCGGGGCGCGCCTGTGGCTGGCTGCAAGACGGGCAGATCATGCTGTCGGATGGCAAAGAGACCGTCGCGCTGATCGACGTGGCCGATGTGCCGCTGACGCTCGGTGGGGCTGCGGGCTATAACATCGAAAACGCGCTGGGTGCCGCGCTGGCTGCCCGCGTCCTCGGTCTGCCGGATACGGCGATCCGCAAGGCGCTGGCCTCCTTCCGGTCGGACCCCAAGGACAATCCGGGTCGTGCCAACGAATTTGCCGTGCGCGGCGCGCGCGTCTTTGTCGATTTCGCGCATAACCCGCATTCGATCGCCGCAGTGACCGGCGCGCTTGGCGCGCTGGAGGCGCGGCATCGCTATGTGCTGCTGGCCCATGCGGGCGATCGGTCCGACGACGATATCCGTGGCCTGACCAGCGGCGCCTTTGCGCTGCGGCCCGACTATGTGGTGGCCGCAGAAAACCCCAAATATCTGCGCGGACGCGAAATGGGCGTGGTGCCGGGGCTGATCCGCGACGAGGCGATGGCCCAAGGCCTGCCTGCCGACCATGTGCTGATGGCACCGTCTGTGGCCGAAGGGGCCGCGATGATCGTCAAGCGGCTGGGGCCGGGCGATCTGGCGTTGCTTTTGGTGCATGATGAACGCGCCAAGATATTTGCCATGCTCGAGGCCGAGAGCGCGAAAATCTGATCTTCAGGCGGGTTTGCGGGCGAACAGATGGGTCGGGCAATGCTCGCCCAGATCCAGCACGGGGATCATCCGCTCCCAGATCTCGCAGTTATGCGCGACGAAATCGGCGCCCACGATCTTGGCCGCTTCCACGCCCAGAGGGCCGCGCAGGCGTTGCAGTTCGCCCCGCGCCTGTTCGCGATACCACGCGTTGCGGCTGGTGGTGCGGCAATCAACAAAGCCCGCAGCCTGCATCGCGGCCAGATAACGCGCAGGGCTGGCCATGCCGAAATCCAGACCTTCGGCGGCAATATAGGCCGCCATTTGCGGAGAGGGCTGATTGTCATGGCCGATCAGCCAGTCCGAGGCCATGAACCGCCCGCCGGGTTTCAACACACGGAAAACCTCGGCCATCAGCGCGTGTTTGTCGGGGATGTGGACGATCGAATCCTTGGAAAACACCACATCGAAACTTTGCGGTGGAAAGGGCAGCGGCCCCGGTGCGACCTTGACCACACCGATCCGGTCGCCCAGCCCTGCCCTGTCAACCAAGGCGCGCGCGCGATTTGCCACCGTGTCCTCGACATCTATACCAGTGACATAGCCCGCACCGTGATGCCGGACCAAGGCCACGTCAATGCCGCCTGCCCCGCAGCCGATATCCAGAAGGCTGGCCCCCGCGATATCATGGTCACCAATGATCCGCGCCACCTCGTCCGGCCCGCCGGGCGATAGGAACCCCTCGCCCCAGAGCGCCTCGAGCATGGCCACCATATCGGGGGTATAAAGTTCCTCGTCTTGATCGTGGCTCATCACGGCGCTCCTTTTGGTCGTCACGCAGGTTTGCAGGCAGAGCCGCGCCGATCAACCCCCGCATGGGCAATCATTCAGGGATCAAGAAACAGGCCATGGCCGGCAGGCCAAGCGCTGCTTCGCAGCGGGCCACGGTGGCCGCGTCAAAAAAGCCTTCGCGGTCCAGCAGATTGAGCGTCGCCACCACCTGTCCGCGCAGAATGACGGGCATGTTCAACACCGATCCGCAGCCGACACTGGCAATCAGCGCGGCATCCGGAAAGGCCGGTCCCATATCGGCAATCGTGTTGGCGATATAGTTTTCACGCCGGTCAAGAACCTGCGCGGACCAGTTGTCCATCGTCAGGGGTTTGTCGCCGGATACGGGGTAAACCTCTGGCATATTGGAATAATTCCGCCGGTGCAGTTTGGCTGTGTAGTCAAGCGTGGTGATGGTGAAAAGCCGCACAGCCACCGTCGCCTCGGCATAGGCACCCAGCGCCTCGATTGCCACGGCGCGGGTTCGCGCCGCGCTAAGGGCAAGGGTAAATCGCGCTAGCGGCGTTTCGGTCATGCCCTAGACCTCAAGCCGCAGCGCTTCGAGCGCGGGCCAATCGTCGGCGGGGATCACGGTTGCGGGGGCCTCGACATCGGCGGTCCAGCCGTAAATGCACAGGAAAGGCACCGGCCCGACCTTGGTCATATGTGGCGCCATGGGCTGGTTCCAGACAGGCTGATGTGCAGGCTTGACCATCAACGGCTGATCCACGCCAAAACGCCAGCCATGCGGGCCGGTCAGCGGGGCGTAGAGTTCGGGCGCGGGGTGGCGATGGTCGCGGTAAAGGATATGGGGTGCGATGATAAACACGCCCAACGCCAGTTCGGGCGCATCGACCGCAGCGCCAGGCCCGATCAATTCGGCATAGGCATGACCGGCGATGAATGCGGCACCGATCTGGTCTGGATCATAGAGCCGGTAGCTGATCCATTCCAATTCGCCGCAGGCGGCCCCGATGGCTTGGGCAAGAGCCGGATGCGAAGGGCGGAGCGCGTCCAGCGCGGTGCCAAGATGTTGCGCCACGACGGCGTTTTCCGGCACAGGGCGCGCTTGGGCGGGTTGATCAAGGTAAGGCGCAAGGCTTTGACGAACCGCGGTCACCCCTTGGGCGGATTGCAGGCTGGCCAGATAGCGGTCGATTTCACGGATCAGCGTCGCGACATGGCCAGAACCCACGATCATCATCCTGCCTGACGGGCATCGCGCCCAGATTGGTTTATGTCAAAAAGATCGGCCATATCACTACGAACAGCGCGCCCGAGATTGAATTAAGATAAGTCGCCCTGAGCGCCGGACTGTCCCGTTTGCGCCACGGGCTGCTCTAGCCGCGTCATGACCCAGTGGTGGAAGTGGTGGAGGTCAAACTCTTGCGGCATCAGCCGCCCATGCTGGTAGGCGGGCGAACGCATGCCACGCTGGTTCATCTCGGCCGCGGCGCCATCCTGTTCAAGCACGATGGTTGCAAAGGCTGCGACTTTGGCCGGATCAAAGCCCTGCTGCCCCATGGTTTCGGGCGTAAACAGCCATTCGGCGGTCAGACGCATGGATTCAGGGCCGGTCGGCGTGATGGTCACGACGCGGGCATAATCGACATGCGCCACGAAAAACGCCGTGGGATAGACCGTCACAAAATTGGCGGCCGTGGCACGCTGGGCCTCGGTCAGGCCCTCAAAGGCAGGCCCGCAGGTGCGGCCATCAAGGCTCCATGTCTCGGCCCCGTCCTTCAAGGTCGACCGATTGCCATGCACCGCACCGCCAGGCCTTTCGGCCTCTGACATGATGCCTTCGCGATAGATCGGAACCAGATCGCTGAGTTCGGGATGAATACCGGGGCAATGCAGGCATTCGTTGTAATTTTCCCAGAAAACCTTCCAGTTGCAGGCCAGATCCTTGACCAGCCGATGCCCCGTCACCAGCCGCTCCATTGGCCAGTTATCCAGTGCCCCCAGCCCCAGATCGGGGGCAAAAACCGGCGGATCTGCGGCCAGCGAGACAAAGATCGATCCTGCCCATACATGATGCGCCACCGGCACCAGCCCGTGTTCGCTGCGGTCGAAATCAGCGGTCGGTGTGGCAAAGGCGGTCGAGACCAGCCGCCCGTCACGCGCCGCGTAGGCCCATGCATGATAGGGACAGGTCACCAGCTTGCCCAAGGGCGCCTCGACCGCGCAGATCTCGGCCCCGCGATGACGGCAACTATTGTGAAAGACCGACAGCGCACCATCGCCGCTGCGGCACAAGATCACCCCCGCGCCCGCAACGGTCACGGGCCGGATCGTGCCCAGCGGCAAATCCGACAACCGCCCCACATGCACCCATTCGCGCCGCCAGATGGCCGCCACCTCGCGCGCATACCAATCAGCGTCCGTATAGGCCGCGGCGGGCAAGGTGGGCGGGCAATGGTCCAGAAGCGGCGAGGACATGATCGGACCTCAGAAGGCTTGGGGTGGCGTCGTGCGTCGGCGGGCCGGCTCGTAGAACGGGCGCGCGGTCTGGTCGGCCTTGAGCATCAGTTTGGCATATTGCAACTCGCGTTGGGCATAGATTTCAACCCAGATATCGGCGCTTTCATGATAGGGCCGCCGGATCTGCGCCAAGGCGATGCTGCGTTTGGCCGAGGGCGACCATGCGGCCGAGGTGATATAGCCCACCTCTTTCTTCTTGCCCAAGTAAAGGATCGAGCCTTCGGCCGAGACGTTGCCCTCGATATCCAGCCCGACCATCGCCCATTCCGAACCCGCCGCACGCTCTGCCACCAACGCGCGCCGACCGTTGAAATGGCCCTTGGTCCAGTCAATGAGCCAATCAAGCCCGATCTCGAAGGGTGAGCGCGCGCGGTCGTGGCGCAGGGCCTGATCGGCTGGGATGAAATCGACATTGGCAATCAAGAACCCCGCATCCAGCCGCGCGAGGTTCAATGCATCGGTGCCGATCGGGCGGATGCCATGCAACGCGCCCGCCGCCATCAGGTGATCCCACAGCGGCAGCGCGTGGTCGGCCGAGGTCCATAGCTCGTAGCCCAGATCACCCGTGAATCCGGTACGCGAAATGGTCAGCTCGGCGCCGCCGAAATCGACCTTGAGCATGCGGAAGGGCCGCAGGTCCGAAACATCCCACCCCGCCAAGCGCAGCACAGCGGCCGAGGTTGGCCCCTGCAGGGACAAAGCGGCGATTTCCGTGGTCACGTCGGCAATGGTCACATCATATCCCGTGGCGGCATCCAGCATCCACGGCAGGTGGCGTTCCTGACAGCTCAGCAGGAATTCTTGCGGGCCATGGCGCAGCAAGGTGCCATCATCCAGAACCTTGCCCTCGTCGTCGCACCACAGCGTGTAATGCACCGATCCGGGTTTGAGCTTGGCGACGTTGCGCACCGTCAGATGGTCAAGATAGGCCTCGGCATCGGGGCCGGTGAACCGGTATTTGACCATGGGACAAAGATCATAGACCGAAGCCGCATTGCGGATCGCGGTATATTCCATATCCACGTCCCCAAAGCACAATGCGGCGCGATAGCCAGCCCAAGGGCCCCAACGCCCCTGCAGATTGGCCGCCGAGGTCCGCGCATGAAAGGGCGTGGTCAAAAGCTGGGTTGCGCGTTTCAAACCGGTCATACCGCTTTCCCCCTGATGATCGCCCCTGCCGCATTCCAACCCGCGGCGCCCGTGATGCCGCCGCCGGGATGACTGCCTGCCGATCCCAGCCAGAGCCCCGCGATGGGCGTGGCATATTGGGCCGTGGCATGGTTGGGGCGGTTGAAAAGCATCTGTTCCACCGACAGTTCGGCATGGTGCCAGTTTGACAGCCCGTATTCGGCCTCGATTTCCCAAGGCATCAGGAAATGCGTGGCGCTGACCATTTCGCCCAAACCGGGGGCGTAGTCCTCAAGCACACGCATCGTGGCCTTGAGCATGGCCGTCTTGGCTGCCTTGGGCTTGGCCGGATCATGCGGCGCACATTGCACCAGTGCCGACAGGACATGTCCGCCGTCGGGCGCCAGTTCCGGCTCGGTCGCGGTGGGGATCACGATCTCCATGACCGGACGCTTGGGCACCTCGCCGTATTTGACGGGGTTCCACGCCTCTTCGACCGCATTGACCGACGGGGCTATGACCATCCGGCTCTGCAGATCGGCCCCGCGGAAATTCGGGGCGGCGTTCAGGCGCAGCGTCAGACGAGCGGTCGCGCCGCGTGCGCGGATATCGCGCGTGGCGCGCAAGAGACCGGTTTCCAGCCCGCGCGGGCCGATGAGGTCAAGGAATGTGGCCTTGGGCGAGATCGCCGATACCACGTGATCCGCCAAAAGCCGCGCGCCGTCGTCCAGAACCACGCCGGTCACGCGACCCTCCAACGTCTCGATCTGGGCTACGCGCGCGCCCAGACGGATGGTGACACCAGCGGCGGTGGCTGCCTCGGTCATGGCCTTGGCCACCGACCCCATGCCGCCCACCGGAAGGCGCATCTGCGCGCCCATCGCCAGCCGGTTGAGATAGAGGATCAGGGAATTGGGCGAACGCGGTCCCAGCCATGCGCCCTGCGTGGCGTCATGCGCCATGAGGCCCTGCAAGAGCGGGTCGTTCAATTCGTCCTCGGCCACATCGGCGGCATTGATCAGCACCATCCGCAACAGTTCGCGGAATTCGCGCGCGCCAATGGCCCGCAGGCCCAACCCGTGGCGCATCAGGGCGCCCCAGTCATTACCGCCGCCCTTCAGGCGCGGTGGTGCCATGGCGCGAAACGGGGCCAGCACGCTGGCAAAGCGCATCAGGCGTTGATGCAGCGTGGCCCAAGCAGCCGCATCCGCGCCGCTGGCCAGACCGCCTGCGACGGTGCGGTGGTCCCCGCCCAGATCAAGCGCGGTATCGCGCAGCGGGGCATGAAACCGCAGGCCGCGCGTCTCTAGCGCCATGCCTTTGGCCACACGCGGATCAAGGCCGGGTGTCAGATGCGCCAGCGGCATGTCGCCCGCCGCGCCCCGCGCCGCCATGGCCCCGCCCGTCTGGGCCGCCGTTTCCAAAAGCGTGACCCGCGCGCCTTCGCGTGCCAGTCGCGTCGCGGCCGCCAGACCGTTGACGCCGCCGCCAATCACGATCACCTCAGAGGACCGGGTAAGCATCGCGCATCCCCTTGATCTGGCCCGCTTCACGCAGGATTTCCGCCGCAGCGTTGCGTCCAGGCGCCCCCATGACCCCGCCGCCCGGATGGGTCGACGAACCGCATATCCAGAGATCCTTCACCGGTGATCGGTATTGCGCATAGCCCGGGACCGGGCGGTTAAAGAGCAACTGGTCAAAGGTCAGTTCGCCCTGAAAAATGTTGCCTTCGGTCAGGCCGACCTCGGCCTCCAGTTCGCGCGGCGTGCGGACCTCGACATGCAGCACGCGGTCCTTGAATCCGGGTGAATAGGCCTCGAGCTGGTCGAGGCAGGTCTTGCCGAATGCGTCGCGGTCGGCATCGGTCCATTCGCCGCCATGGATCTTGGGCGGCGCGTATTGCACAAAGCAGGACATGAAATGCTTGCCCGGCGGCGTCATGGTGGGGTCGATCATGGTGGGGATCATCACGTCCTGAAAGGGGTCGCGGCTGAAGGTGCCCGACTTCCAGTCGTCATAGGCGCGCTCCATTCGGGCGATACTGTCGGTGAAATGCAGATCACCACGGATATGGGTGGACCCTTCTGGCAGCGCGGGGAAAACCGGCGCGCTATCGAGCGCGATGTTGAGCTTGCCCGACGAGCCACGGATCTTGAATTTCTTCACGCGGTCCACGAATTCACCCGGCAGTTCCTTTTCCTCGACATGTTTGAGGAAGGTGCGTTTGACATCCATGTTGCTGATGACGCGGCGGCCACGGATTTCGTCGCCGTTGTCCAGCACCACACCCGTCGCGCGACCATTCGAGACCAGCACGCGATCGACGCCCGAACCCATCCGGACCTCGCCGCCCGCCGCCTGTAACGAGGCGGTCAGCGCCTTGGTGACGGCCCCCATGCCGCCGCGGGCAAAGCCCCATGCGCCCACGTTGCCGTCAACATCGCCCATATAGTGGTGCAACAGCACATAGGCCGATCCGGGCGACATCGGACCAAGGGCCGTGCCGATGATCGCCGAGACTGCCAGATAGGCCTTGATCACGGGGTTTTCGAAATACTGATCAAGGTAGTCGCTGATCGACATGGTCCAGAACCGGATCATCTCGGCAATCTGCGCCTCGGGCAGTTCGAACATCTTGCGCGCAAGCCACGCCAGCTCCGCCACATCGCGCGGCCTGAACCGCGCGGGGTCCGGCGGGGTGCGCATCAGCATCGGGCGGATAAAGCGGCAATGCCGCTGCACATCGCGGGCATAGCGGTCATAGGCCTCGGAATCGCGCAATGAATGGCGGGCGAATTCACGGCGGTTGGCGTCGTGATCGCGGTGCATGCCCAGATAATCGCCGTCCTCGGTCAGAACCGCCCCGCCCTCGAAAGGCAGGATTTGCAACCCGTGTCTGGGAAGCTCCAGATCGCGCATGATCTCGGGGCGAAAGAGGCTCGAGACATAAGAGCAGTTGGAATAGGTGAAACCGGGGTGCAGTTCGCGGCTGACTGCAGCGCCACCGACCCAGTCGTTTTTCTCGACCACGCAGACCGTCATCCCCGCCCGCGCAAGGTAAGAGCCTGCGACAAGACCGTTGTGGCCTGCCCCGATGATTACAGCGTCATAGATCATGCATTGGCCTTTTCGGCTGCCAGTTCCTCGACCGTCATGTCGACGGCGGTTTCCACGGCGGCGAGCGTGTCGGCCAGACAGGCTTCGTCATGCGCCTCGCAGATGAACCAAGGTTCGCGACTGTCCGGTTCGCAGATGATGCCCAGATCATGCAGGTGATGGGCCATCGTGTCGTAGAACGTATAGTCGGACTTTTTCCAGTCGCGGTAGTTGTCGGGGGCCTTTTCGGCAAAGAACAGGCCGAACATCGACGGGTGACCCGTAAAGGAATGGGTGATGTCGCGCGCGCTCAGGATGCCCGAGATGCCATCCATCAGCCGTTGCCCATAGGCGGCAATCGTTTCGAGCGCGGGGGTCTCGTCAAGGATACGCAACGTTTCCTCGGCGGCTGCAAGGCTGACCGAATGGGCCGTGTAGGTGCCGCCATGCGCAGCGCCGCCATAGCGGAAGGTGCGCATGACCTCTTCGCGCCCCGCCACGGCCGAAATCGGGTAACCGTTGGCCATGGCCTTGGCAAAGGTCGAGATGTCGGGGGTCACCCCGTGCAGTGATTGCACCCCGCCCCGCGCCACGCGGAATCCGGTTTTCACCTCGTCGATGATCATCAGAACGCCGTATTGGTCGCAAAGTTCCCGCGCCAGCCGGACGTATTCCGTCGAGGCCGAGATCCCGCAGCAATTGCCCTGAATGGGCTCGATCAGCATGGCGGCCAGCGTGTTGCCGTGCTGTTTGAATACATCGCGCAGACGGTCGCAGTCGTTCATCGGCGTCAGATGGGCCAATGTCTTGAGGTCAGCGGGAATGCCCTTGGAATAGGCCACGACCTCGGGGTTGCGGTTATCGCCCGGCTCCCAGTCCTCGACGTTGACCATCCACATCGCGGCGTCAAAAAGACCGTGGTAAGAGCCTTCGATCAACAGATAGCTCTCGCGCCCTGTGTGCGCGCGGGCCAGACGCAGGGCCGCCATCACCGCCTCGGTGCCCGAGTTCGAGAACCGCACGAGGTCCATGCCCGGCACCATCTTGGCCATGCGCTCGGCCACGGCCAGTTCGCGTTCAGTGGAAAGCGCGAAGACGCCACCCACCTCCATGCCGCGCCGCGCCGCCGCATCGACACGATCATCGGCATAGCCAAGAATTGCCGGCCCGTAACCCAGCCGATAGTCAACATAACCGTTGCCGTCGATGTCCCAGAACCGCCCGCCCTTGCCGTGATCGACATAGATCGTGCGGTCATCGCCCCAATAGCGAAAGGTCGAGGCCACCCCCAGCGGCAGCCGTTTCAGCGCCTTCTGGTAATGCGCGTTGGACTTGGACAGGTCACGGGGTTTGGGCTTGTTCATGGGCACTGCCGCGCGCCGTTGCGCGGCACCTTTCGGGGCTGGATGCGGATGGCCGTCATGATCCGATCATTTTGACTGGGCTGTCAATATGATTTTGACTGGCTTGATAATCAGAATTATGAAACACTGTCGTCACCCCCGTGAAAGGACCCCGCCTTGACCGCCGCCCTTGCCAAAAAGGAACCCCGCAAGCTGAGCCGAGAGGCGCGGCGCGGCCAATTGATCGAGGCGACAATCGAAACGCTGGCCGCACAGGGCTATGCGCGCACCACGCTGACCGATGTGGCGCGCACGGCGGGGCTCAGCCATGGGCTTGTGAATTTCCACTTCCAGACCAAGGAAAACCTGCTGGAAGAAACGCTACAGTTTCTGGCCGAGGAATATCGCGAGAACTGGACCACAGCGCTGGCGGCGGCGGGGCCACATCCGGCCCAGCAACTGGACGCGCTGATCCGCGCCGATTTCAACCCGCATATCTGTGAAACCGCGCGCCTGAACGCATGGTGCGCCTTTTGGGGCGAGGCGCAGTGCCGCCCGCTCTACCAAGACAAATGCGGTGCCAATGATGCACGCTATAACGACATGCTAGAGGATCTGGCCCGTCGCCTGATCACCGAGGGCGGCTATGACCATGACCCTGTGCTGGCGTCACGGGTGGTGCGGGTGACGATGGAGGGCGTCTGGCTGGACATGATGACCTCGGCCATGCGTTACGGCCCGACCGAGGCCATCGCCACCGTCTATGCCTGCGTCGCGGCCTTTTTCCCGCGACACTTCAGCCCAAAGGGCCTGCTGACGGCCTAGGCCATGGCGCGGGCGCGCAAGAGGAACGCCTCCAAGATCGCCAAGGCGTCGCCCCTGCCCGCGCGGGCCGCGGTGGCGTAGTCGATAAACGCGTTCTCGTGGTCGACCAAAAGCCGCATCAGCGGCGCGTCGGCGGCGGGTGCCATCAAGGCCACCTGTTCGAATTCGGCGGTAAAGGCAGGATAATCCGCGATCATATGGTCAAGGATGTCGTCCCAAGTCTGGTGCGCCATGCCCTGCGCCTCGGCCTTGGCCTCGGCCTCCAGGTCCTTGACCGGGGCCATGACCAGCCCATAACCAGCCAATATTGGCGCCGCACAGGTCAGAACCGCCATTTCGATGGCCACCATCAGCCCAAGTGCACGCCGCGCCTCACCCACATGCATCTGGGCCAAGGCCGCGAAAAGCGCCGCACCACCGACTTCTTCCTCGATGGCGACAAGCAGGCCGTGTTTGTAGTCTGTGAACTGTCGGGGTGTTGCGGTCATATCAGGCTCTGGCTCAGGCGCGGACGCGTTCGGATTTGGGATCGTAGAAAGGCGCGATCTGCACGCGGGCCGCGACCAGACGGTCATTGACCAGCACCGTCCATGCGACAGATTTCAACCACTCCGCGGTGACACCTTCGGGCCGCTCGACAATGGCCAAACCCACGGATGCGCCCAAGCTATGGCCAAAGGCGCCAGCGCGGACATAGCCCACCGCACGGCCATCGGCATAGAGCGGCTCGTTACCCAAAAGCAGCGGCTCGGGGTCGTCCAGCAGGATCGGCAGCAGGCGCTTGGGCAAGGGGCCCGCAGCCTTTTGCGCGGCCAGAACCTCGCGCCCGATGAAAGCGCCCTTGTCCAGATCGACGACAAACCCCAGCCCCGCCTCTAGCGGTGTGTCGGTATTGTCGATGTCCACGCCAAAGTCGCGATACCCTTTTTCCAGCCGCAGACTATCCAGCGCCAAAAGCCCCCCAAGCCTGCATTCGATGCCCTGCGCCTCGATCCCCGCAACCAGCGCGTCATAGACGTTCAGGCTTTGCTCGGTCGGGATATAGATCTCGTAACCAAGCTCGCCCATATAGGTCACGCGGACCATCAAGACACGCGCATAGCCGATCTCGACCTCGGTCGAGCCACGGAAAGGCAGCGCCTCGGTCGACAGGTCCGCGCCCGTGATCGTGGCCAGCAACGCCCGCGATTTCGGCCCCTGCAACGACAGGATCGTATAGGCCGAGGTCACATCGGTAACGGTGCAGAACTCATCCGAGGCGATCTGTTTTTTCAACCAAGGCGCGGTCACACGTTGCAGCACGTCGCCCGTGACCAGCAGGAACTGATCTTCGGCCAGTCGCGTCACGGTCAGGTCCGACAGGATACCGCCCTTTGGGTTCAGCCATTGCGTATAGACGTTGTTGCCGACGGGAACGGAAACCGAATTTGCGGAAACGCGGTTCAACACCGCCTCGGCGTCGCGTCCCTGCACGATGAATTTGCCCATGAAGGACTTGTCAAACAGCCCCACCGCCTCGCGCGTGGCGCGGTGTTCCTCGCCCGCAAGATGGAACCACTCTTGCCGCCCGTATTCATAGGCCACCTTGGGCATATCGCCCCGCGCGAACCAATAGGGCATCTCCCAGCCCGAGAGGGTGGCGAAATAGGCACCCTTTGCCGCATAGCGGTCATGCAGCGCCAGACGCCGCGCGCCGCGGGCGCTTTTGTGTTTCCAGTTGGGCAGCGAGGCGTAGCGAAAGATATAGGCCAGCGAATGGGGCAAGCGGTCCATCAGATAGTGCTGCGTGGCCTCATGCGCGCCCAGACGCGCGGGCGTCAGCCCAGTCATGTCCTGACTGGCGACGCCCTCGACAATCTCCTCGGCAATCAGCGCACCCACGCCGCCGCCCGACAACACGCCCAACGAATTGAGGCCCGTGGCAAGGTAGAGCCCAGCGACCTCGGGGCTTTCGCCGACAAGGAACCCGCCATCGGGGGTAAAGCTTTCAGGCCCGCAGAAGAATGACTTGATGCCCGCCTGTTCCATCACCGGAAAACGGCGGAAGGCATGTTCCAGATGCGGGGTCATCCGGTCCCAGTCAGGGGCCAGCGTCGAAAACGACGCGTCGTTTGGCACGCCTTTGGGCATCCACGGCGCACCATCCGGCTCGAACAGACCAAAGAGCAGCCCACCACCCTCTTCCCGAACATAGGCATAGCTTTCGGGGTCCTCGACCACGGGCAGCATCGGATGCACGCCGTCGAGCGGCTCGGTCAGCAGATAGTAATGCTCCATCGCCTGCAATGGCACGGGCACGCCGATCTTGGCGCCCAACTGGCGCGACCACATGCCTGTGGCCAGCACGACCGCATCGGCCGTGACGCGGCCATAGGGCGTGTCAACGGCCCGCGCGCGACCGCGCTCGACCACGATGTCGGTGACAGGGCAGCCCTCGACAAAGCGCACGCCCATTTTCCGCGCGCCTGCGGCCAGCGACATGGTGACATCGACGGGATTGGCGCGCCCGTCCTTGGGCGACCAGATCGCGGACAAGAGGCCCTCGGCCTCGAGCATGGGAAACATGTCCTTGACCTCGGCGGGCGAGACCTCGTGCTTTTCCATACCCATCAGGCGGTTAAAGTTGATTTCACGCCGCTGCGATTCCTGCCGCGCCCTGTTCGAGGCCAGATGCAGGTGGCCGCATTGACGGAAACCCGTCGAGATGCCCGTTTCCGCCTCGAGCCGCTGATAGAGGTCATGGCTGTGGCGGAAAATCCAGCTCAGCGTTTCGGACGACATGCCCGCCGAGGCGATCAGCCCCGCCGCGTGCCACGTGGTGCCGGACGTCAGCCTGTCCCGTTCTAGCACCAGCACATCTTTCCAGCCCAGCTTGGCCAGATGATATGCGGTCGATGCGCCGATGACGCCGCCGCCGATGACGATGGCCTGAACATGTTGGGGCAGCGTGATGGACATGGGAACTCTCGATTCTTGGCGGTGCCACAGACTATTGACTCGGGGCGTTATAAAAATCAATGATTGATTGAACGCTCATTCAGTGGATTTACCATGTCGGCTATCGCCCCGGACAAGACCCCGCGCACCGCCGCGCCCGAGGTGCGCAGGCGACAGTTGATTGCGGCCACGATCGACGCAATTGCCGAAGATGGCTTGTCGGGCACCACATTGGCGGGGGTCGCGCGGCGGGCGGGATTGTCCACGGGGCTTGTGAACTTTCATTTCAGATCCAAGGATATCTTGCTGGCCGAAACGCTGGACCACCTCGCCCAGGAACTACGCGCTGCATGGCGGGATGCGATAGCCGCGCCCGGTCTTGCGCCCGCGCAAAAGCTGACCGTCATTGTCGACGCCCATTTTGACCCCGCAATCATCGACCGACGCAAGATTGCCGTCTGGTTCGCCTTTTTCGGGGAAACGCAGGCGCGCGCCGCCTATCGCCGCCACACCACAGATATCGACATGGAACGACTGGACGCCTCGACCGCCCTATGCCGCGAGATCGCCTTGGCAGGCGGCTACGCCAGTGCCGACCCCGAAGGGATCGGGCGCGCGCTCGAGGCGTTATTCGATGGCTTTTGGCTGAACATGCTGGTCTATCCGCATCGCTTCTCGCATGACGACGCCAAGGCGCAGATCATGGCCTATCTTGCTGGCAACTTTCCCCGCGATTTCGGCTAGATCAAATCCCCAAGGCGTCCCGCGCCCGCATCACCGCGACCGCAGCACGCACCCCCAGTTTGTGGAAGCCATGGAAGGGCATCGGCGCCATCGCCGTTACAGGGAAATCCAGCGCGGCGGCGTCCTTGCCTGCCGACCAATCGGCCAGCACCCGTCCCATCGCGGTCCCCAGCGCCAAGCCGCGCCCGTTGTAGCCAAGAGCCGAATGGATGCCCTGCCCGTGGTCGACCAGATGCGGATAATGATCCGCGGTGATTGCCACAAACCCGCCCCAGCTGTAGTCGAACCGGATCTCCGCCAGCGCGGGGAACATCGCGCGCGTCAGACGGCGCAGGTTTTCCAACAGCGCGGCGGTGGCGCCATCGGCATAGTCGCCCCGCCCGCCCATCAACAGCCGCCCAGCGCCGTCGCGCTTGTAATAGACCATCACGCGCCGCGTATCGGCGACAGCCTGCCTGTCCGGCAGGATCTGGGCCAAGAGCGCATCGGGCAGGGGCGCGGTCGCAACCTGCACCGATCGCACCGGCACCAAGCTGCGCCGCAATCCAGGCATCAGGCCATCGGTATAGCCGTTGGTGCAAAGCAGGACCTGATCGGCAAGCACGGCACCCGCCGCCGTCCTCACACGATGCCGCCCGCCAACGCGCGTCAGCCCCGAAACGGCGCTTTGACCATAGATCCGTGCGCCCGCCTTTTCTGCGGCAGCGGCGAGACCGAGCGTAAATTTCAGCGGATGCACATTGGCGCCGCGTGGGTCCAAAAGGCCGCCCGTGTAGACATCGGTGCCAATCAGACGGCAAACCTCGGCCCCGTCCAAAAGACGCAAACCTACACCTTGTGCCGCCCATTCGGCCGCGCGCGCCTCAAGCCGCTGCATCGAACCCGCATCATGTGCGGGCTGTATCCAGCCCGGTTGGACAAAATCGCAATCGATGCCAAGCCGCTGGACCAGCGCCCCCACAAAACGCGGCGCATCGCCCGACAGCCGCAGCATCCGCCCGCCCATCTCGGCACCATGGGCTGCGATCACCGCCTGCGGGTCGTGCTTTAATCCCGGGTTGAGTTGCCCACCGTTACGGCCCGATGCGCCCCATCCGGGGGTCTGCGCCTCCAACAGCACAACCTTGGCACCCGTTTCGGCCAGATGCAGGGCTGCGGAAAGGCCTGTGACGCCGCCACCGACAATCACGACATCGGCGTTGACCTCGCCCGACAGCACGGGCCATTCGCGTATCGGCCCCGCGGTTGCGGACCAGAGCGCGTTGGCGATGACGGGGCGTTCATGGGCGATCATGGCAGCATGCTAGCGCCAGCAAACCGCCCTGCGTCAATGGGTCAGTGGGCGCAGCGGGCTAGACCAGCGTCATGCGCGCCAGATTATCCTCTGGCGCCAACAGTTCTTCGACGTCGCACAAGACCTGCCCATTGCTTTGCAGCACCATGCGGCGGCGGCGGCCCCAGCGGATCGGCGCATCGGCGGTAGCAAGGGCAAATATCTCGTTCAGATCGAAATCGACCGCGATCCCGTGTTCGACCAAAAGCGCGCCGAAGAGTGCGCTCGCGCTGTCGAGGGCCGCAAGGATTTCAGCCGGACAGACCTCGCGCCGGATCCGCAGATCCGCGTCGAGGATCAGGTCGCCACTCGCCGCCTGATGCAGCGCGGACTGGCGGTGGACAATGCCGTTTTCCTCGACCGAGGACAGCTGACGCGGCACGACCGCACCAAAGGCTGTGACCAGACGCGCGCTCATCAGCCCCTCGCCGGTCAAAAGGCGGTGGCTGACGGGACTGATCGTGGCAAGCGTGTCGTGATCTTGCATCGGACTCTGGCGTATCGCGCCGAAAGTGGCGTCGCCCGCCCTCTAGGGGAGCCGCGCGCCGGACGCAAGCGCAAGCCCGCCCCCGCTGCGCTTTGTCACGGGGTTCCGCCGGCGATCACAGAGGCGATATGTGACAGCGGCTCAGCATCCGCCAATCATGGGGCAGGCGGCGGCGGGGGCCTTTCACCTGCAAACGCAGGGTCGCTGTGATATCGGCGCTAGAGGCACCGATCATCAGATCAAACGCGCCAGGCTCGACCACGCGCCAGCCCTCGGGGCCGGTAAAGTTCAGCATATCGACCGGCACATCAAAGCGCACCCGCGACGCGGCGCCCGCGGCCAGTTCCACACGACCAAAGGCCTTAAGCTCTTTGACCGGCCGCACCACAGAGGCCAATAGATCGCGCACATAGAGCTGCGGCACCGCCACACCCGCCCGCAGGCCCACATTACGGATGGTCAGCGACATCCCCACGGTGCCGGTTTCGATATCGACCTCGGGCGTATCAAGGCGCACGTCCTCATAGCTGAATTGCGTGTAGCCGAGCCCGTGGCCAAACGGGTAGTCCGAACCGAAATGGCGTGCGACAGGGGTGCCTGAGGCCTTGAACTTGTGATTATAGAAATAGGGCGCGGCACCGGCGCTGCGCGGCACTGATAGCGTCAGACGTCCCGAGGGCTCGGCCGCGCCAGTCAGAACCCGCGCCACGGCCAGTCCGCCCTGTTCACCAGGGAAATAGGCCATGACCTGTGCGGCCAACTGCGGCTCTAGACCGCCAAGATTATAGGGCCGCCCACTGGTCAGGACCACGACGACGGGCGTGCCTGTCGCAACGATGGCGGCAAGCAACTCTTGCTGCACGCCCGGCAAGTCCAGACTGTCAACGTCGGACCCCTCGCCCACCGTGCCCGTCTGAAAAATCCCCGAAAGATCGCCCACGCAGACCACCGCCACATCGGCCGCCCGTGCCGCCTCGACGGCCTCGGGGATCAGGTCGCGGCCTGTTGAAAGCGGCGAGGGCAGATGCACGCGCGTGCTGTCCTCGACATCGCCGGGAAAGACGGGCGCACCCGCGCCACGCGTTTCAAGGATGTGGCAGCCGCGCGCATAGCTGACCTGCCGCGAGCCGCAAACCGCGCGGAACCCGTCAAGCAGGGTGACCACCTCTGACGCGTCCTCGGCCTTGTCGCTGACGATCACATGCACCGGAAAGGCATAATCCCCCAACAGGGCCAGCGGATCGTCGGCGGTGGGGCCGATCAGCGCGATGCGGGTCTGGGGCTTGAGGGGCAAGATCCCGTTGTTGTCGAGGATTGTCACCGACTGTTCGGCCACCTCGCGGGCCAGCGCCACAGTTGCAGGCGCGCGCAAGTCAATGCGGTCGAGGTCGGCAAAGGGTTGTTCGAACAGTCCGGTGCGGAACTTTTCGCGCAAGACGCGGGTCACGGCGGCGTCAATCACCGCCATCTCCGTCTCGCCCCGTTCCAGCGCCAAGGCCAGCGCGGGCGCACAGTCGTCGCCCGGCAATTCCACATCCAGCCCCGCGCCAAAGGCCAGCGCCGCCGATCCGGCCGCATCCGGCGCCAGCGCGTGATGCGTGTGCAGCAGCGTGATGCCGATGTAGTCAGCCACCACGATACCGTCAAAACCCCAGTCGTCGCGCAGAACCTGTGTCAGCAGATGGTGCGAGGCATGCAGCGGTTCGCCGTCGATATCGTGATAGGCGGGCATGACCGATCCCGGATTGGCAAGCTTGACCGCCATTTCAAAGGGCAAGAGAAAATCATCGTTCAGTTCACGCCAGCCCATATGCACCGGCGCATGGTTGCGCCCGCCCTCGCTAAAGGAATGGCCCGCATAGTGTTTCAGCGTTGCCAGCACGCCACGATCCGCGCCCTGCAAACCGCGCACATAGGCTGTGGCCATAACGCCGGTCAGATAGGGGTCTTCGGCAAAGGTTTCCTCGGTCCGGCCCCAGCGGGCGTCGCGCGCCACGTCCAGCACCGGCGCCAAGCCCTGCCGCGCTCCGACCGACCGCAGTTCGGCACCGATTGCCGCGCCGACCCGCGCGATCAGGTCGGGGTTCCACGTCGCGCCATACCCCAAAGCCGAGGGAAACAGGGTGCCCCCGCGCGCCATCAGACCCGACAGGCATTCTTCATGCGCCATGACCGGAATGCCCAACCGCGTTTCTTGCACCATGAACCGCTGCAGGGCATTCAGCGCAGCCACACCCGCACGCGGGTCAACGCTGCCCGTGCCCAAGGGGCGCGTGATCTGCCCCAGTCCCAGCGCAAGCTTGGCCCTCAAGGCCGCCGCGTCGCCCTGCCCCGTAAAGCGATCACCGCGCGGGCGGTGGTTGCCGTCCTCGGACAGGTGCAGCCAAGCGGCATGCAACTGGGCAAGCTTTTCTTGCAGCGTCATGCGGCCAAGCAGATCGGCGACGCGAGTCTCGACGGGTTCATTGGCGTTTTGATAGGGCAGCATCGGTCCGCTCCAAAGGGTCGCGCGAACCGACCCTAGCCGCATCACGGCGTCTGGGGCCACTCATTCTTGCGTCCAATGCGCGCGGCGGGGCTTTTACCCCTACCCTTTTGCGCCCGAGCCCCTAAATCAAGTTGGACATATCAGAAGAACAAGATGGAATAGCAGATGGCAGACCTTTTCTCCCCCCTCAGCCTTGGCAATCTGACGCTGGATCACAGGGTGGTCATGGCCCCCCTGACGCGCATGCGCGCGGTCGCGCCCGACTATGCGCCGACCGCGATGATGGTGGAATATTACGGCCAGCGCGCCAACAAGGGCGGGCTGATCATCACCGAAGCCACCCAGATTTCCCAAGCCGCTCGGGGTGGTCCGGATACCCCCGGCATCTATACCGACGATCAGCAGGCGGGTTGGGCCAAGGTCGCGCA
>JAHEBS010000012.1 GCA_024642145.1 Marivivens sp.
CCGCACCGCTGGCGTCAGGTTCCAGGCCATGCTGCAGGGCCTGTCAGATCTGCCCATCGTGGGCGACGCGCGCGGTCATACGCTGATCGGCTGCATCGAAAACGTGGCCGACAAGGCGACGCGCCGTCACTTTGACGACGCGATCGACATCGGTAAGCGGGTCTCCAATGCGGCCGAGCCCTTGGGCCTTCTGGTGCGCCCCTTGGGCCATCTCAACGTGATGTCGCCTGCGCTGATTATCGAGGACGCGCAGATCGACTTTATCGGCGAGACGCTGCGCAAATCGATCATGAAGGTCACGGACGATCTGGTGCGCGAAGGCGTCAAGATCGGCTCGTAAGCCAATGATAGGAAACGAAACGAGCGGCCCAATCGGTCGCTCGTTCCGGACTGGCCCTATGGCAGGGGCTTGACTGGCCAAGGCATCGTGTCAATCTGGTGGCCGCCGGATGACGCGCGTCTCCGGGCCTTGCGAACGACGCGCCTTCCTTTTTGGGAGAGCAGCGATGGCGCTCGAAGATTCTAAAACCCAAGTTGATACGGCCTTTACCCGCAAGGGCAATCGGGGCCTTGCCTTTGAAAACGCGTTCGGGGGGGCCACCTCTTTCCTGCGGCGCAGTTACACCAAGGACCTGACCGGGGTCGATCTGGCCTTTACAGGTGTGCCCTTTGATCAGGCGGTCACCCACCGCACCGGCACGCGGTTTGGACCGCGCGCCATTCGCGAGGCCTCGGCCCTGCAGCCCTATGATCCGCCCTATGGTTGGGACGGCTTCGATCCGCTGTCGGATTTCAATATCGTGGACTATGGCGATGTGGCCTTTGACTATGCCTATACCCCATCTTTCCCCGGGCTTTTGACCGACCATATCCGCAAGATCATCACCGCCGGCGCGGGCACGATCACGCTTGGGGGGGATCATTTCATTACCCTGCCGATCATGCGCGCCTATGCCGAAAAATTCGGGCCGCTCTCGGTGATCCATTTCGATGCGCATTCGGACCTCTGGGCCGATGACGATATGGACCGGATCGACCACGGCACCTTCATGTACAAGGCGGTCAAGACCGGCATCGTCGATGCCAGCCGCTCGGTTCAGATCGGCATTCGCACGGAATGCGATGATTATCTGGGCATGCAGTATATCGACGCGCGCACTGTTCATGAAAAAGGCACGGCATGGGCCGTGGCGCGGGCCAAGGACATTGTGGGGCGGCATTCGACCTATGTGACCTTTGACATCGACGCGCTTGACCCCGCCTTTGCACCCGGAACCGGCACGCCGGTCTGGGGCGGTCTGGCCAGTTGGCAGGCGGCGGCGATGCTGCGCGATCTGGCGGGGATCAATATGGTGGGCGGCGATATCGTCGAAGTCTCGCCCCCGTTTGACACCACGGGCGCTACGGCAATCGCCGGTGCGCATGTGGCAACCGAGTTGATGTGCCTCTATCTTTGGAACAAGCGCGGCTGATCTGGCGAGAGGGCGAGATGAAGATACTGATGTGGATAATTCTTGCCCTCTTGGTCTTGACGGTGGGGTTCAGCCTTTACGTGCGGCTTTCCCCCATCGACGGCGCGCGCGCCAACCGTGATCCCGCAACGGCACCTTTGCCGCCTGCAACGGGCGGCTGGTTGATCCGTGCGGAAAATGGCAGTGAGGCGGGGCAGGTCTATGATGTGACGCCCGAGGCGCTGTTGGCGGCCTTTGACGCGGCAGCGGCGGATATGCCGCGCACGCATCTGGTGGCGGGTTCGCTGGGCGATGGGCGGCTGACCTATGTATCGCGAACCGCCGTGATGGGTTTTCCTGACCTGACCACGGTCAGTGCGGTACCAGCGGGCGACGGCGCGCGGCTGATCGTTTACGGGCGCCAGATTTACGGCGGCGGCGATATGGGTGTGAACCGCAAACGCGTGCAGGCATGGGTCGCGGCCACCGAGGCGCGGCTCGCGCCTTGACGGGGCAGGGTTTTGCGGTGAAGAACCCGAAACCTCGCAAAAGGCACGGCAGATGATCCCCAACGACAAGCTCGACCAGATCGGCCAGCGTTTCGAGTTTCTCGAAGCCAAGCTTGCTTCTGGTGTCGCGGGCGGCGAGATCGCCAACCTGTCGCGCGAATATGCCGAGTTGAAGCCCGTGGTTGAAACCGTGGCGCGCTATCGCCGCACGGTCAGTGATCTGGCCGAGGCCGAGGCCATGCTGAGCGACCCCGAGATGCGCGCGCTGGCCGAAGACGAAATCCCCGAGTTGCGCGAAAGGTTGGAAGCCGACGAACAGGCGGTGCGCATCGCGCTCTTGCCCAAGGACGCGGCAGATGCGCGGCCCGCCATCCTCGAAATCCGCCCTGGCACGGGTGGCGAAGAGGCGGCCCTCTTCGCGGGTGATCTGTTGCGGATGTATCAACGCTATGCCGAAACGCGCGGCTGGAAGTTCGAAGTGCTGGAAGAACAGCAGACCGAACTGGGCGGGATCAAGGAATTGGTGGCGCGCATCGTGGGCGAGGGGGCCTTTGCCCGCCTCAAATACGAATCCGGCGTGCATCGCGTGCAGCGCGTCCCCGAAACCGAGAGCGGCGGGCGCATTCATACCTCTGCCGCGACGGTCGCGGTTCTGCCCGAGGCCGAGGAGGTCGATGTGAAAATCGACCCGCAAGAGATCCGCATCGACACGATGCGGTCATCGGGTGCGGGCGGGCAGCACGTCAACACCACCGACTCGGCGGTGCGGATCACCCATCTGCCCACCGGAATCATTGTCACCAGCAGTGAAAAGTCCCAACACCGCAACCGCGAGATCGCCATGCAGGTGCTGCGCACGCGGCTTTATGATCTTGAACGCCAGCGCATCCATTCCGCGCGTTCCGCCGACCGCAAAAGTCAGGTTGGCACGGGCGACAGGTCGGAACGCATCCGCACCTATAACTTCCCCCAAGGGCGGATGACCGACCACCGTATCAACCTCACGCTCTACCGGCTGGACCAGATCATGCAGGGCGACATCGACGAGATCGTGGATGCGCTGACCGCCGATGCACAGGCAGCGATGCTGGCCGAGATGGAAGGATGACCACCGCAACCGCGTTGATCGCCGCGGCAACCGCGCGGCTTGCAGCGGCGGCGGTGGATGATCCGGCCGCGGATGCGCGGCGGCTTTTGGCCTTTGCGATGGGGCGCGAGCCCGCGCGTCTGACCTTTGTGCTGGCCGATCCGGTCGCGCCCGAGGTCGCGGCGCGGTTCGACGCCTTGATCGCGCGCCGCGCGCTGCGCGAGCCCGTGGCCCAGATCACGGGCCTGCGCGCCTTCTGGAAAGCCGAATTTCGGGTCACGCGCGACACGCTGGACCCGCGCCCCGATACCGAAACGCTGGTCGCCGCCGCGCTCGAGCAGCCATTCCGTCGCGTTCTGGACCTTGGCACGGGAACCGGCTGCATCCTCATGAGCCTGTTGATGGACCGCCCCGAGGCGACGGGTCTGGCCACCGATATCTCGCCCGCAGCCCTCGCGGTCGCGCAGGACAACGCCTTGCGGTTGGGGCTAGGCGCGCGTGCCGAACTGATCTTGTCTGACTGGTTCGGCGCGGTCACGGGTCGGTTCGATCTGATCGTGTCAAACCCCCCCTATATCGCCGCTGATGAAATGGCGGCGCTGGCGCCCGAGGTGCGCGACTGGGAACCGCACGGTGCCCTTACGCCCGGCGGAGACGGTCTGGCGCCCTATCGCATCATCACAGAGGGTGCGGGCGCGCATCTTGGCGCAGGCGGGCGGTTGATGGTCGAGATCGGGCCCACGCAGGGTGCGGCGGTGGCGGCGATGTTTACGGCGGCCGGCTTTGACCACGTGGCGGTGTTGCGCGACTTTGACGGGCGCGATCGGGTTGTTGCGGGCCACTGGCAGGATCGGGCCGTGACCGAATAGCCGCAGGCGCGCTTGGCTGCATATTTATGGACAGATTCGCACTTGCCCTCGGCGCAAAGGCCCATTACTCAGGGTCCAGAGCAGGGCCGAGACATTCGCCCGCTCTCTCCCGTCCATCGCAGAAACCTTCGGGCCCGCATGGACAACACTGGCCGCAATTTACTGACAACCAGTTGAACGAAAGACGTTCATGAGATCATCCAAGTCACGGTCGCGGGGCAACAAGAACCGCAACATGCGTCCTACGGGCGGCAATATCATCAATCGGGTTTTCGACAGTTCGGGTCCCGATGGCAAGGTGCGTGGCACGCCCCAGCAGATCATCGATAAATACAACCAGTTGCATCGCGATGCGCAGCTGGCCGGTGACCGCGTGTCGACCGAAAACTTTGCCCAGCACGCCGAACATTATCAGCGCATGCTGAACGAGGCGATGCGCGAGGTCGAAAAGGCCCGCGAAGAGCAGGAAGCCTTTAACCGCGAGCGTCAGGCCGAGCGTGACCGCGAGCGGGCCGAGCGTCTGCGTCACCAAGAGGATTCCGCCAATGGTGACGATGCCGAGGCCGCCGAGGCCCCTGC
This sequence comes from Marivivens sp., assembly GCA_024642145.1. Classification (GTDB taxonomy): domain Bacteria; phylum Pseudomonadota; class Alphaproteobacteria; order Rhodobacterales; family Rhodobacteraceae; genus JAHEBS01. The sequence goes on from JAHEBS010000012.1 coordinate 4,496, forward strand.
AGCGCCCGCCGAGGCCGAGGCCGAAACCGACAATAATCTGGTCGAAACGCCGGAAAACCAGCCGCGTCCGCGCCGTCCGCGCAGCCGCCGCCCGCGTGGTGGCAAGGACGAGGCCAACGGTGATGCCGCCGAGGGTGGCGAGCCCGAGGCCGCGAGCGCCGAATAAGGCCAGCCCCTTCAGAATAGCAAAAGGGCCGGAGCATCGCTCCGGCCCTTTGTCATTCGGGGTCCTGCGGTTCAGCGCGCGCGGCGGCCGGTGCGGGCGCGGCCTTCGCCCTCTTTGACAGGCGCGCGGTTGAACCGGATCCAGTCGGCGCCGCCGATGTCGTTGTTGGTCAGGAAGTTGGCGGCACGGATTGCCTCCATTTCCTTGCCGGCGCGCGGCTTGGTCGAGCCAAGCCCGAAAATGGTGCAGAACATCTCGTCATCCATCTCGGGCGGCAAGAAGATGCCGGCGGCCTCGACCTCGGCCCGCTTTTCGGCGATTTTCGAGGCCGGAACGGGCAGGGCCAGCGGGTTCATGATGGCGCTGGTCATGCCGGCGGTCATGGCCATGGGCAGGAAGGCGTTGTTGATGCCATGGCGGTTGGGCAGGCCAAAGCTGATGTTCGAGGCACCGCAGGTGGTGTTGACGCCCAGTTCCTCGCGCAGGCGACGCACCAGCGCGAAAACCTGCAGACCGGCGGTGCCCATGGCGCCCACAGGCATGACCAGCGGGTCAACGACGATGTCATGGGCGGGAATGCCGAAATCCGCGGCGCGGTGGACGATTTTCTTGGCGACTTCGAAACGCACATCGGGGTCTTCCGAGATGCCGGTATCGTCGTTCGAAATCGCGACGACGGGGACGTTGTATTTCTTGACCAGCGGCAGCACCAGTTCAAGGCGCTCTTCCTCACCCGTGACCGAGTTCAAGAGAGGGCGACCCTTGGCGGCGGCAAGTCCGGCCTCGAGCGCGGCGGGCACCGAACTGTCGATGCACAAGGGCGAGTCCGTGACGGCCTGCACATGCTCGATAATGGCTTTCATCAGCGGCGGCTCGACAAAGTTGTTGTCGGCGTAGCGCGGGTCCTCGGCCATCTTATTGGAAAAGACCGCGCCCGAGTTGATGTCAAGAATGGTGGCACCCGCCGCGACCTGTGCCAGCGCATCGGCCTGCACCGTGTCGAAATTGCCCATTTCCAACTCGGCCGCCAGTTTCTTGCGGCCCGTGGGATTGATGCGCTCGCCGATCACGCAAAACGGCTGGTCAAAGCCGATGATGGCAGTCTTGGTCGCGCTTTCGACGATGGTTCTGGTCATGAAGGTTCCTCAGGCTTGGTTGGCGGGGCGGGCGCGTTCGCCGCCATTTGCGATGGCCCATTCGGCATTGGTTTTGATGCCGCCGAGGGGGAAGAAATGCACCTGTTCTATGCCGAAATCGGGGTTATTGGTCTTGTGCAGGGCCAGTTCGGTGACAAAATCGTTCGGCTCGTAGGGCATGACCAGCTTGGTCACGTCCAGCGCGCGCTTTTGCAAGACGCGCAGCGAGGGGCCGACACCGCAGGCCATGGCGAATTTGATCAGCGTTTGCAGCTTGGCGGGACCGGCCACGCCGATATGGATGGGCAGATCGACCCCTGCGGCATTCAGCGCGTTGACCCATTCGATGACGGGGCCGGCCTCGAAACAGAACTGCGTGGCCAGCGCCATTTTGGCGTCGGTCGTCTCGCTGAACTTCTGTTTCCAGCGCAGCGCATCCATCACGTTCTTGTCGGACCCGTCGGGGTCGATGTCCTTGTTGCCCTCGGGGTGGCCCGCGATATGCAGACGGGTAAAGCCCGCCTTGTCAAAAAGGCCGGTTTCCAGCAGCTGCATCGAGGAATCAAAGTCACCCAGCTGCGCTGCGGGGTTGCCCGCGATGATCAGGCCCTGCGTGACACCTGCCTCGCCCTGATAGCGCGCCAGCCAATCGGCCAGCATCGCCTTGTCCTTGATGATGCGCGCGGGGAAATGCGGCATCGGCTCATAGCCCTCGTCGCGCAGGCGCTTGGCGGTTGCGACCATATCTTCGATCGGGAATTCGATATTGGCGATATAGACGCGGGTGCCCTTGGGCAGAAGCGCGCGAAAATCCTCAACTTTTTCGGCGGTGCGCGGCATCACCTCGATCGAGTATCCGGCCAGAAAATCCGCGACCGCGCCAGTGGTGGCATGGTGGACGGGGGCGGTGTCTTTCCGCTTGAGGAAGGGAAGAAGCGACATGATGACCTCCTTGGCGCGATCGGTGGGGGCGGACATGGGGCGCGTCAGGCCCGGCCGTCGTTGTCGATCAGGGCCTTGATGCGGGCTTGATCGTAATAGGCGTCCAGACGGTCCGCCTCGGCACGGGCGATTTCGTCGGGGTCGCCATCGACCTCATAGGCCTCGCCCCTGCGCCATTCAGCCAGATAGGCGTCGGTTTCATGCGCGCCGACCTTCATGGCCGCACGGTCGATCGCTTGTTCAAAGCGTTCGGGCAATTGCACCTTGGACCCGCGACGGCCCTTGCCGACGATCACCTGCGCAGGGATGTCGCGCCAATAGACGATAGTGACTTCGGGCATGTGATTCCTCGGGTCTGGCGTTGCCGTCACCTGCTTCTAATCTGGCAAGCGACATGGGCAGGGTCGGTTTTCGACAAGATGCGCGCGTCCTGCGACCCACCGATAACAGGGGCAAAGCCTTTGTGCCATGGGACGGACGCGACAGACCCCCCCGTAATTCTCATGAAGATGATGAGGCCCCCGCGCGGCCCTTGCGCGAAATGTGGCGGGGGCATAGCTTGGGGCTAACTCGAAATGGAGGGCGTGACCATGGCGCCCAGGCGCTCTGCCGGTGCAGGCGCTTTCCCGCAAGCGGTCGAAAGCCCCGCGCCGGTCCCGCCAGATCCCGCCAAGCTTTATGCTGCGCTGGATCTGGGCACGAATAGTTGCAGGATGCTGATTGCCCAGCCAAAGGGCAGCCAGTTCCATGTGGTGGACAGCTTTTCCAAGACTGTCCAGCTTGGCTTGGGTCTCGAAGGCTCTGGCAGGCTCAGTCGTGCGTCGATGAACCGCACGATTGCCGCGATGCGTATCTGCAAACAGAAATTGCAGCGCTACGAGGTGTCGCGGATGCGGCTGGTCGCGACCGAGGCCTGCCGTCGCGCCAAGAACGCCGATAGCCTGATTGCCGAGGTCAAACGCGAGACGGGGCTGAAGCTGGAAATCATCCAGCCCGAGGAAGAGGCGCGGCTTGCGGTGATTTCCTGCGCGCCCTTGGTCTCGACCCGCACCGAACAGTTGCTGGTTGTCGATATCGGCGGCGGCTCGACCGAACTGGTCTGGATCGACCTGACCGCCGTGCCCAAACGCGACCGCCCGCGCGCCATCATGCGGCTCAGCGCCGGTTTCCATCAAGACCCCGGCCCCTTTCCGATGGCCAAGGTCGTTGACTGGATCTCGGTGCCGCTGGGCGTGGCGACGCTGCGTGACCAGTTTGCCGATGTCGAGGATGACGCGGCAAGATTTGCCCTGATGAGTTGGTTCTTCGAAGAAAACCTCTCGAATTTCTCGCCCTATGCCTATGAACAAAGCCGCGAGGGTTTCCAGATCATCGGCACATCCGGCACGGTGACCACGGTCGCGGCCAGCCATCTGGGCCTGAAACGCTATGACCGCGCCAAGGTTGACGGGTTGCGGATGACCTCTGACCAGATCGACGCGGTAATCCGCGACTATCTGAGCCTTGGTCCTGACGGTCGGCGCAACGATCCGCGTATCGGGCGCGAACGTCATGCGCTGATCATGTCGGGGGCGGCGATCTTGCAGGCGATGATGCGGCTTTGGCCCACGGACCGGCTGTCGGTTGCCGACCGCGGGCTGCGCGAAGGGCTGCTTTATGCGCAGATGAACGCCGACGGGGTCTTGGAAGACGCGCCCTATTGAGTGTATGGGCTTGGCTTGCAGTTTTGAGGACGGACCATGGCTGGCGTTTACGGCAAAAAAGGCAATAAAAACACGAGCGGACGCGGCGAGCGCGATCTGACCGTGCGCGTCAAGACCGCGCGCGGCCGCAAGATGTCGTCGACCAAATGGCTGCAGCGCCAGTTGAACGACCCCTATGTCAAGCGCGCGCGCGTTGAAGGCTATCGCGGTCGTGCGGCCTATAAGATCCTCGAACTTGACGAAAAATTCCATTTCCTCGTGCCGGGTGCGCGCGTGGTGGACCTTGGCTGTGCGCCGGGCGGGTGGTGTCAGGTGGCGGTGACGCGGGTCAATTCGCCGGGCGACCGTCCGGCCAAGGCGCGCGGCACGGTGCTTGGCGTGGACCTGCAAGAGGTCGATCCCATTACCGGCGCCGATATTCACCAGCTCGATTTCCTTGAAGACGGCGCGGATGAAAAGGTCAAAGGCTGGCTGGGCGGGCAGGCGGACGTGGTGATGTCGGACATGGCGCCCTTTGCCTCGGGCCACCAGCAGACCGACCACCTGCGGATCGTGACGCTCTGCGAGGCCGCGGCCTATTTCGCCTTTGACGTGTTGACGCTAGGCGGCACCTTTGTGGCCAAGGTTCTGGCCGGCGGGGCCGAGGCCAGCCTGCAGACCCTGCTCAAGCAAAAGTTCGACAAGGTGATCAACGTCAAGCCGCCGGCCTCGCGGTCGGATAGTTCGGAAAAATTCGTCGTGGCGACAGGTTTCCGCGGCTAGTTGGCGTTTGGATAAAACACCTGCGCCCCGTCGATCCGGAATGCGGCGATGGCGGTCTGGCCAGCGTCGCTTAACAGCCAATCCTGAAACGCCACCGCGCCTGCGTGGTTGACCATCGGGCAATGGGTCTGATCGACGACGATCACGCCATATTGGTTGAAAAGCGCGGGGTCACCTTCGACATCGACGGCGAAATCGCCCTTATTGCCGAAACTGGCCCAAGTGGCGCGGTCCGAGATCGTATAGGCGCCCATGCCGACAGCGGCGTTGAGCGTCTCGCCCATGCCGGCGCCCAGTTCCTTGTACCAAGTGCCGCTTGCCGCCTGCGCGTCGATCCCTGCCGCTGCCCAAAGCGCGAGTTCGGCCTTGTTGGTGCCGCTGTCATCGCCGCGGCTGGCAAAAAGCGCCTGATCGGCCGCAATCGCGGTCAGCGCGGCCACGGCGTCTTGACCCCCCGCGATATGGGCTGGGTCGGCTTCTGGCCCTACAATGATGAAATCATTATACATAACGTCAAACCGTGCCTTACCGAAACCGGCGGCGACAAAGGCCTCTTCGGCGGGTTTGGCGTGAACCAGCAGCACGTCGCCATCACAGTTCTCGGCGTTCTTGAGCGCCTGTCCGGTGCCCACGGCGACGACATGGGCGGTGATGCCCGTGGCGTCTGAAAAGAGCGGCAGCAGATAGTCGTAAAGGCCAGAGTTCTGGGTCGAGGTGGTGGATTGCACGATGATGGTGTTGTCGGCCAGCGCGGGGGCGGCGACGAGAGACAGAAGGGCGGCTAGGCGCATGTGGGGACTCAGAGCAAGAGTTGACCGGCCAGATAGGCGCGGGCCTCGGGCGAGGCGGGGTTGTCGAAAAAACGGGAGGCGGGGCTGTGTTCCGTGATCCGACCGTGGTTGAGAAAGGCCACGTCGGAACAGACGCGCGCGGCCTGCGCGCGGTCATGGGTGACCATCACGACCTTGACGCCCTGCGCCGCAATCTGGCCGATCAGCGTTTCGACAGCGGCGGTCGCAGCGGGGTCCAGGCTGGCGGTGGGTTCATCCAAGAGCAAAAGGCGCGGCGTGGCGGCCAGCGCGCGCGCGATCGCCAGTCGCTGCCTTTCGCCGCCCGACAGCGCGCGGGCGCGGGTTTCGGCGTGGGGCGCAAGGCCCGCCATGACCAAAAGCTCGGCCATGCGGCCCGTGCGGTCGCGGCGCGGCACGCCGGCCAGCGCCAGCGCGTGACGCAGGTTGCCGCGCACCGTGCGGCGCAAGAGAACCGGATTTTGCGGCACAAAGGCGGGCAGACCCAGCGCGGGGTCAAGCCAGACCTTGCCTTCGTCCGGCGTGACAAGGCCCATGATCACGCGCAACAGGATGCTTTTGCCTGCGCCGTTGGGGCCAAGCAGGGCGGTGACGCCGGTTTCGCCAAGGCTGAGCGTCGCCAGATCCAACAATCGCCTTCCTGCGCGCGTGATGCGGATGCCTTCGGCGCGGATCGCGGCGGGCAGCGGCTCGCCTGTGGGCCGGAACGGCAGGATGCGGGCGTCAGTTGCCATGGGCAAGCTCTGGCTCTGGTCGGCGCAGGATCATCACCGCGCCGTTCAGGGTTAGCGACAGCGCCAGAAGCACCAGCCCCAAGGCCAGCGCCAAGGCCAGTTCGCCCCGCGAAGTTTCCAGCGCAATGGCCGTGGTCATGACGCGGGTCACGTGGTTGATATTGCCGCCCACGATCATCACCGCGCCGACCTCGGCAAAGGCGCGGCCCATGCCGGCCAACATGACGGTCAACAGGGCGGGGCGTCCCTCCCACAACAGGGTGCCGATACGGTCAAACCGGCTGGCATGCATGGCGCGCAGGGTTTCGTCATATTCACGCACCAGTTCTGTCACCGCCGCTTGGCTCAGCGCAGTGACGATGGGCGTGACAAGGATTGTCTGCGCCAGAATCATCAGTTTGGGCGTGTAAAGCAGCCCCAATGGCCCCAAGGGCCCCGTGCGGCTGAAGGCCATGTAAAGCGCCAATCCCACCACCACCGGCGGCAGACCCATCGCCGCGCTGGCAAAGAGGCTGATGATACCACGACCGGGGAAACGCAGGGTGGCCAGCGCCGCACCAAGCGGAATACCGATGGCGCAGGCCAGCGCCACTGCCGACAGCGACACGCGCAGTGACAGGCCCACGACCTGCAAAAAGTCGGGATCGCCGCCTGCGACGAGCGCGAATGCCTGACTGAATGCTTGGCCGAAATCCTGCATATGGCCTCCTGTCGAAAACCCTTGGCCCTTGCGGTGGCCGCGTCAATGGGGCTTGGGGCGTGCTTGGCGCAAACGCATGGCTGCTGGTCGTATTGTTACCGCGCGCCCAGCAGTTTTTTCAGCCGCCAGTCATGTAGGGCATCAAAACGACCTCGCTTTCAGGCCGGACAGGGGTGAACCACGCCTCGCGATAGATCACCCCGTCAATCGAAAGCGAAACGCCGCGCGCGATATGGGCCTTGAGCCCGGGGTATTTCGCCCCGAGCCCGTCCAGCACTTCCTTAAAGTTCCGCGCCTCGATCTCGACCTCGGTCTGACCTTCGGCCAAACGCGCGAGCGAGCCCCAGATGCGGACCCTGACCAAGGCTCACTTGCCCGCGGCTGCCTTGGCCGCCATGATCTTGGGCGGCGAGATTGGCAGGTCGGTCATACGGGTGCCCACGGCACGGGTCACGGCATTGGCGACAGCCGCCAAGGGCGGCACGATGCCGGTTTCGCCCACGCCACGCACCCCGTAGGGGTGACCGGGGTTGGGGATTTCAAGGATCACCGCGTCGATCATCGGCAGGTCCGAGGCCACGGGAATGCGATAGTCAAGGAAGCCCGCATTTTGCAGGCGGCCATCAGCCCCGTAGATATATTCCTCGTTCAGCGCCCAGCCGATGCCCTGCACCGCGCCGCCCTGCATCTGACCCTCGACATAAGAGGGATGCACGGCTTTGCCCGCGTCCTGGAACACGGTGTAGCGTTTGATCAGCGTATGTGCGGTTTCAGGGTCCACTTCGACATCGGCGATATGCACGCCAAAGCTGACGCCCGCGCCATCGGCGTTGACCTCGTGGTGGCCAGCAATCGGCCCGCCGGTGCGAAACGCGTTGGCGGCAATTTCCTTGATCGTCATGGGCGGGAACTGGCCAGCATTCGGCCCCGAGGGCTTGGCCGCGCCGTCTTCCCATTCCACCGCATCAGGATCGATATCCCAGATCTGCGCGGCGCGGTGGCACATCTTCTGGATGGCGTCGCGCGCGGCGCGGATGGTCGCCAGACCCACGGCAAAGGTCACACGGCTGCCGTCGGTGGTGTCATTGTGACCGATCGAGGCCGTGTCACCGATGATCGTCCGCACGTCTGCGAACGGGATGCCCAGTTCTTCGGCGGCCATCATGCCGATCGAGGCGCGCGAGCCGCCGATATCGGGGTTGCCCTCGGTGATGTTGACGGTGCCATCGGTGTTGACGGCAAGCGAGACCGAGGTGTTGCCACCAAAGTTGAACCAGAACCCGCAAGACAGGCCACGCGCCTGATTGGGGCCCAGCGGGGCCTTGTAATGGGGGTGGTTCTTGGCAGCCTCCAACGTGGCCTTGAGACCGATCTGGTTGAAGGTCGGACCATAGGACGACAGCGTTCCGGCATCGGCCGCGTTGAGAATGCGGACCTCCAGCGGATCGAGGCCGAGTTTCTGGCTCATCTCGTCGATGACGCTTTCCACACCAAAGATCGCGGTCGGCGCGCCGGGGGCGCGATAGGCGCTTTCCTTGGGTCGGTTGGTCAGCACGTTCCAGCCGATGGTTTTGACAGCGGGCATGTCATAGCAGGCAAAGGCCGCCTGCGCGCCCATCTCCATCGTGCCCGAAGGCCATGCCCCGCCAGAGGCGCGGATCACCGCCTGACCGGCGGTCATGCGGCCATCCTTGGTCATGCCGATCTTGACGTCCATCGACGACGAGATCGTGGGGCCCGTGGCGCGGAACACCTCTTCGCGGCTCATCACCATCTTGACCGGACGGCCCGACTTTTTCGACAGCATCAGGGCTACGGGTTCGACATAGATCGAGGTCTTGCCACCAAAGCCACCACCGATTTCCGAGGCGGTCACGCGCAGTTGCGCGGCTTCCATACCCATGATCTGCGCACAGAGATCGCGCACATGGTAATGGCCTTGGGTGCAGCACCACAGATCGGCCCTGCCGTCGCTGCTGTAGGACGCAAGGCAGGCATTGGGCTCGATATAGCCTTGGTGCGTGGCGGCGGTCCGGAAACTGCGCTCGACAATCAGATCGGCCTTGGCAAAGCCCTCGTGCAGATCGCCGTGGCCGAATTCACAAAAATTGGTGGCATTGGCCGAGGTGCCAGGCGGCAGAATCTCGAAGGCGCGGTGATGCATGATCACCGGCGCACCATGCGCAAAGGCCGCGTCGACGTCGGTGACATGGGGCAGGGGCTTGTAGACAATCTTGATCAGTTTCAGCGCCTTGGCCGCGGTCGAGGCGCTGGTCGCGGCAACGGCTGCAACCGCGTGACCATCGTAATAGACGCGGTCCTTGGCCATGCAATGTTCCTGAACGTCCGACACGAACAGGCTTTCGGGATCGCCAAAGTCGGCCCCCGTGACCACGGCCTGCACGCCGGGCAGCTTCATGGCCTCCGAGGTATCGATCGACACGATCTCGGCATGGGGATGGGGCGAGCGCAGGACCTTGCCCCAGAGCATGCCCGGCGCGGTCGCGTCGGCGCCATACATGGCGCGACCCGTGACCTTATCGACGCCATCGGGGCGGTTGGGGCGGGTGCCGACGACCTTGAAATTGCGTTTGGTATCCGTGGTCATCTCACACCCCCCTCATTTCGGCGGCGGCGGCCTGAACGGCACGCACGATCTTGTCATAGCCCGTGCAGCGGCAGAGGTTGCCAGCCAGCCAGTAGCGCACCTCTTCGTCCGTCGGTTCGGGTTTTTCTTTCAACAGCGCCTCTGCCGCGACCAAGATACCGGGCGTGCAGAAACCGCATTGCAGGGCCGCATGTTCGATAAAGGCCTTTTGCAGCGGATGCAGGGTCGGGCCGTCGGCCATGCCCTCGATGGTGTGAACCTCGGCGTCCTGCGCCTCGGCGCCGAGCACGAGGCACGAACAGACCAGCCGCCCGTTGACCGTGACGGAACAGGCGCCGCAGTCGCCGCTGGAACAGCCTTCTTTCGAGCCGGTCAGGCCGATGCGGTTGCGCAGCACATCCAACAATGTCTCGTCATGTTCGCAGACGAAATCCGTGGGCGCGCCGTTGATGGTGGTGGAAACGTGAATGGTGGACATATCTCAGGCTCCGGCGCGTGTCTTGGCGATTTGGGCGGCGCGGCGGGCAAGAACCCCCACCGTTTCGCGGCGATAGTCGGCGGTGCCGCGCTTGTCCGAAATCGGGCGGGCAAGGGCAGTGGCGGCGGCCTGCAGCGCGTCAAGCGCCGCGGCATCGACCTTGGTGCCGATCAGGGTCTTGGCGGCATCATGCGCCACGATCACGGTCGGCGCGACCGCACCCAGTGCCACGCGGGCGGCGGTGCAGGTGCCCGAGGCGTCGAAGGTCAGGCATACGCCGGCCGAGGCTACGGCGATGTCCATTTCCGTGCGCGGGATAAAGCGCAGATAGGCGTCGCCGGTCCGCGCGGGTTTGGCGGGCAGGAAAATCGAGGTGATGAACTCGCCCTTGGCCAACGAGGTCTTGCCCGGGCTGACCGGAACATCCTCGATCGGGCAATCGCGCTGGCCCTTGGGGCCCTGGATGCGCACGGTGGCGCCCGCCGCAACCAGACCGGGAACGGCGTCGCCTGCGGGCGATGCGTTGCAAAGGTTGCCCGCCATGGTGGCGCGGCCCTGAACCTGAGTCGAGCCGATCAGGTTGAACCCTTCAAGCGCGCCGGGCCATGTGGTCGCAAAGGCGCTGTGGCGCATGAGTTCCGCGCCCGAGACGCCCGCGCCGATGCGGAAACCGCCAGCCTCGCTCTTGATCTCGCGCAGGCCGGGGATTTTCTTGATATCAACCAGAAGGGCCGGTTCGACCATGCCGGCGCGCATCTGCACCAGTATATCGGTGCCGCCCCCCAGCACTTTGGCAAGTCCCGTTTCCGCGGCCAAAAGCGCGCTGGCCTCTTCGGCGGTTGTCGCTGCGACATAACGCATCGGTTCGCATACCTCCCTATGGATGACCGCTTTCTCGATCCGCTGGTGCGCGTGTCAGGCACTACAATCAGCGGCCGGTGCGGCTTGTTTGTCGGGGCATCACATCACGGCGCGGCGGCTGGGGCAAGCGTAGAGGCGACGGTTTTGCGCCCAAGCGAGACCATATGTCTCAGGCGGTTACCTCGGCCCCCAGCGCCGCTTCGATCGCGGTGGCGAAATCGGCGGGTGTCACGGTCAACAGGCCCACTTTGCTGTTTTCAAAGAACTTGGCCACTTCCGCGCCGATCTGGGCACGCTCGACACCCCGCAAATGCGCCTCAAGGTCGTTGACGATGCGCGGCGGGGTCACAAAGAAATCGCCCGTCAGCACAATCTCGCGGATACGGTCCTGCGCGCGGCCTTCCATGCGGACAAAAGCCGAGACCGTGCCACCCGCGCCGGTATGGCGGCCCTCTAGCACATCGGCGGGGCGCGTGGGGTCATCGACGCTGTAAACAAAATCATCCTGCCCGATTTCCTCGTCGAAAAACGCCCGCGCGGCGGCCTCTTCGGTCTCGGTGATCTGGCCGGATTCGGGCTTGATGCCCAGACGTTCGGCAAAACCTTGCATCAGGGCTTGCTTGACCTCGGCATGGGGTGGCGCGTGGCCGTTGAACAGTTCCTTGAGCGTCACAACGCGCTGCGCGCCGCTTTCAAGCCCCTTTTTGGCAAGCTTGGCTGCGGGGATGTTCAACAGCGAGGCCATCTTGGCCCCGTCCATATCGGCCAGAACCGTGCCTTGGTAAAACAGCGTATCGCCGTCAAAAAAGCCGCCGGTGCCGGAAATCTTGCGCCCGTCCACCTCAAGGTCATTGCGCGGGCGATATTTGACATCGATGCCAAGCTTTGAAAGGCCCGCCGCCGCCGCTTCGCAGATTTCGCGCGCCAGATCGCCCAGCGAGGCGATCCCCAGCGTCTGCCGGTGAAACACCAGTTCCCAGCCAAACTGACCCTCGTCCAGATAAAGCGCGCCGCCCCCCGTCATGCGCCGCCCGATGCCAACGCCCGCGGCGCGGCAGGCGGGCAGGTTCAATTCGTGGCTGATCGCCTGATGGCGCCCCACCAGCACCGAGGGTGGAAATTGCAAGAACCGCAGCGTGTCCGGCGTGGTGCCGGCCTTGTGCCCCTCGATCAGGGCCATGTCGAAGGCCATCTGTTCGCGGCAGGGGCGGATGCCGGTGTCGATAACGCGAAAGGCCTTGGTCATGGTTGTTCTCCTATTCGAAATCTTCGCCGGCCTCATAGGTCTGGCCGGGTTTGAGCATGTCCAGCTGACTGCGCACGCGACGAATATCAACGTCTTTCAATTCAAAGGGATAGGACGCGATGTTCGACGGCGGGCTATCGCCATAGGGACGGTCGCAGGCCGAAATATCCTCGGCGAACTTGCCGGGGCAGCCCGAGGTGCGGAAGGCCGTGCCCTTGTCGATGATGTTCGACAGTTCGGATTTGGGGATGCCGAAATCGGTAATGCGGCCTTCGTCGTCGAATTTCATCTGCTCGACTCGAACGCCTTGATAATCAACCAGATAGCGGGCGAGTTGCACGCGGCGCCACTGGTCGCGCGGGGTGGCGGGCAGGTGGTCCATCAAGCTGCCCTTTTCGGGGAAAAAGCTGAACATGTGGCTGTGACCGCCCATGTCCACCAATTGCTGGATAAGGGTCATGATCTCATGTTCGGTCTCGCCCATGCCGACGATGATATGCGCGCCGAATTTCTTGGGGCCAAAAATGTCGCGGGCGTCCTCGAGGATCTCCCAGTATTTCTTCCAGCTATGGGGCGATTGCACACCCTTGCCGCGCGTGCGGTCAAAGAGCGCGGGCGTCGCGGCGTCGAGCGCCACGGTGAAGATGTCAGACCCCATGTCGCGCAGGCGCTGCACATCGGCGCGGGTCATGGTGGTGGGGTTTGACAGGATCGAGATCGGAATCGCATCGGGGTCGATCTTGTCGGTCCATTTCTTCAGCACGGTAAAGGTATCGGCGTCCGAATTGGGGTGGGTGATCATCGAGATGCACATGCGGTGGAAGGGCGTGCCTTCGACATCGGCGGCAATCTTGGCGACGATCTCGTCCATCGACACGGCGGGCCAGTCCACGCGGATAAAGTTGCGGTCGGCATAGTTGCGCTCGGCCTCGCGGTGGCGGGCCAGACCGCAATAGGCGCAGTTGGCGCGGCAGCCTTCGGGATAGGTCAGCAGCAGGTTGAGACAGCGCGTGCAGCCGCAGCGGTGCATCTTGCCCTCGACAAGCCCCAGCGTGATCGCGGCGGCCGTTGACATCTGCACATAGTCCGGCGAGCGCATATTGGGCGTCATGATGCGATAATCGGGGCGATAGAGCCCGTCCGGCGTCAGGTTGGCGTCCTTGACCGGCTTGCCGTTCTTCATGCCCTGCGGCACCACATTGGGTGCGCGCGGCTCCATCACCTCAAAGGCGTTATAGTCGCGTCCATCGGCCCCCTTGGCGCCGGGGATTGCGAGTTCAGGCTTGAGACAGGTCATGGGCGAACCTCCAGTTCGGGCATCTTGTCAGGGTCGGGTCAGGCGGCACGCGCGCCGCGCGCCCAGTATTCGGGATAGGCGATCCAGCCCTGTCGCAGCGCGGCGGCGTCGGGGCTGGTGTCATTGTCGTAATGCGTCATCAGATCGCGGCGGCGTTGCACGGCCAGCGACAGCGATGGGCCGAAAAGGTCGGTCACGTCCTCGGCGTAGTCGTCAAGTGCTGCGCTATCGCCGCCAAGCCACGCCACCGCCGCCTCACCCGCCATCCGGCCCGAGGTCGCAGCAGCGGCGATGCCCGCGCCGGTGATCGGATTGGCAAGCCCTGCCGCGTCGCCGGCCAAAAGCGCCGGCAGTTCACCGATCCGACCCGTCAGCCCGACGATGCCGCCCACGGGGATCGCGCCACCCGTCAGGCGGATCACGGTTTCACCGACGCGGCCCTCGGCCATCAGTGCCTGATGCAGCGCGGCCAAAAGCGGGCGCAGGCGGCCCTTGTGCTGCGGCACTAGACCCAGACCCAGATTGGCCTCGTCCCCGCGCGGGAAAAGCCATGCGTAACCGCCCGCGATCTGCGGGTTGAGAAAGATATCGGTGGCCAGATGGGCCGATTTCAGCGGCACGCGCATCTGGCGTGTTTCCACGAGGTCGGTGTTTTCATAGCCCATGGCGCGGCCAATCTTGGATCGCGGCCCGTCGGCACCGATCACCAGTCGGGGCCTGATCCGCACCCCGTCGCCCACAAGCGCGCCCTCGGGTCCAATTTCGCGCAAAGACGGCCCGAAAAGCAGGGCGGCACCGGCATCGGTCGCCTCTTGCACGAGGGCCGCGTCAAAGGCCTGACGGTCGATCATCACGCCCTGAAAATCGTCGGTTACCGTCGGCAGTTCACCCATCAGATAGGTTTCCATCCGGCTGATGCCCTGAATGCGGGCGCGGTTAACCGCAACCACATCGGCGCCCAGCATACGCGGCACGAACTCGGCGCATTGCACCGGCACGCCGGCTTCGCGGCGTCGGTCGATCCCCATCACCCGCAATCCCGCCCGCGCCGCAGCCGTTGCCGCCGCCGCCCCCGCAGGGCCAAGCCCCACGATCAGGATATCGGGTTGAATCTGCATCATGCGGCGCAAGACCGCAGTTTGACGCCTGTCCCCAGATCGCCGCCGATCTTGATCGAGCAGCAGGCGTGTTCTTGGTGATAGCTGCGCCCGATCGCCTGACTGACGCCGACCACGCCCTCGGCGGGGAAGGCGATCCCGTCCAGCCCCGCCATGACGGCATAGGCATCGGTGACGCGTTTGTGCATGCCCGCAGGCCGCGCACAACCCAAGAGCAACTGGCGGTCCGGCAGCGTTTCACGCGCCTGCAGGAATATCTTGCCGACATCAGCGGTGGCTGGCGTCTTGAACGTGCCGGGCTTGGCGTAGAAGGGCATGATCACCACCAGCACCAAGGCCTTGGTCGGATAGCGCGACACGATGTCCAGCGCGCGCTGTTCGCCGCGCAACTCGCCATAATGCAGGCCCACCACGATATGGGGCGAGATGTCCATCGAGGTCGAGGTCAGCGCCGCCAGCGTCGCCTCGAAATCCTCGACGGGGCGATCAAGGTGATAGACATCGCGGATGGTGTCTTCGGACCCGATGACATCCATCATGGCGGTATCGACGCCCGCGGCCTCCATCCGCTTGGCGCCGGCCTCGTCGGTCAGGGCGGTGTGGATGGCAATTTTCAGATGCGGAAAGTCGCGTTTCAGGCCTTCGATCACCGGATAGAAGCGCTCGTATCGGATTTCGTTGCGACGGTTCGAGCCACCGGAAAGCAAGAAACCCTGCAGGTCTTGCAGCATGATCAGGTCACGCACCTTCTGGTCGAGGATCTCGGGCTTGATCGCGGAAATCATCGGCTCGAGGATCTTGGCCTGACAGTGATCGCAGTCGAGCGCGCAAGCCCCGCCCGTGATGGAAAAGGCGGGGAATGAATTCTTGCCGCACCCTTTGACCTCGGCGCTGTCATATTCTTTGAAGGTGGGCGTCGAGAACCGGATCGCGCGATCCTTGATCAGCGATCCGCGCGCCTCCATCGCCGCGACCAGCGCGGGGTCGAATGCGGCGTCTTCCAGCGCCTCGATGGCGGTGATCTGGTCAAGCCATGACATGGGTCTCTCCTTCGATGGGCGCGCGCGCGGCGGCAATCAGCCTGTCAATCTCGGGCCGGATCGGCCCTGCGTGTTCAACCGGATCGGCGATTGTGGTGAACCAGCGCGGGTCGCGGTCCTCCTCTTCGACCAGATCGCAATCCAGACCATCCAGCGCCGCTTGCGCCTTGGGATCGAGCGTGGCGGGAATGTCGCGGTTGGTCAACCGACCCCACAGCCCTGCCCAAGCGCGGCCAAGCGTCCATGGGTTATAGCCGCCACCGCCCAGGACAACGGTCGCGGGCGACAATGCGGCCAGCGCCACAGAGGCATCCCAAAGGGCCGTATTGCCAAGCCGCAGCGACGAAAGCGGATCACCAGCCAGCGCATCCGCGCCAACCGTGATCACCACGGCCTGCGGACGGGCCGCGCGGGCCAGCGGCAGAATGGCGTGGTCCAGCACGCGGCGGAACTCGGGCTCGGTCGTGGCGCGGGGCAGGGGCAGGTTATGGACATTGCCGCAGCCTCGGTCGGCAGCAAGGCCGCTATAGGGCCAGCGGTTGGCCTCGTGCGCCGAAATCAGCGTCACACGCGCATCGTCGGCAAAGGCCGCCTCGACCCCGTCGCCATGATGGGCGTCGAGATCGACATAAAGAACGCGACTCAGGCCCCGCGCCAAAAGGCGACGGATGGCAAAGACGGGATCGTTGAAATAGCAAAATCCGTTGGCATGGGCGCGCATGCCGTGGTGGGTGCCGCCGCCTGCGTGAAAGGCCAGTCCGGTTTCCAGTGCCTTGTCCGCGGCGAGGATCGAGCCACCAACCGACCGCGCGGCGCGATCAAACAGACCCGGAAAGATCGGGTTCTCCATGGTGCCAAGCCTGTAGCGCGCGCGGTCGTCATCGCTGGCGCGGCCACGCGCTTGGGCGGCCAGCAAGGCGGCCACATAGTCAGGATCATGAAAGTCCGTAATCTCGGTCAGGCTGGCCGGCGGGCATTCGGCATACTGGCGGGGATCGTTGCGGTCGAGCCAACCCAGCGCCTCGACCAGCCCGATCACGGGTTTCAGACGCGCAATGGCCAACGGGTGGTTACCCCGGTAGCCGGGTTCCAGATAGACCGCGCTCGAAACGAAAACCGCCATTGTCCTCCCCGTTCGGCGCTGTGGCCGCGCGCGGGGCGCGACACACATTCCGAATACGGCATACAATTGCGTGCCGTGGGCCTCCCGTCAAGGGAAACCCGCGACTAGCTGCGCCCCTGCCGTCTTCCGCCAAGGACATAGAGCAGCACGGCCCGCATCCGGTCTTTCAGCGCGTCGATCACCGAAAAGAGCGAGGGCACAAAGACCAGCGACAAAAGCGTGGACAGAACCAGTCCGCCGATGACCGCAATGGCCATGGGCGAGCGGAACTCGGCCCCCGCACCATGCGAGATCGCCGCAGGCACCATGCCCGCGGTCATGGCAACGGTGGTCATGACGATGGGACGGGCGCGCTTGTGCGCGGCCTCCATGATGGCGTCGGTCTTGGCCATGCCGCGTTCCATGGCGGTCTGGGCAAATTCGACCAGCATGATGGCGTTCTTGGTCACGATGCCGGTCAGCATCAGGAAACCGATGACAACCGACAGGCCAATGGCATTGCCCGTTGCATAAAGCGCCAAGATCGCACCGCCGATAGCCAGCGGCAGGGAAAGCAGGATGGTGATCGGGGTGACAAAGCTCGAGAACAGAAGCACCAGCACCACATAGACCATCATCACGCCCGCACCCATGGCCAGACCAAAGCTCGAAAAGATCTCGGCCATGATCTCGGCGTCGCCCGAGCCCTTGATCTCGGATCCCGGCGGCAGGTTATCGGCCTGCGGCAGCGCATCGACGGCTGCAACGGCCTGACCCAGCGTCGTGCCTTCGGTCAGGTTGGCCTTGACCTCGGTCTGGAACCGCTGGTCATAGCGCGACAGTTCGGAGGGGCCGACCGAAAGATTGACATCGGCCACCGCCATCAGCGGCACGGGGCCCGCAGCCGAGGGGATACGCAGCGCGCTGAGGCTCTGCAGATTCGAACGCGCGTCTTCTTCGAGGCGGACCATCACCGGAATCTGCTCGTCGCCCGCATTGAACTTGGCGAGGTTCGATTCGCTGTCGCCCATGGTGGCAATGCGCACGGTCTGGGCCACGGTGGACGAGGTTACGCCGATGCGCGAGGCGATCTCGGGGCGCAGATGGATCTGCAACTCGGGGCGGTTCAGCGCGGCCGAAGTTGTGACAGATTCCAGACCCGACAGATCAGACATGCCCTGCGCCAGCATATTGGCGGCGGCGGCGGCGGATTCTTCGCTGTCGCCAAGGGCGGAAATCGTCAGATCCTTGCCGCCGACCTCGTTGAGAAAGCTCATGCGCACATCGGGCGTGGTTTCCAGCGCGGCGCGGATATCGTCGGCAATGGCAAAGGCCGAGCGTTCACGCTCGTCCGAGGGTCCGAAGTTCACAAAGAACCGCGCGGTGTTCACGCCGGAACTGCCGCCTTGGGTAAAGACGTTTTTGACCTCGGGAAAGGCGATGATCTGGTCATTCAGCCGTTGGGCCAGCGCCTCGGTTTCGCTCAGCGTAGCGCCAGGGGGCAGTTCGGCCTCGATGATCGCGCGGCCCGTATCGGGTTTGGCCATCAACTCGGTGGGCAGAAGTGTCGCCGAATAGATCGAGGCCGCAAAGATGCCAAGCCCCGCCAGCATCGTCAAAAGACGGTGGCGCAGCGTCCAGCCCAGAACACGCAGAAAGCCGCGCATGATCGGGCCGTCTTTGACCTCGGTGTGACCGACGTGATCCTTCATCAGATAGGCGGCCATCATCGGTGTGATGATCCGCGCCACCAAGAGCGAGAAGAGAACCGAGATCGCCACTGTCAGGCCGAATTGCTTGAAATATTGGCCAGCAATGCCGCCCATAAAGCTGACCGGCGCAAAGACCGCCACGATCGAGAATGAAATGGCGATCACGGTCAGGCCAATCTCGGTCGCGGCCTCCATCGACGCATCATAGGCATTCTTGCCCATATGGATGTGGCGCACGATGTTCTCGATTTCCACGATGGCGTCGTCGACAAGGATGCCCGTTACCAGCGTGATGCCCAAAAGGCTGATCGCGTTCAGCGTGAAGCCCAGATAATCCATGGCAAAGAAGGTGGGGATCGCCGAGAGCGGCAGGGCCACGGCGGCAATGATCGTCGCGCGCCAGTTGCGCAAGAACAGCAGCACCACGATCACGGCCAAGAGCGCGCCTTCCCACAGCGTTTCCATCGCGTGGTCAAAGCTTTGCTCTGTGTAATAACTGGTGTCCTCGATCAGCGAGAGCGTGATGCCAGGATATTCGGCAACGATTTCATCGAGCTTGGCATGTGCGGCCTCGGCGGCGACAAGGTCAGAGGCACCGGACGAACGGTAGATGCCAAAGGCAACCACGGGCTGGCCATCAAACAGGGCGAAATCGCGCGCCTCCGAGGCACCGTCGATCACGCGGCCAATCTGGTCGAGCCGGATGGTGCGCCCGCCCGCGATCTGGATCGCGGTCGCGGCAAGGTCATCGACGGTCTTGGCCGCGCCCAATGCGCGGATGGAATATTCGGTCTCGGCCAGATCGCCACGACCGCCCGCAAGGTCCACGTTGGCCGCCCGCAATTGGCGCGAGACATCCGCCGCTGTCAGCCCCTGCGCAAGCAGGCGGTCAGGGTCCAGTTCGACCTGAATCTGACGCTCGGCGCCGCCTAGGCGCGTGACCTTGCCAATGGCGGAAACCGATTGGAGCCGCCGCGAAACCACGTCATCGACAAACTTGGACAGGGCCTCGATCGACTGGGTCTGATCGCTGACCGCATAGGTCAAGATCGCCTGTCCGGTCACATCGAGCCGTTTGATCACGGGCTCGGTGGCGGATTCCGGCATGTCCGAACGCACACCGGCCACGGCGTCCTTGATGTCATTGATGGCCCGATCGCTGTCGGTCGAAAGTTCGAATTCGACCGTGACGGCGGCCACGCCTTCGGTGGCGCGGGCGTAGATGTGGCGCACGCCGGCGATGGACGAAACCGCGGCTTCGACCGGCTGGATCACCTGCGTAGTCAGTTCTGACGGCGCGGCGCCGGGCTGGGCGATGGTCACGGTAATGACCGGCAGGTCGATATTGGGCATCCGCGTGACGGGCAGGCGGACAAAGCTGACAAGCCCCACGATCACCAAAACGACAAAGAGCGCGATTGGCGGGACAGGGTGGCGGATGGACCAGGTTGAAAAGTTCATTGTGCGGCCTCGGCAGCCATTACCGGCTCGATCGCGTCACCGTCGCGGAAAAAGGCGCCGGCACGGGTCACGACAACCTCGCCCGCCTCAAGCCCCGAAACGATCTCGCGTCGGCCCTGCCACAAAAGACCCGCATCGACGTCACGGGCGTTGACGACACCATCGGTCACGACCTGCACGTGCGCGCCGCTTTGATCCGAGATCACGGCGCTGGCGGAAACGGTCACCCCGTCATGTGTGTCGGTGATGATATCGGCGGAAGCAAAAAGCCCGATCCTGAGGCCTGGCGCGTTATTGAGGGTGATGCGCAGGGTGCCCAGACGGGTCGTCGGATCGACCGTGGGGGCGATCGTGCGCACGATGCCCGAAACCTCGCCGATGCCCGCCACATTGACGCGCACGGCATCGCCCACGCTGATGCGGCCAAGCTCGGTCTCGATGGCTTCGGCGCGCAGTTCGATGGCATTGTCACGGATGATCGTGAAGGCGGGCTGACCAGCGGCGGCGGCGGTGCCACCGAGCTGGACATTGCGCTGCGAGATCAGGCCCGACACGGGGGCTTTGATTTCGGTGTTGGCAAGGTTCATGCGTGCGATATCGAGTGCGGCGGCATTGGCGGCCTGCGCGGCGCGCGCGACCTCTAGCCCATCCGCGGCCGAGGCGGCACCGGCGCTTGCGGCGGCTTCTGCGGCGGTGGCGTTGTCAAGCGCGGCGTCCGAGGCATTCCCCGACTGGTGCAGCGCCTTGACCCGCTCCAGCGCGGCCTGCGCCTGCGTCAGCGCGGCCTGCGCCGAGCCGATCTGGTTTTCGGCCTGACGGACCGACGCCTCGACGCGGCGCGCCTCGGCCTCGGTCTGGGCAAGCTGGGCGCGGATCGTGGCGTCCTCGATGCGGGCCAGAACCTGACCCTCGGTGACGATATCGCCCTCGTCCACCAGAACCTCGGTCACTTTGAACCCGCTGACCTGCGGCAGGACCAGAACCTCTTCGCGCGG
Source organism: Marivivens sp. (assembly GCA_024642145.1). Classification (GTDB taxonomy): domain Bacteria; phylum Pseudomonadota; class Alphaproteobacteria; order Rhodobacterales; family Rhodobacteraceae; genus JAHEBS01. The sequence continues at coordinate 25,366 of JAHEBS010000012.1, forward strand.
CACCAGCGTGCCTGTGACCGATACCTCGGCCGACACGGTCTGGGTCAAGGCGGTCTCGACCGTCGCTACCTGCGGCTTGGGCCCGCTGTCCTGCGCCATGGCCACCTGCGCGACAAAGAGAAACAGCGCGGCCGTTGCGGCGCGCGGCAGGTTGACAGGGGACATGTGGTTCGCTCCGGACGTGAAATATGCTGGATAACTAGGCCTCCCCGTGGCCACGATCAACCTGTGACGCAAGCTTTCCTTTGCGGCAGGGCAAATTACACGGGGCAGGGCGCATTTACATGCAAGAAATAGAATGTAATGGTGGACCCAGTTCGGAGGAAAGGGCGAGGACCATGGGCAATGATCTGCGTCAGGTGCGCGCGTGAAGCGGCTCTGCACGATCCAGCATACCGAGGCGGAATACTTTGGCCTGATGGAAGACCATCTGGATGGCCGCAACATCCGTTACGCCTATTTCAGGCCCTTCACCGCCGGTGGCATGCTGCCCACGACCTCGATAGGCTTTGACGGTCTGGTGCTTTTGGGGGCCGGTCCCTACGGCATCGTCAGTGGCCATATCCTGCCCTCGCTGGCGCATGAATTGCGTCTGACCCGCACCTATCTGGCCGAGGGTAAACCGGTTCTGGGGATCGGGCTTGGCGCCGTGATTCTGGCGGTTGCCTCAGGCGGCGGCGCGCGTGACGCCCCGTTGCGTTTTGGGGTCGAAACCGTGACGCGGACCGACGCGGCGGCGCTTGGCGGTCATTTGCCGCAAACCATGCCCATGACCTATTACCTCAGGGACATGCCGGTCATGCCAAAAGGGGCGCAGGTTTTGGCCCAAGGTCCCGATGATACCCCCCGTATTTTTACGGTGGGAACGAATTCTTTAGGTATAGTGGGGCATCCCGGCATGAAGCGGGGCATGTGCGAGGACTTGATCATGGAGTTCGAGGACACGCCGGAAGACACGGTAGGCGGACTTGAGGCGCTGGGCGCGTCTCAGGTCGGCATTGCCGAGGCGCTGACCGATCTGATGGTGGGCATCGTTGCGCGGGCGGGGTGGATGTAGCGAAACAGCGACGCAAGCGATTTTGAATTGACATGCGGTTTTTTACATATACCAATTTTGGAAGTAATCGGCATCCCATCGGATACCGAACACGCGGGAGGACTTAGGACGTGGCTTCGAAACTGATCATCGTGATGGTGAACACCGACCCTCGCAACGGCGAGGAACTGGGTGCGCCGTTCTTTCAGGCAACCGTCGCTGCTGCGATGGATTACGAGGTCGAAGTGATCTGCACCGCCACCGCGGGCCGCCTGATGAAAAAGGGTGTGGCCGAAAAACTGGTGGTCAAGGAAGGGTCGCCCAAGACCGTCTATGACTTTATCAAGGATGCGCATGACGCGGGGGCCAAGTTCTATTGCTGCTCGCCCAATCTCGATCTTTTCGACATGACCGCCGACGACCTGATCCCCGAATGCGAGGGTATTGTGGGCGGTGCGCATGTCATCGAATCGATCATGGAAGACGACGACGCGAAGGTGCTGACTTACTGACACTTTCTGGCCGTCCGGGGAGGGGACGCTCATGAACGCTCATGTCAATCCGCAGATCGCCGACCCTGTTTCCAGCGGGAACGAGATTTCGCGTGAAAAGCTGGAAGAGATCTTCGAGGATATCCGCAGCCACGCCGTCTATGACCACGAGATCCACGGCTGTCTGAACTGCGGCATCTGCACCGCGACCTGCCCATCGGCGCATTACTACGACTATTCCCCGCGCGAGATCATCCAGCTGGTCTGGACCGAAAATCTCGAGGGTATCTACGATGCCATGCAGGAAAAGATCTGGGCCTGCGCCCAGTGCTATACCTGCGCGGCGCGTTGTCCCTTTGAAAACTCGCCCGGCGGTCTGGTGATGATCATGCGCGAGGTCGCCATCAAGCACGAGATGGAATCGGCCAAGGAAGTGCTGCGGCCCTTTAGCCGCGTGCTGTTGAAGGTGGTTTCCACCGGCAACCAGCTTGCGCCCAACATGATCACCAAAGAGGCCTTTCCCGATTGGGGGCCCAACGTGGCCAAGGTCGATGCGCCGCTGATGATCCTGCGCAAGGCCATCCCGATGCCCACGATGCACACGCTTGATACCGCATGGGAAGTGAACCTGCGCACCTCGGTCGAGCTTTACACGATCTGGGAAGCAACCGGCGTTCTCGACCAGCTTGAGGCCGTGGACGAGAACCTCTTCGACGTCGTTCAGGACGTGATGGATGAAAAGCGCGAAGAGTGGGAAGAGTGGCTCGAAGAGCAGGACGACGACGAGGACGACGACGACGCGTGAGACCCTGAGCGGTCCACATCAGTCAGGGGAGGAGACGGCAATGGCCGAAAATTCTGACAACGATACCCGTGGTGCCTTCGGCGGCTTTGGTGCCGAATGGAAGCCTTCGAACCTCAGCGCGGCCGATGCGCGCCGCGCGACCGACTGGGTCGAGGCCAAGATCGACAAACGCGCGCTTCTGACCTCGAAAGAGCGTAAAGAGGATGTCCGTGACATCATGTGGCAGCTTGAGAAGGACGGCGAGATCGTTGTCCATCGCGTGGGCGAACACAATGAACCCGTCATGGCCAAGACGCTTTATGGCTGGGACAAGAAGATCCCGACCAACAACCTCTGGCACCACAAGTCCTGCGGCCAATGCGGCAATATTCCCGGCTATCCGACCTCGGTGCTGTGGATCCAGAACCAGCTGGGCCTGAAATATCTCGACGAGACCGACCAGACCTCTTGCACGGCGTGGAACTATCACGGTTCGGGGATCGGCAACGTCGTGTCGCTGGCGGCTGTGTTCTTGCGCAACTTCCATCAGGCCTATGTCTCGTCCAAGGCCGAAGGCCTGCCGGTGGGCACCTATTATCCGCTGGTTCATTGCGGCACCTCGTTTGGCAACTACAAGGAAATCCGCAGCTTCCTGCTGCACTCGGCCGAACTGCGCGACGAGGTCAAGAAGATCCTTGGCAAGCTGGGCCGCC